>CALURU010000017.1 GCA_944323255.1 Candidatus Gastranaerophilales bacterium
ATTTTTATGGTTTTATCTTCTTCTAAATCTTCATCATCTTCAAAATCAGCAGTAACTTCTTCCAGCAAATCTCCGACCCCGCCTGAACCATGCAGCGCAGATATTGCAATCGGATCACCAACTGCAAGCGAATAAAAATCACTTATCATTGCAATCTGGTTATGTGAATCGACTTTATTTACGGCAAGAAAAACAGGTTTACCGGATTGTCTTAAAATATTTGCGATATCTTTATCTACAGGAGTTGCGCCTTCTGCACCGTCAACCAGAAAAATAATCTTATCAGCTTCTTCACAAGCAATTTTTGCCTGATCATAAATAGAAATCATTATATCATCTTCATCACCCGGTACAATTCCGCCCGTATCTATAACAGTAAAAGGTTTGTTCTGCCATTCAACATCAAAATATATTCTGTCACGGGTAACCCCCGGCATATCATGCACAATAGACTGGCGTCTGCCAACAAGTCTGTTTACAAAAGTAGACTTGCCTACGTTCGGTCTTCCTACAACTGCGATAACTGGTTTTCTTTTCATAATAAATTTACTCTAACATAAACCAATTTTAATGTATAGTTATCTTAAAGTTCTTGCAATTTTTGCCTGTATCGCATTTGCTCTTATAATATACCGTGACAGCTGCTCATATTTATCAGAAGCCTCGCCATATGGTGTCTGCAACGTCATTAGTTCATCTACACTTCTGTTAATGTTCTCTAATTTATTTAAAGATTGCTTTATTTCCATAACAGAAGAAAATTTGCCCGGCAAGTTTGAAATAACCATCTCTTTAAAAGCTTTAACCGATTTATTGAATTTATCCAGCTGTAATTTAATTTTGGGCGACAAAATATTAAAAATACCACCGGAAATCTTTGTAGAAAGACTCTTTTCGTTATAAATTTGTGCTAAAATTTTTAAATCCTCCTGTATCTGCCTTTTTCTGCCTGCAAGAAATTCAAGCGTATCATAGTCGCTGATATCCCTTGCCGACTGAATTTGAGCATCCACAGTTTGCAGTTCTTTTTCAAGTTTTGCTATTTTATACTCAAGCTTAAATAACTCATCGGAAATATCTTTGTATGCATCTTCCTTGAGTATATTGAAATCATAATCATTCAAACGCCTTACAGGTTCGTGAATATTATTTATATCATTATATGCCCTATCCTGCTGTAGAAAAAAATTCTCATCAGCAACATTTGCACTATCAAAAAAATTACCCTTGTTATTCTCGAAAATATCACCCTGCATAAAATAAATTATACTATCAAAACCAACTTTCTTCAATTTTTTGCTTTAACAAATGCGCCGGATAATAATCCGGTATCAATTTTAAACATTCATTGGTATAAAACAAGGCGTTTTCATAATCATTTACTCTTAAATAATATTTTGCAAGCATAAAATGAAGTTCTGCATCATTATAGTATATCTGCTTGGATTTATTCATATATTTTAATGCAGCCGAATAAAGCTTGTTTGCATACATAACTCTTGCTGCATATTTATAAACTTCCTGATTTATTGAAGAAAAAATTTCCAAAGCACCCAAAAGCTGTTCTACATAATTTATTTTTTCATTCTTTAATAAAAAATCTAAATCAATCTCAAAAAAATTTCTTATCTGAAAATAAGTAGGAAATACTTTCATATACCCGTTTAAAACCGAGATTAAAACACAAGCCCATTTTGCACGTGGAGAATCTATCTTTGAAAAAACCAGCTCAGCAACTCCTATCTCATCATTCAATATTGCAAGATAACCATGCTCAATTGTATCCGGTTTAATTTTTACACTTGAGTCGTCATCATAAAAAAAATAAAACTTATTCCCATTAAGATTCAACATTCTTTTTATTTACTTTAATAGAGCTTTTTGAAGATTTTTCATTCTCATCAACTACTACTTCTTCACTCTCTGATGATACAGCATTTTTATCATTTAATACAGTACCATCTTTTATTAAATTTGAAACAGAATCAACGGCAGAAACATTCGTATTCTTTCCAATCAAGTTTGCGAGTTTAATTTGGAGATAGATTTCTTCTCTATAGATTTTTACATCCTTATCTGCTTTTATCGCAACCTTACAAACCCCATTTCTGGACTCGACAATAGTTATTTCTATATTGTCGTTAATCATTATTTTTTGACCGTTTTTTCTTGTAATTACGAGCATTTTATTCCTTAAAATTATTGATTTTTAAACATAGGGTAATTTATTTCATATCCTGAACCTGAAAGGACAATTTGACCTGCCATTTGTGTATCAATATTGAATATCAATGGAGCCAGCAAGTTAATTGTCGTACCTTTTGGATCATCAAGAGGTATAGACGTTATATTCATAACAAGAATACTCTCTACATTCTGAATTTTTAAAGCTTCTACCACGCTATCAGGCAAATCTATTGTATAGTCGAAATTCAATGCTGACACAGATATTATAGGAAAAGCCAGAGCAGGATCTTCTACAGATTGAAGCCACTTAAACAAAGTATCTTTATTTGGTTCTAAAATTACAAATTTCTTTAACTTATCAAAACCTATAATTGGCAGAACAAAATCAAATATACGAGTTTCATCTATATCTATTGTACCAAATCTTACTGTATCTAATTTCATTCTTGTACTTTCTTAAAACCCTATTGACATCTGATTAGTCAACAATGATTGTATTACCTGCGGAGACAAATTTGAAGTACCTTTGCCGGTTAACATATTTAATAATGCGGTGTTTTCATTCTGACTGCCTGTTAACAATGACAATTCAGACACACCATTAACACCAGCAACATTAGTTAATCCCGCTCTTTGAAGAACTCTTAACGCTGCAACGATTTCATCATTAGAAGGAGCCTGCGAAGAAAAATCCTTGTAATCTTTAAACTTTGTAGGCTCAACGTCTTTACCTCTATTCATCTCACGCATAAGATTTTCAATTTTTTGCTTTTCATAATCACTTCTTACTACATCTGACAAACCAGTGCCATATGAACTTTGAATAAATTTATCTAATTCAGTTTCTACAGATTCTTCATTACATTGTTCCGGAGTTTCTAAACAACGTTTTCCTTTAGTAGCATAACGTTCCAGCTGTGGATCCGGAGCTAAAGACAGAACTTTTTCATAGTTTTGTATAGCTTCATCACGTTTACCTATTTGAGCGGATGCCATCGCCAAATAATAGTATGCAAGAGCATTTGACGGATCATTCTTAACAACTATTGATAATGCATCATAACATTGAGAATAATTTTGAGCTTTATACATCTTTATTGCTGAACTAACTGTCGGATTAGATGTTGATTTTGCATCTACACAAACAAGACTCATAGAACATATTAAAACGCTTAATACTGCTAAAATGTGCTTTTTCATAATCATCCTTCTTATTTAATCATAATTTACATATTAGTATACAACGGACACCTGAACTTATTATCCACCATATAATTGAATTATACAATATTTCTATAATGATAACAAGGCATGTGTCAACAAAAAGTCACACAATTCTTTTTCCAGCTGAACCCCGTAAAGATTATTTATTTCTTTGATAAAATAGCAAGGACTTGTTACATTTACCTCAATGATTCTGCCATCAATCACATCCAGCCCTGCCATTGGCAGTCCCATTAAATTTAACTTCTTTGCAACTTCCGTAAAATTCTCATACTCATCAGTGGTAAGTTCTGCTTTTACTATATAATTATCATTGTGCGTATTAAACTTAAAATCATCTCTTGTCGGCAATTTTCGTACACAGTATTTTAAAACCTTATCACCCAGTGTTAAAACCCGCTTATCTCCATGTTTAACTCCAGGTAAAAATTTTTGTACCATTACAAGAGTCGTTTCATTATTAGTCATTGTATTAATTATAGTTCTTGTATTTGGATCACCATCATATAAGAACATTACTCCTGATCCAAAACATCGGTTTAAAGGCTTTAGAACAATTTGTTTATTTAAAGTTAAAAATGCCTCAATCTCTGACAAAGATGCTGTTACAATATTTTCTGACATTAAATCCTTAAAATATACACTATGCAGCTTTTCATTGAAACTCCTTATCGCTTTTGGAGAATTAATTACTCTCGGTCTTGTTACAAAATCAAAAATGTAAGTTGCATTTATATAATCAATATCAACCGGAGGATCCGGACGGAACATTACAAGATCAAAATCATTAATTTGGAGCTCTTGTCTATCTTTTTCATAAAAAATATTACCATCCTGAACATATGATTTGAAACACTTTGTGTATGCTATATCAGATTTTAGAGACAAAAGCGGTATTGTCGTTATGTAAACGTCACATTTTCTTTCCAGAAGTTCTTTTATAATCCAGAAATTTGTAACCAGATTATTAAATTCAAAATATTTTAATTCAATTTTGTCTATAATAAAAAGTACTCTCATAGTTAAAACTTTAGCACCAACACTAAATATATACAAGCTGACCCGCTTGATAATTAATATAAAAATTTATGCTGATTATAAGATTTTTATATTAATTGTAAATTTTTGTAACAAAAAAGCCAAAAAACCTAAAGTTTTTCTCAAAAATGCCGTAAACAATAATATAAAATAATGGGAAAATTAAAGGAGCAGGCTATGTCAAATGATATTTCAAGAGTGTATCAGTTTTTAGCAAAACAAGGGAACTGGATTTCTGCAGCAGACACAAATGGTGATGGAGCAATAATCAAAACAGAATTCCGAAATTTTATGGAAGAAAATTTCGAATGGGACGGCGAGACAAGCGATGCAGGAAAAAATGATTTGATAAATTCTTTTTGGAATACAATTGATACAGAACAAAGCGGTAAAATTTCAGGTACAAAACTAAAAAATAAAAATGCACTTGATAAAGACGAACTTGAAACAATGGGCGATAAAATTGAAATGTATGAAATTCTAAATGAATTTACAGCATCTATTACCGCACCTAATGTAGTTTCTGATACTGTTAACTGGAAAAAATCAGTTTCTGAAGGACTTGGTGCATTAATAGAACCTTATATTAAAAATGGCGGAACTCCTGAAGAGCTTGAAGCTTATCTTGCAGAGCAAGCTCCGGCAATTGAACAAAAAACAACAGCCGATTATTGTGCTAATGAATATTTAAAAAAAGAAATGGGAGACTTTCTGAAAGAATATGGTTACTCTTATGCTGAAGACGGTACTTTACAGAACATAATAGATACATATATTCAGAATATTCCGACTGACGTAAGCTTTGAAGATATTAAAGATACAGTAATTAATATTATTGATGCATATTTATCAACAGCCGGCTTAAAAGATGACAACGGCTTTGACTTATCAGAATATGGATATTCCGCTGCTGATACTTCGCCATTGAATGATTTGCAAAAGAGTATCATAAAAAAGAGCCTTGAAACTTCACTGGAAGAAATCAAAAACCTTGAAAATTATGAAGCAAACAGTGAAATCTACGATAATGCAATAAATGAATATATTAACTCCATACTTACAGATTCTGAATTTGGAGATTTTGAAGAAGTTAAAAATTATGGTGTTGCAGAATTTGAAGCCAGTGAATTCTATCAAACAGCTACAAACACTATTGAAACAAAAGAACTGTTTAACAGTGATGAACTTAAAACTGCAATAAGTAATGAAATTGGCTCATCCTTTGCTGAAAGGATAAGCGGCATTATGTCTGGCGAACTGGAAGCTTATGACAATATATTAAATGAAGCTATTTCTAAAGTACAAAATGGTGATTTCTTAACATCAAGCGGCGAACTTGACAAAGAAAACTTAATTGATTGGATTATTGACCAATTACAAAGCTCTATGGCAGAATTCTATCCAAATGGCTTAGGTGATATGCCGTTAAAAGAATTAAATACTACTTATGATTCTCTTATTCAATCAGCTAAGGAACAAGAAGATGCAGCACAGGTAAAGAATGCGGCAATAATGTACTGTGATGCTCTTTGCGACAAATCAAGCGCTTTAGCTGATGCTGTTAAAAAAGTATTTGGAAGTGATTATGAAACAGAAATAAATAACTTATTGACCAGCGAAATTGAAACTAAAATGACCGAGTTAAAAGCTAAAGCACTTGAAATTGGTGACATCTCAACATATACTTTAGGCTCATTCGATACAGGAATAAGTAACAATAAACTGGTACTGGAAACAGGCGGTTCTAGCTCTCATACTATGAGTGCTACTGTAATGAACGGAACACAGGCTATAGATTCTAGCCGAATTTCATTCAGCGCTACATATGTATCAGGCGGTGTAACCTGCTCTATTGATTCAGGCACAAATACATTGACAATTCAGGGGGCAAAAGCTGGCACATATACTGTTGAAGTTCAAGTACTGGTAGATGGCATTGCCATTGGAGAAACCCAAACAGTTTCAGTTACGGTTAAACAGAGCAATTCTGAAATTGTTGGCAAGGTAACCGGCTGGAACGGAGCGACAGTTGAACACCTTGAAGCTTTAAAACAAGCTGATGGCAATAACCTTGGAAATCAGGTTACAAGTGAAAATTTTGCAGACTTATACAATGGCGATGCTAATATTGTTCTCCACTGGGCAAAAGATTCTAAAGGTAACGGTTGGAGTGATAGCGGAGTTCAAGATAAAGTAAGAAGCAGGTTACAACTCCTCGGAACAGCAGTTGTAAGTGCATTATCTACAGCAGGACTTGATAGCACAAAACTAAATACAGCTGTTAATACTGTTATTGACAGATATATAAATCAAGGCACAAAATATTACAAGAAAAATAGAGGAGATACTCCTGCAAACTGTTATAATATCATGAAAGATGACAGAGTATCAACCCAAAGCTACATTGTTAACGTTCGAGATACAAACGGTAAAGATTCTAACATTTATGCAATCCACTTTAAAGACTTTGTAGATGATATCTTAGAAGAATATTGGAAACTTGTCGGGTAAAAAAAAGAGGTGATAAAAATCACCTCTTTTTTTATAACTTATGCTATTTCAGCTCTTGTTTTTTGAGAAATATCCGTTGTATTACTCTGAGGGAGATGAATTAATTCCGCAGTATTATCTATTTCATCCTGCCTCTCAACCATTTCTTTTGTTACAACAAACTTAGTAATATCATGCTTTGTCGGAATATCGTACATAATATCCAGCATTAACTCTTCGACTATAGACCTTAGAGCTCTAGCACCTGTCTTTCGTTTAATTGCCTTTTGTGCAATTAAATCAATCGCTTCAGGCTCAAATTCTAAATCTACGCCGTCCATTTTAAGCAAGCACTGATACTGTTTAAGAACAGCATTCTTAGGCTCTGTAAGAATCATTTTCAATGTTTTCTCATCAAGAGCATCTAATACTGCATAAACAGGGATTCTACCTATAAATTCAGGAATTAAACCGAATTTAAGCAAATCTTCAGGCTGTAATTTTTTAAGAAGCTTAGCAGCCTGCTGCTCTTTTTCTGCTTGAGTCGGTGCAGATTTACCAAACCCTATTGAAGAGCCGTCTTTAACTCTGTGTTCAATGATTTTATCTAAATCAACGAACGCACCACCTACAATAAACAGGATATTGCTTGTATCAATTTGAATAAATTCCTGCTGCGGGTGCTTTCTGCCGCCTTGAGGAGGAACATTCGCAACAGTACCTTCAATTAGCTTTAACAAAGCTTGCTGAACACCTTCACCTGAAACATCTCTTGTTATTGAAGTGTTTTCAGATTTTCTTGCAATTTTATCAATTTCATCAATATAGATTATACCTTTTTCAGCCTTTCTCGCATCATAGTCTGCATTTTGGTATAATCTTAATAGAATATTTTCAACATCATCACCAACATATCCAGCTTCTGTAAGTGTTGTAGCATCCGCAACAGCAAACGGAACATCCAGCATTTTTGCCAAAGTTTGCGCAAGTAATGTTTTACCGCTTCCCGTTGGACCGACAAGAAGAATATTAGATTTTTGAATTTCTACACCGTTTGTATCTTCCTGTCTGTTATGCTTTAAGCGTTTATAGTGATTATAAACAGCAACAGAGAGAACTTTTTTGGCATCATCCTGACCGACTATATGCTGATCTAAGTATTCCTTAATCTCATGAGGTTTCGGAATTGATTTTTCATCAATATCATCAGAAGCCTTTTCTGCCTTGTCACTATTTTTTTCTTTAGTTTCGAAAAATTCTTCATCCAATATTTCATTACATAATTCAACGCACTCATCGCAGATAAAGACATCAGGACCTGCAATCAATTTTTTGACTTGATCCTGTGTTTTACCGCAAAATGAACATTTTAACCTATCACTAGATGACATAAAATTCTCCTTGTCATTGTTATATTTACCCCTAGCCTTCTTTGGTTATGACTTTATCAATCATACCATACTCAAGAGCTTCTTGAGGCGTCATGATATAGTCTCTATCAGTATCTTTTTCTATTTTTTTGATTGATTGACCGGTATTTTCAGCCATTATTTCATTTAAAGTCTTTTTAATTCTCAAAATTTCCTGCGCCTGAATTTCAATATCAGTTGCTTGTCCCTGTGCACCGCCTAAAGGCTGGTGAATCAGTACTCTAGAATGAGGAAGAGCCATTCTCTTACCCTTTGCACCTGAGCATAACAGAAATGCACCCATAGAAGCTGCCTGACCTAAGCAAATAGTTTGAACGTCAGCTCTAATATGCTGCATTGTATCATATATAGCAAGACCTGCAGTTACACTTCCTCCCGGAGAGTTAATATAAAGCATAATATCTTTTTCAGGGTTTTCGCTATCAAGAAGCAAAAGCTGTGCAACAATTAAATTTGCGACCATATCATCTACAGGAGTTCCAAGAAAAATAATTCTCTCTCTCAACAATCTTGAAAAGATATCAAAAGAACGTTCTCCTCTGCTTGATTGTTCAATTACTACAGGTACAAAACTCATTTTCAAAATTTCCTTTCTTATTTAAGTATAAAAGACAATAACATTATACATTACACATTTATTTAAACAAATAATCAGTTTGTATGATATTATTGTGTTTATTGGGTCAAATTTATTATAACATAAAAGCTTCCATTTGGAAGCTTTTAGTGATATTGATTATTCTTCAACTTCAAACATATCTTTGCCAACAGAACAAAGCGGGCAAACCCAATCTTCAGGCAAATCTTCAAAGGCTGTTCCCGGATTAATTCCGTTATCAGGATCGCCTGCTGCCGGATCGTAAACATAGTGGCATACTGTGCATACATATTTTTTCATTGTTAAATCCTCCTTTATTTTTATTTCTGCCCCTTTCCTTGAAGAGAGGGTGTAGGTGAGTTATTCACCCGTATGTTATAATACTAAAGATTTAAAGATTTTACTATTGTATCTACAACATTATCCATTTGTGCAATCTGTTCATCCTTTAGCGTTGATTTTATACATATAGAATCATCTAATATTTCAGTCCCCTTGAGCTTTTCAAGTATTGCCCTCATCTGTCCGCCGCAAGACGGAGCCCAGGTGCCGTTTTGTATAATAATATATTTCCTGTTTTGAAGGTTATGCGCAGCAAGTGTATGCAGGAATGTTTCCATTGATTCAAAGATTCCTGCATTATAAGTTGTCGTTGCAAGAACTATATGAGAATATTTGAAAGCTTCTGCCAGCACAAAAGACGGATGTGTAATTGAAACATCAAACATTTTGATCTTCTTTACACCGTTATCTGCCAGTTTTGAAGCCAGAAGATTAACTGCGCTTTCTGTACCGCCATAAACAGAAGAATATGCAATCAACACAGAATCTTCTTCCGGAGTATAATTTGACCATTTGTCATATTTTTCTACAAAAAGGTTTATGTTTTTGCGAATCATAAGCCCGTGAAGCGGACAAATTGTTTTTATATCAAGTCCGGAGGCTTTTTTCAGAAGCATTTGAACCTGCAATCCGTATTTACCTACAATATTTGTATAATATCTTCTAGCTTCATCAAGACAATCTCTTTCCCAATCAACTTCATCATCAAAAAGATTTCCGTTAATAGCGCCAAAGGAACCGAATGCATCTGCAGAGAAAAGAATTTTATCCTTTTTGTCATAAGTTACCATAACTTCAGGCCAGTGAACCATCGGAGCCATAACAAATTGTAGTTCGTGCTTTCCGACACTCAAAGTTTCGCCTTCTTTCACGACCTGAACACGTGAATCTACTTCAAAATCAAAAAACTGTTTTATCATTCCAACGGTTTTTTGAGAACACACAATCTTCAAATCTGGATGTACTTTGATAACTTCGCCTAAAAGAGCGCAATGATCAGGCTCCATATGCTGAACAATAATGTAATCCAAATGTCTGCCTTCAAGTGCATAATTAAGATTTTCATAAAACTGTTCCGCACAAACCTTATCTACTGTATCAAACAAAACAGTCTTTTCGTCTTTCAGCAGATATGAATTGTATGACATACCATCTTTTACCGGATAAGCACTCTCAAACAAGGCAAGCTTTCTATCCGAACAGCCTAAGTATACAATATCTTCAGTAATTTTTCTAACATTATGCATAAATACTCCTAAGCTTAAATCATTTATAGATTTATTATACTCCAAACAGAGCAGGGGTAAATGTATTTAATTTAAAAGTAAAACTAGATTATTTTTTTACTTCCATAAACTCCTAAAATGAATAGGTGCGCAGGTAAGGATACCCTGCTCTATTTATAAACAGAACCCCTCAGAGAGAGAAAATTTGCAAAGCTTGTCGTTTTGTAACCCTGTGTGCCGTCATTCTGAGAGCAAGAGCTTGAAGAATCTCCTTCTTATAAAGTTTTAGGGGTTCTTCGTTCCTGAACGGATATCGGACTCAGAATGGCGTGGCACATTGGGCGTGAATCCCATCGCCCCTTGTGTGAGGGGGTAAATGTATTGGGCTGGGCGGTCACCATCCCTCGCCTTTTGAGGAAGAGGGAGCAGTCGTGCGTGAGCCGTTAGGCGAAAGCTACGAATGCGGGTGAGGGGTTAAATCAAGAACTTACTCTCAACGCTCCACTTTGCACAGGAAAGCTTTTCTCAGACACGCTCCCGCTATCGCTTCGAAAACCTTTCCCTCGCTCCGTTACGCTTAAATCTGACAAGTGTTGCATTCCCTCGCCCCTTTGGGGGTGGGGGTAAATGTATTGGGCTGGGCGGTCACTTTCCCCTCGCCCCTTGTGGGAGAGGGAGCAGTCGTGCGTGAGCCGTTAGGCGAAAGCTACGAATGCGGGTGAGGGGCTAAATAAAGTTAGTAGGTCGGGCTACGCCTGACATTCCCCTCGCCCCTTTGGGGAGAGCGGATTTTCGGTAGGGCGACACCGAGCGAGCGGTAGCAGGAGTGTCGTCCGTAAGGACGTAAACTCATTCCCGCAAGCGAGCAAGCCCGTAAGGTGGAGGGAAGCTGGGAACTTTCCGACACCCCGAATAATCCAAGACAGGGAGAAGCCGTGCTTGAACCGTCAGGTGAAAGTTACGGATTCGGGTGAGGGGCTAAATAAAGCTGATTACAGCAACTGCAATGCTATCGATGGTGTTTGGTTGGCAGTCGCAAGGAGAGTAGCAGAAGCCTGTTGTAGAATTTGCATTTGAATGTACTCACTTGAAACTTCAGCAATATCTGCATCACGGATGGTTGACTGTGTCGAAGTCAAATTGTCTATCGAGACCCCGATTGACTCAAGTGCTGATTCTAAGCGGTTGTATGCTGCACCGTATTCGGTTTGCTTAGACCTGATTTTGGAGAGCATTTCGTCTATTTGGTTTAATGAATTGCGTGCAGCATCAGAGGATGAAACATCGATTGACAATCCGCCATAGCCAAAACTCAAATCAAGATTTATTTGTGAGCTAGAATCAGAATGGATTCCGGCTTGGAAGTTAATTGATGTGTCTTTTGCTGTGTCAGGCACGCCGCCGTCAAAATTCGGTTTATACAATGGCATTAAACTCTCAGGCGGCGTGCCGCCGTCGGTTAAAGCCGGCACCCCTATGGGATTATAAGCTATTGCGGGTACTACTGAATTAACTGTACTGTAATAAGTATTATTTGTTGCTGATGAAGTTCCTCCAATACTTCCAATAAACGCTCCTACTAATGTAGTTCCAGCGACTTTTCCAGAAGCAAAACAGTTTGTCACGGTTGAATCTTCTACTAAACCTATAAGTCCGCCAATGTTTGAATACCCATTTATTATACTTCCTTTTGCAAAACAATTATCAACTTGTGCACCTGTAGTTAAATAACCGACTAAACCTCCAATAGAACTTGTATATGTGCTTGTATATGTGCCATCGATATTTGCATTTGCATAACAATTTGTAAGCCTGCCACCACTTGCCATTCCAATTAATCCACCAATATACGCATCATCCGCTTTTATACTTCCTGTAACATAACAATTGTTTATATTCCCATATCCAAACGTTCCTACAAGCCCGCCTACACCTGTACCTCCTGTAATATTTACGTTCTCTAAACCGACATTTTCTATTGTACCCATTGCTGCACTAAATAGACCAACACCATTTTCTGTTGGCTTGTTTATAGTAAGATTTCTTATTACATGTCCATTGCCATTAAATTCACCTGAAAAAGGTGTACCCGTATTTGCATCACCTATTGGCTCCCAGTCAATGCCGGAGAGGTCGATGTCGGACATTAGGATGTATTTGCCGCTTAGGTTGTTGTTTATTGCCTGGAGTTCGTCGGCGGTTTTGATGATTGTATAGCCCTGTGCAAGAGCTTCCTCTTCGGTTAATGGGTCGATTTGCTGGATAAATTCGCCGCCGCCGGTTGTAGAAGAAGCGCCTTCGTCAAAGAGTTTTATGCCGTTGTATTCGGTGTTTGAAACAATTCGGTCGCATTCTGCAAGGCGGGCAGTGATTTCGGATTGGATGGCATTTAGGGAGTCTTGTCCGTAAGTGCCATTGGCTGCTTGTTCGGTGAGGTCTCGAATTCTTGAGAGGTGGTCAGAAATTAGACTTAGGCTATCTTCGGCGGTTGTTAGCATATCCAAGCCCATGGCGACGTTGTCCTGCGCCACGCTGTAAGATGAGAGTTTGCTCGCAAGGTTGGTGGAGATTGAGTAATTTGCTGCGTTGTCTTTAGCGTGGTTTATCTTGGAGCCCGTTGTCATGCGCTCGATGGCGGTATTGAGTGCGTTTGTGGAGGAGGTTAGGTTCGATTGGACAATCATTGAGCCGAGGTTGGTGTTGAGGGTTATCATGCACACCTCCTCAATTTATGTGGAGTAAAAGTTTTAAAGATTCTTCGCACCTGAATAGATGCTGGACTCAGAATGACGCAATAAGTTGGATGAATTTGACCGCTCTCCCCTAATGGGCAAGGGAATACGAAGCTTGTTGATTGCAAGCGCAGGCATCTGCCCCCCCTTGAGGGGGAAGTGGTCGGAGACCGTAGGGGGGTATTCGTGAATTATTGTTTTTAACCCCACACCCGCATTCGTAGCTTTCGCCTGACGGCTCGAGCACGACTGCTCCCTCTCCCTCAAGGGGCGAGGGGAAGTGAGACTTGTCAGGTTCAAGCGGAACGAAGCGAAGGGAAGGTTTTCGAAGCGATAGCGGGAGCAGAGCGGGAGCGTGTCTGAGAAAAGCTTGCCTTCGCTAAGTGGAGCGGATTGAAGGTGTTCTTGAGTTACCCCCACACCCGCATTCGTAGCTTTCGCCTGACGGCTCGAGCACGACTGCTCCCTCTCCCTCAAGGGGCGAGGGGAAGTGACTAACCAGCACAATACAGAGTAAGTTAATACTTTCTTCTCAACTAATCCAATTCGGGCAAAACCGTCTCTACAAGCGGGTTTTACCCCCCCCCCCTAATAGCTGAAAGCATTGCGGGACAAGGGATTAAAACACTATCACAATTTGTTTGCAACGATACTTTTTCCGACATTCACATATCCTTATATATTAATTATATATTGGGTAACTATAGTTGTCAAGTATCTTTTTCAGGGACTTATGTACAACTTTACACAAAATATGTTTGAAATATAGCTATAACATTCCGATCTTGTTTAGGAATCTTGCCGGTGATAAGACCCTGGAACAAGTTTAGGGTGTCAATTTTAGCTTTTTTAGTGTAAACTGCGATATAAATCCTCTTTTTCACACAAAAAAAAGGAATTCTTTTGTTTAAGAATTCCCATGGTTGTTTGTTTTCGTTGTTTTCCTTTTTACGTTTTCTCTTCTCTTGTGTTTCCCTGACCTCGTGTTTTTGTCCTCGTGTCTAACTAAATTCCCTCCAGGTACGAACAAGCACCGGATATATGTCCGGTCTCATTCATAACTCACTTTTTCTGTGAATCTACCCGTCCAGTAGTGCCTCTAAAATTCTTGCATTCTTGTCTGCCAGAGTGTTATTACGAACCTGAGAGCGTGTTATATAACTCCTCAAAGCCTCTCTGATTAGTTCTGAACGTGATCTGCTTTCATTCTCTGCAACTTCGTCAATTTTGCCTAAAAAGCTTTCAGGCATGGAAATTAATACTCTTGCCATAAATGTACTCCTTTTATTATCCTCTGTATTTTGATTTTACGTTTGATATATATATAAAGTATTTGAAGATTATAAAATTGCCTTTTTTCTTAAAATTATTAAGAAATGTTAAGTTAATTTTTTATTCTACATATATCTTTTCTAAAATATACAGATTCAAAAGTAATATCTTGCGCCTCGTTATACATTTTTTGAACAGCCCTGGAAGCCGTTGCAGAAGTTGTAGTTACAGAAAGCACCGCTCCCTCACTCGCTTCATATTCCATATATCGATTTTTGGAAACCGATGGATAAAATATAATAACAGTTTCATCACCGACATTATCCAAGCCTTGAATAACATTCTCTTTATTATTTTTATTTTTACAAGTCAAAACAAGAGAGGATGCAAATATATCCTTATTCTTGATATATTCAACTTCATCACTGAAAGATCCTATTACACATGAATAAAAGAGAGTGTACAAATCCTCATCAAGAATTTCTAACAGCGAAGGTGCATCACAGTCTTGCATAAAAGACTGCCAGCCTAAAATCTGCATTCCTCCATCATCTGTCAAAATTCCATTTACACCCAAAATTCCCAAATACGGATTACCATCTATTTCCAGGTAATCAAGGGTCGGATAAATAACATTATCCATAAGAAAATATTCATTCTCTGTTGTTAATTTATAATTCGGCGAGCAAGCTCCCATTCCACTGGTTAATTGACCGCCTTCACCTTCCAGAAAATGCTTGTAGGTTATTGAAGAGCCTATTGGCAATGCTTTGTAACCATCTGTTATTGTATAAAAAGAAAAAGGAGTTCCGTACACATAATCTTCTATAATTATGCGTTTATTTTTTTCTATAAAACTCGATTCTACAAGAGACTTTGCTGTTTGATAAGAAGTAAAAACCGCTGCGCTATTAGGCTCATCTTTTTTTAAAACAAAAGGAACTTTTTGATTCTTAATATAATCCAACACCATATTTTGTTTTTCAAAAATCCCAAACTTTGGAGTAGGAATCCTTAGTTTATACAAAACCTTTTTAGCAAGTGCCTTGTCAAAAACTATTTTTGCGGCATTTCTATCAGGAGCAAAGATTTTCTGTCTATTATTATTAAACAAATCTACAATATCCGTTTTCAGTGCCGTAAGTGAAACAGGTATTGTCATATCAATACCATTTTCCATAACAAATTCCAGCAGCTCTGCCGGATTATCCTCTCTAATATCAACACACTGCGCAAACTCCTTCAAGGTATCAGATGCCGGTGTTATATAAATTTCGTGCTTTTCTGATAATTTCTTTGCTAAAGCATACTCTTTAGCTCCGTTTCCTATAATCAAGATTTTCTTTTGCATAAGGGCATTATAGCACAGAAAAGACTCTTCTGCCATTAATATTGCACTGTTTTTTTATATTTTTCGGATAATTTTTCAAAAATATTTACTGCATTTTCTTCAGGACTGGATTTGAACAAGGCTTTTAAAATTTGCCTTGTATAATTATCACGACTGTATGTATTCGTTTCAAGCATATTATCTACAATCTTATCTATATCAGCGTTTCCGACCTTCTTTACAATATTTGCCGGAATAACTTTTTGATAAATATATTCTATCGGTCTTCTATTTCTTGTATAATGTTTTTGATTTAATGCTGTATCACCATTTTTTATGTGCGCATCAGGCATTTTATCTAACTCCACCCTACATCTCAAATCCTTCGTATCCAGATTTTTTGTCGGAATCCTCAACACAACTATTTTAGGATCTCTGTATGCACACCGTGAAAATAGCGCTAGTGCTATTGTATACCAACCTTCATACGTTGAATACCATGTATTACACCAATGTTTTAAAAAATTTTTGAGTTCAAAGAGAAATACTCCGTCCAAGTTAGACTCCGAATATGCATCAGGAGATGTCTTAATAATCCCATCCTTCATTATGGAATTATAGTTCTTTTCGCTTGTAACATGGTACAAATAGCGGGGAATTTTTTTCCCTTTTGACGTAATAAAAGAGTTTTTGTAAGTATCGTTACAAACTTGCATTACATTACCGTTCTATCGGATTAAAACCCGCTAAAAAATTTTATTGCTAAATTCTAAAGAAGCGGGCACAAACTAAAAGTTTGTGCCCGCTCAATCACTTTTAAACTGTAATCACACCCTCGAGGCGTCTTTGGAGTTTCTATATCAGTCGGTCGTTTTACCTAAAAGCCGACCCTATATATTTACCCCTATTTTACCCGCCTAGTCGTCAGCGTGACCAGCTGTTCCTAATACGTCACGCATTTTGTGCATAACCATTTCTTTAACAGCAGTTCTTCCAGGTCCCATGTATTCACGTGGGTCGAATTTTTCAGGATGTTCTACAAAGAATTCTCTGATTGTAGAAGTCATTGCTAATCTCAAATCTGTATCGATATTAATCTTAGCAACACCGTGCTTAGAAGCGTAGTTAAGCATATCTTCCGGAACGCCCTGTGCATCTGGCAAGTTACCGCCGAATTTATTACATTTTGCAACAAATTCTGCCGGTACAGAAGATGAACCGTGAAGAACTAACGGATAATCAAATCCAACAATATCATTAACTGCTTTTTTGATTTCTGCTAATCTTTCAAAGTCTAATTTAGCTTCGCCTTTGAATTTGTAAGCACCGTGAGAAGTTCCGATTGCAACTGCTAAAGAGTCACATCCTGTTTCTTTAACAAATCTTGCTGCTTCTTCCGGATCTGTATATGTTGAATCTTTTGCATGAACTTTTACATCATCTTCAACACCTGCTAATTTACCCAATTCAGCCTCTACTGAAATTCCTCTAGGGTGAGCATAATCTACAACCTGTTTTGTTAATTTGATATTTTCTTCCAATGGGAATCTGCTTCCATCAATCATTACAGAAGAGAAACCGCCATCAATACAAGCTTTACAAATTTCAAAATCAGCACCGTGATCGAGGTGTAAAGCAATAGGTACAGTTGTTGTAGCAAGAGCTGCTTCAACTAACTTAATCAAATAAGTTTGGTTTGCATATTTTCTTGCACCTGCTGAAACTTGAAGAATGATTGGAGATCTTGTTTCTTCTGCTGCTTCTGCAATACCTTGCAAGATTTCCATGTTGTTTACGTTGTAAGCACCAATAGCGTAACCGCCAGCTAATGCTTTTTTGAACATTTCGCCTGTTCCAACTAATTTTCTTTCACTCATTTGAGTTCTCCTTCTTTTTTTACATAGAGGCTAAAACCTCTTTACATGGTAAAAATTACTACAAAAAGGGGCAATTGTAAAGAGGGGGGGGGTAAATGTATTAAGGCTGGAAGTATAACGACCAGATGAATGTCCTTTAAAGGGAAATGTATTAAGCCTGGAAGTATAACGACCAGATGAGTAACCTTTAAAGAGAAAGTTTTATCTAACTAAAGAAATGGCAGCTATGCTTTTTTAATCTCAGTTAAAGTCGGATCAAGCAGGCGTCTGCCAATATTATCAAAGTTTATAGAAAACAACGTTTTATTACCATACTTAATCATTTTTTCAACAACGCCGCTTCCATACTTGGCGTGCATTACGGTATCGCCCTGTTGTATAGGATCGCTTATCACCATATCCTCCTGCGGAATATCCGCATCATATACAGGTACAATTGGAGTAGAAGAATTTTTTGTTTCTAATATATTATCATCCTGAGATTTCTTGCTTTGAGTCGCCGGTGGAAGTTCTTCTATAATCCCGTCAGCATCATCTGAATCGGAAATTTCCTCCAAAACATTATCTGCATCATCAGAATCTGCCGCCTCCAATATATCATTATCGCTGTTTAATTCATCAATAAAATCAAGATCAGAGTCAGAAATATCATCATCCTTACGGGTCGTAAAAACTTTATCAACATCTTTTACTATTTGAGTATCCAGATCATCCTCGTCTTGCGGCAGAGAATCCGAATCTTCCTCATCACTCATATCTATAATAATATCATCATCTGTCGCTTCATTAGGATCCAATTCAACAATTTCATCAAGCTCTGAATTATCTTCCTCTAAAGGAATAATATTATCTTCTTTTAAACTTTCATCGGAAACTTCTTCTAACAGTTCTGAGCTTTCATTATCAGAGTTCATATCCAGATCAAAACCCTCAGGAATATCTATTTCTGTTTCTTCTTCTGCTGCTTCCGGCTCTATATTAAATTCTTCCGTATTGTCATCGCTGAGTTCTTCTAAAATATCGTTTTCTGACTTATCTTCCGTAATTAATTCACCAAGCTCATCAATTTCTTCAACAGTTTCAATAGCATTATCTTCCGGAATATAATCCTGTATTTCTTGTAACTCTTCGTCTTCTATATTGCTTTCAAATGCATCATCAAGCGGAATTTCCTCTATCTGAGAATCCTGTAAATTTGCGTCATTCTCATCCGCAATAAGCACTTCCAATTCAGAAGCTTCTTGCTCTGAAACTTCCTGATGGTCTAAATCTTCTATATTCAGTTCATCCTCTTCCTGCACAGAAGTCACTTCCTCTTGAGAGGGTTTTTCCTCAGATTGACTTACCTCTTCTTCTAAAATTTCTTCCATTGAAGCTTCCGACTCATCGTCATCAAACATCCCACCGGCAGGAGGAGTTAAATCTTTTGCAGCCTCAGAGATTGCAGTATCTGACTTTTCCTCTATATTTGCGAAAATTTCTTCCTTTGATAATCTGTTTTGTTCTTCCTGTACTTCTTCAACAGCTTTCCCCTGCTCTTCAACAACATCGGAATCTATAATTTCAGGCTCAACAGCTGCGTCCTCTGTATCAGAAATAGGCTCTTCTGTTTCCATTTCTTCTTCTGCAACTTCAAGTTCTGCTTTCATAATTTGAGCTTCAGGAGCTGCAGCAATCTCTGAAGTGGAATCTGCAACTTCCGAATTTGGAGAAGCACTTTCTTCTGTTTCTTCAAAACCCGATACTTCTTTTTGTTCCATTACCGGCTGATCGTTATCTACTGCAGCATTAGTTTTTCCTACAGATTCGCTGATTTTTTCTTCTTTTGTATTCCCTTCATCAATTTCTTCTTGAGAAACTTTGTTATACACTGGAAGAACTTCATTTATAATTTTTGCTGATGATACCAGAGGAATGTAATTTACTGCCTCTCCCGTTATAAGATACGTTCCCTTTGGCATTGCTTTGAGGTAATTATTATATACTTTGAAGATTTCATTATTTGTTAATGATGGCGAGATTATAAAGTTATCAAAAAAGTTTTTAATATCATTAAGATATTTAAACCTTGAATGTGTAACAAAAGTTGTGGAAACAGGACTTTCCATTATTGTTTTCAAGTTCTTTTTACTAACCGCATTTGAAAGTTCCAAAAATACCTGTGTATCAGAATTTTCTTTTAATTTTTCATACAAAAATGCAAGGTATCTGTTTTGAAATGCGCTATCCAATTTTGACAAGTCTATTATTGCACATTTTGAGTTAAGAATCCTATCAACCTTCTCTACCTCGCTTCTGTCTTTTGCAAAATACCCAAGTCTTTCGAATTTAGCAAGCTTATTTTTCAAAACGAGGAGCTTGAAAACGTGAGATTTGTCAACCATCTCATCCACAATATTTTTTAAAGCTCCGAACGGAACAAAAGGTACTGTTTCCGAGTATTCTGCCAAATCTCTAAAAATTTCTATAATTAAAGACTTGCTGTCCGCCGTTGCATCATTTAAACAATCCTGATACATAAAAGCAAGAGAAGCTGTATCCAAAGGCAGCTTAAAATCTACACCGGCTTCCGCTTTTTTAGCCTTTACTATTCCGAGGGTATCTATTATTAAAACTTTATTATTTAAATTATTAAATTGTTTCGTCAGATTTCTTATAATAATATTATTTTCATCTTTATCATCAACGCTCATAAGCATTTTTTTATTGAAAGAAGAAGCATCTATTATAATGCTTGTATTTTTGCCGGGCATCTCACCTGCTATAACCGGTTCAGAAGCATTGATTGAATTGTTTAAAATATTAAAAGTAAAGTCTTTAATTTCTGCATCATCAGGCGGCAATGTTTTGTCATATGGTTGCAAAGCCCCGTCATATAAAAATAAAATTTTTGCAATACCAATAGAATTTATACCGGAGCGTTTTATCTGCAAAACTTGAGCAACATAATTTTTTGCAAGTCCCGATACTTGTATAAAAGATGACAGGCAAACATTGCTATCCGCTTCAAATTTTATAAAACCATCTCTTACTTCTAAAATCTTCATCAAATAAATTTTACCATGAACATGCTTTTTTCAATATATTTTTTTACAAATTGTGTACTTTTTATTAAGGATAAAATATTTATGAAAAAATCGTTATTCTTATTTGTTTCTGCTTCGTCTATAATATCCGTTTACTTTTGTTCCGTCCGAGCGTGTATAATTATCTACGTAGATTAATTCTCCGGTGCGAACCTTTTTATTCAGTTCTTCTCCAATCAAAATTAGTTTTCATAATTCCTCCTTATATGTTAAAATCAACTTACTATGGCAAATAACTTAAATCTTCATAAATATTATTCTGTAAATATTTTTGCCTATTTGGTATTTTTATCTTCCTTGATTCTTTTTACGGCATTAATTCTTTTATATGGGTTCAAGAATACTGTAGATGCCTTAATCATTGGAACTTTATATGAAATAATAGTTGAATATTTATTACCGTTAAATTTTGTATTTATTGTTATAGAATTTATTTTTAGAAAAACTGGTGTGCTGGTCAGAGGACTAAATGTCGTACTGCCAAAAAGGTATCTTAATATCGTATATGCATTTCTTTTTATATTAATATTTGTAAATACTATTTATTTCTTATACTGCTTATTACAAAACTCAAGAAATTTAATTTATGATTAAAAATTCATAAAACAAAATTATATATCTTCTGCGCCTTATATGTAGCATCAAGTGTCTTTTTATTGATAGATTCCCTTATTTTATTTATATTTACTTTCATCTTTTCTCCTTATATGTTAAAATTGGTCTATAATGATAAAATACTTTGTTTTGCATAAATATTATTCTGTAAATTTATTTGCATATATTTTACTGGTTTTTTCTATAATTATTGTTTCTGCACATATTGCAATTTACTGGTTTGACAATATTTTGGTCGCTCTAATTGGTGAAGTTTTGTATAATATAATAATTAATTTTGTTGTACCTTTAAATCTATTAATGATTTTTATTGAATTTTTACTTCATAGGCTTGGTTTCCAAATAAATGGATTGAAAGTTGTATTACCGGTAAAATATTTAATTATCATATACACAATTTTAGTATTACTATTTTTAATGAATGCTGCATATATAATATATTGTTTAATGCAACCACCTATGGACTTAATGCTTGATTAAAATAAAGGTTTTTACATAATACCCTCCTTTCGGATAAGATATAAATCTATCCGGATTTTAAATTATAAAGACTCTTCCTGCGCAGTTATAAAAGGATACGTATCCAAACTTTGCTTTCAAGTAAATGTATTTATATTATATATTTTTTTAACATTTGCCATAAGATTGTAACAAAAAATTTACAATTAAAATATTTTATATTTTGTTTATAATTTGATACCGTATTTTATTTGTGATTTAATTTTATATATGAGAGAATTTAAATTAAAAAATAATATCAATGTTTGCGTAAAAGAAAATAAAAATACGCCAAGAGCAGCTTTAACCTTGAATATATCAATAAACAAACCGGAAAAATTTGCCGGCGAATATGCCATTATGAACAGGCTGCTTCTAAAAGGCACTAAGACTTATTCCTCGGAAGAATTATCGACTATTCTGGATGAAAATGCAATCGATCTTTCCTGTGAAATGAAATCCGATTATTTAAGAATAAGATTCGTTTGTCTTAATGAAGATTTTGAGAGGGCATTATCTTTACTTAATGACATAATTTTGAATTCTACTTTTGAAGAATTTGAAAAAGAAAAAGAAAAAATGAAAGGCGAATTAACGGCAGAACTTGATTCTGCAAAAGTTAAGCTTTCAGATTTATTTACCAGAACTGTTTATAAAACCCATTTTTACGGGCATAGCTACACAAAAGTACTGGAAGAAATTGATGATGTAACAAAAGAAGATGCTATAAATTCTTACAGAGATATCTTGAACAATAGTACAAAAACTCTTGTACTGGTAGGAGATGTTGATTCTGACTTACTGGAACAATATCTTGGCAAGATTCCGGAATCAAAAGGGGGGGAATCTTTAATTGAAGTACCGCAAGCATTAAAACAGGAATACTCTGAAATCATAAAAGAAGATGCTAATCAGGCTCAAATACTTCAAGGTTGGTTTGTTCCTACAATCGGCTCTAATGATTATCCGGCAATTATGCTTCTTAATGTTATTCTTGGCGCAAGCGGTCTTTCTTCAAGATTATTTCTGGAACTTAGAGAGAAAAAAGGTCTTGCATATACCGTAAGAACAGCATACGAAACTCGCAGAAAGTCAGCAGTATTCAGTATATACATAGGTACAGAACCTTCTAACATACAAACTTCAATTAAGGGTTTTAAAGAAGAAATTGATAAAATTAAGACAATACCGGTAAGTGAAGAAGAACTTAAAAATGCTGTTAATAATTTAATCGGGAAACAACAGTTTTTAACCGAAACAAATGCTCAACAGTCAAATATAATGGCATATTATTCCATTATGGGTAAACCATATAATTATAGAGAAGAGATAGTTAAAGCTTTGCATCAGGTTACTCCGCAAAAGCTTCAGGAATGTGCAAACAAATATTTTACAGATGATTATGTTTTGTCTGTAATAAAACCTTAGGAGCTTTAATGGATCTCGCCGGAAATATTCAAAACCCGACTGTATTAGTAATTGGCTGCTTTCACGGAGACGAGCCTCAAGGTAAGTATTTGATCTCTGAATACTTAAAACAGTTTCCGGATTCTAAGCTGCTTTTTATTCCGTGTTTAAATGAATACGGAGTAGAACACAATATTAGAACAAATAAAAACGGTGTTGATTTAAACCGAAATTTCCCGACAAAAAACTGGGAATTAACTCAAAGAAACGAATTTTTTGGCGGAAAGACTCCTGCAAGCGAAGAAGAAACAAAATTTGTTATCAGTGTTGTAGAAAAATTTAATCCCCAAATTATACTTACACTTCATGCCCCGTTTAAAGTTGTTAATTATGATGGTGACGCAAAAGATTTAGCGGAAGAAATTTCTAAAATCATAAATTACCCTGTAGAAGAGAATATCGGCTACCCGACTCCGGGAAGTTTCGGTACCTGGGCAGGAATTGAAAAAGAAATTCCAACTATAACACTTGAACTTGATGAAGAGGTTGGTGTAGAATCACTAAGAGAGTCGGTATTTGAAATTTTTAAATTGCTGGAAAATAAATAACAAGGAATTGTATGGAAGATATAAAAAAAATTGTAGAAGAGTGTAATTTAAAACACATTGCAATAATTATGGACGGTAACAGGCGCTGGGCAAAGAAGAGAAATCTTCCGTCAGCTTTTGGTCACAAAAAGGGAGTTGATGCACTGAAAGCTGCAATGAGAGCGTGTGATGATTTTGGAGTTAAATATTTAACGGTCTACGCTTTTTCTACAGAAAACTGGAACAGAAAACCTGAAGAAGTAAGTTTCCTTATGGATTTACTTGCCCAAACTCTTAAAAACGAATTGAAAGAGATGAATGAAAACAATGTTGTAATATCATTTATCGGAGACACAACTAAATTGAGTCCAAAATTACAGGAGATTTTACAAAATTCTGTAGATACAACAAAAAATAATACCGGCGTTAATTTACAAATAGCTTTCAACTATGGCGCAAGAGCCGAGATTGTACATGCAGTAAAAGAAATTATTGCATCAGGTGAAAAAGACATAACAGAAGAGACTATTTCAAAACATTTATATACAAAAAACATACCGGATCCGGATTTACTTATAAGAACAGGCGGAGAGATGAGAGTATCTAATTACCTTTTATGGCAAATTGCATATTCGGAATTTATAGTTATGGAAAAATTCTGGCCGGAATTTGATAAAGATGCAATGGCGGAATGTATTCTTGAGTATAAGCGCAGAAACAGAAGGTTCGGAAAATAATTTTTTACAGATTCTGATATAAACAAGAATCATTATCTGGAGAGCAAGCGGAAAGCTAATTAAAAAAAATTCGGCTTTATATTTCTTAATACGCTAGCAAATTATTGCGATTTGAATTGTTTATAAATATAATGGAATAAGTGTGAAGGTGATTTTATGGTTGACATGTTAAACATCGGTTCGTCCGGTTTCAGACAAAATTCGTATGGCAACATTCAAAGACTTGGTACAACAACTAACGGGCGGACCATCTACCGTGTAATTGATTCGCAGGGTGAAGAATCAGGTAAACTAAGTGTACCTTACAATCAGGTGGATCAATTTGAAGCAGCATACAAAGATGTAATGGAATCCGCACCTAAGATTCAAAAGTTTGTAAGAGAGAACTCTTCAGAAGAAGACATAAAAAAGAGAAGAAATCTTTCTCGTCTGATTGTCGGCACAGGCGGCGTTATCGGGGCTGCAATACCAATTGCACTGTCAAAGAAATTATCAAGGGTTAAAACAATTCTTGCAACTGTTGCCGGTATAATAGTCGGTGTTTCTGCAGGCTTTGCAGCGTCTCTGGCAGCAACAACCCCTCCTGGAACATATAAATTTGCAAAAGCTACAAGGACTTTTTCAAAACTCGATATCCAGCCGGTAATTGAAGATAACAACCAATAAAATTTCAGCCTCATTGGTTAAAGGTTTTAAAGATTCTTCGCCTTTGTATAGATGTGGGCTCAAAATGACGCATTATTGTTAGATTAATAAAACTGACAATAATTTTCATTTTAGTTTTGTAAAATTTTGTAAATAATTGCGCAAGTTTGGCTATTTATATAACTTAAAAAATCTTTAGAAAGGAATTTTGTGTATGAATATCAAACAGCTTTCTGTTGTTCCAAAAGCATTGATTGCAGCTACAGCAATCAGTACAGGTGCTTATTATGTTTCAAGAACAGTCTCCGAGCCGGAAGAAAAAGTTGAAAGCGTAACAAATAAAGTTACAAATCCTATAAATACACCTATAACTGCAGGAACTTTGTTTACTCTCGGGTTATTTGGAAGAAAAAAGGATAAAGAAGAAGATGATGAACAAGCTTTAAAAGAAAAACTGGAGGCGGAAGCAGCAGCAAAGGCAGGTATGTCCGTAGAAAAATACCGTTCACTGTTTGAACCAACCTCAAAGTGCAATTTTATAGAATTACACAGTTTTAGCGATGGTTATAAATATTTTAATATAGCAAGAAAATGGCTGCTGGAATCTGATGGAAACGGAAATCTTAATACAAAAAGTGTCAAAAAGGGTTTTGAGATTATGAACGGGTGCTTTGAACAGTATGAAAAAGAAAATATAAAAATCTTCGAAGAAGAAGATAAAGCAAGGTGTAAGCAGCTTATGACAGAAGTAAGTGAGTCAATAGATAAAGGTGAAGAACCCGATTATGATAAACTTGGTGAAATTATTACAATATATGATAGAAAACGACTTTACCCTTATATCTAACCTTCATTTTGCCAACCGGACCTCCCTATTCTCCTATGATTAATTACATCTCAATCGTATTCATTGCGTCGTTGATTCAGATATGCTTCCTTCAAGCAGTAGTTGAAGGAAGCAATAAAAACTAGTTTTCCTCTAATAGACAACCGTTTTTGTTTATACTATGATTAGGATGGAATAAATATAGTATAACAGAATGGAAGCATCCGGCTTTCGAGTAGCCGGAGAAAGAAGGAAAAATGTTACCGGAAACAAAAAGTTTTCAATTAGAAATCGGCGGCAAGACCGTCACAGTAGAGACAGGGAAATATGCACGTTCCGCTAATGGCAGTGTTACCGTCAGATGCGGAGATACAATGCTTTTTGTTCACTGCTGCGTAAGCAAAGAACCAAGAGTTGGTATAGACTTTTTCCCATTACTTATCGATTATGAAGAAAGAATGTCTTCAATAGGTCGTATACCTGGCGGTTACAACCGTTCAGAAGGGAAAGCAAGCGACAAAGCAATCCTTGTTTCACGCTTAATTGACAGACCTATAAGACCGCTTTTCCCTAAAGGATACAGAAACGATATTCAGATTGTAGCCCAATTATTCAGCTATGATCAGCAAAACCAGCCTGACACTTTAGCAATGTTAGGCGCTTCTTGCGCATTAATGCTTTCAGGCGCTCCATTTGAAGGTCCTATAGGTGCAGTAAGGGTTTCAAAACTAGACGGTCAGTTAATTGCAAATCCTACACACCAGCAGGCTGACAAATCCGCATTAGATATTGTTGTTGCAGGTACACACGACAGCGTAATTATGGTTGAAGCAGGATGTAAATTTGTGACTGAAGACGATATTATGGAAGCTGTTGAATTTGCTCAGGGTGAGATTAGAAAACAGTGCGAAGCTCAGGTAGAATTTGCTAAAGCTTGCGGCGTGGTTAAAGAAGAATTTGTTGACCCTTACGACACAACGGAATTGAAAAATATTATTAACGAAGTTGCTCACGATATGATTTTTGATGCATACCACAACTTCGACAGAGAATACAGACAAAACAAACTCGAAGAAGCTAAAAAACTCGTTAAAGAGCGTGTTGAAGCTCTTCCTGAAGATCATTACATTCACCAGATTATGGAAGAAACAGGAATCGACTTTGTCTCTGAAGAATTCAAAGCTGCTGAAAAGAAAATTATGCGTGCAATGATTCTTGACGAAGGCGTTAGAGCTGACGGAAGGAAACCTAACGAAGTTCGTCCTATCTGGTGCGAAGTAGGTGTTATTCCTCGTGCTCACGGCTCTGCCGTATTTACAAGAGGTCAAACCCAGATACTTTCTGTTGCAACTCTTGCAGGTCCTGGCATGAAGCAGGAATTAGACGGTGTTGATCCGGAAACAGAAAAAACTTATATGCACAAGTATATTTTCCCAGGTTTCTCAGTAGGCGAAGTAAAACCTCTAAGAGGTCCTGGAAGACGTGAAGTCGGTCACGGAAACCTTGCTGAAAGAGCAAATGTTCCGGCACTTCCTTCTCAAGAAGAATTTGGCTACACAATCCGTGTCACTTCAGACGTTCTTGAATCTAATGGTTCAACTTCAATGGGCTCAACCTGCGGTTCTTCAATGGCACTTATGAATGCTGGCGTTCCTGTAAAATGCATGATTGGCGGCGTTGCAATGGGTATGATTACAGAACCTGGAAGAGAACCTGTTGTTCTTACTGATATTCAGGGAATTGAAGACTTCCTAGGCGATATGGACTTCAAAGTTACAGGTAACGACGACGGAATTACAGCCCTTCAAATGGATATGAAGGCTAAAGGTATCGCAAATGAAACTTTAAGAAGAGCTCTTGCTCAAGCAAAAGAAGGCAGGTTGCATATCTTAGGAGAAATGAGAAAAGTTATCACAAAACCTGCTGATCACTTATCTCCATTCGCTCCAAGCATTACCACAATGAATATTCCGGTAGAAGATATCGGAACAGTAATCGGACCTGGCGGTAAGCAAATCAGAACTATTATTGAAGCCTCCGGTGCTGAAATTGATATTCAGGATAATGGTATTGTAACAATTACCTCTAATGATCAGGAAGGCGCTGCAATTGCTAAGAAAATGATTCAAGACTTAACTTTCAAGCCGGAAGTAGGTATGGTAATAAAAGGAAAAGTCGTAAGAATTATCCCAATTGGCGCATTTGTTGAACTCGGCGGCGGCAAGGACGGTATGGTTCATATTTCTCAAATTTGTCAGGAAAGAATTGAAACTATTGAACCTCACGTTAATATCGGTGACGAAGTTGTTGTCAAAGTTATTAAAATAGATGACAAAGGCAGAATCAACTTAACAATCAAGGGCGTTACAGAAGAAGATAAAACAAAAATTATCAACGCTTAATATTGTTACAAGTAAAAAAAGGAGTCCAAAATTGGACTCCTTTTTTTTACACTGCATCTATCTTTAACCCGAAATACTCAGCAGCACCAAGCTTCATGCTTTTCACAGCTGCCTGAACTCTGTTTACCACTCCTAATTTCTTGTAAATTGATGCTACGTGCGCTTTAGTTGTATGGTTTGATATAAAAAGCTTATCTGAAATTTCCTTATTGTTTAAACCTAATAACAACAAAAACAAAACATCTCTTTCTCTTTCTGTAAAAATTTCCATCAACACCAGCTTTCTTTAAACTACTAGCTAACATTATATTTGTACAACATCGACCTGCCGCATGTCTATAAGCTCGGTGGCTACTTTTTTGCTTTTTTATCAGTTTTTTAAGTTAAGTTTTGTAACAATTTAAAAAAAAGGTGAAATCATATATATTTATTATACTTTATATATATAAGATGGTATAAAAAGGAAACACGTAAGATGGGTCTCGGTACAAATACAGATTTACAATCAATATTAAATCAGGCATTGAGTCAGCTGCAATCAGTCAGCGGCAGCTCTGATATTAAAAGTGGCTCATCTTCTTCTCAGCCGGAATATGTTAATTCAATTTTCGGATTAATACAAGATGGACAGGAAGCTATTGAAGGTAATGACGAGCAAAAGGCTAAGGCTGCTATTAATATAGTAGAAGGTCTATTGGGTATGATTTCCTTCTCAAAAAATCAGGTTTCACAGGCTAATAAAGAAATAAAAAATAACGAAGATGCAATTAATAAAAACGAACAGGCTGCTGATAAGAAGGCACAGGAAGTTCATGAAGCTATAGAAAAAATTACTTCTGATATCGCCACTAATAGTACAAATATTCAAGATGCAATCAAGAAAATTGAAGAATTAGGCGGTGAAAATAGTGAAATAGCTGAAATTCAGGAACAAATAACAGAACAGCTTGATATTATAGATGAAGCGAAAAAGAACTTAAATGATCCTGAAAAGAGAGAAGAAGCTCTTGAAACTATTAGTACTGCAGCAGCTGCAATTAATACACTTGTAAGCGGTATTCAAAATATGCAGACAACAATAGAAGAACAGAATGCTATTGTTGAAGAGAGTGTTAATAATATTGCAGGATTGATTGAAGAATCAGCAACGAAGATTTCAGAAGGTGTTGCTGATATTCAGCAATATATCCAAAAAGGCTCAGCTCTAGGTGCTGAAACAGGCAAGATAACAACTCAGGGTTCAACAGATGTTCCTGTAGGAAATGCCGAAATTAAAGTCGGTGAAGCAATGAACTCTAACGTATTCTCTGCAGTTGGTTCCGGCGGTAAAGGCGTTCAGTACATTATGGATGGAAACCAGAGAGTTTCTGCCGGTCAGACAAGAATACAAGGGGGAGCTAAGAACCTTAAAACGTTAACCGCTTCTATCGGTAAAATGGGGCAGGATTTGAGTTCTTTATCAGAATTTACTAACTCTATAGGTAAAATCGGTGAAGGCGTAACGAGTCTTGCAGAACAGTACACCGCATCTATCCAGCCGTACATTGAAGCAACAGGGACCTGGGATATTGATGCTATAAGAGAAGCTAATGACGAATTACAATCACAGGTTGAAGTATTATATAACGGAAGCTCTGCAGAAGATACTAAAGCAGGTTCTCAAAACGCACAAAATAACGAAAACAATGAAGAATTTTTAGATACAAGAAAATTCAGAGCAGCTTTCGGAATTTAATAAACTATTTGGCAAAGCGCAAAACCGAATTTAATCATTAAATATAAAGAAATTATAAAGCTTTTTTAGCGAGTGTATTTTATACACTCGCTAAATTTATTTCAGCAATTGGGTTTGAGCAATTTATATATATTTTTTATCCCTCTATTTCACTGTTCACTTGCGTTGACAAGTTATTTCATTTGTGTTGCAATATTGTTATAGCCGTACTTAAAAAAGGAGATTTCAATATGACAACGAAGACAAAAAAGAACGTTGAGTCTTTGGAAAAATCTCTAAATGCATCAAATGTAGTTGAAACACTTGATCAGTTAGAAGGTTTAATTTCAAGAGTCAACAAAGCACAAAAGATTTTCGCTACTTTCTCTCAGGAAAAAGTAGACGCTATCTTTAAAGCAGCCGCTGCTGCAGCTGATAAGGCACGTATTCCTCTTGCAAGAATGGCTGTTGAAGAAACAGGCATGGGTATTTTGGAAGACAAAATTATCAAAAACCACTTTGCTTCAGAATACATTTATAACAAACACAAAAACGCTAAAACTTGCGGAATTATTAAAGAAGATAAAGTTAACGGTATTAAAATTGTTGCAGAACCTTTAGGCGTTTTAGCAGGTATCGTTCCTACAACAAACCCTACTTCTACTGCAATATTTAAATCATTAATAGCTCTTAAAACAAGAAACGGTATTATTTTCTCACCACACCCAAGAGCTAAAAAATGTACAATTGAAGCAGCAAAAATCGTTCTTGAAGCAGCTGTTAAAGCCGGCGCTCCTGAAGATATTATCGGATGGATTGATGTTCCTTCTATTGAACTTTCAAGCGCATTGATGCAGCACCCGTCAATTGCCTGCATCGTTGCAACGGGCGGTCCTGGTATGGTTAAAGCAGCATATTCATCTGGAAACCCGGCTTTAGGTGTAGGTCCTGGTAACGTTCCTGCAGTTATTGATGAAACAGCTGACCTTAAAATGGCAGTTTCTTCAATCCTTATGTCAAAATCTTTTGATAACGGTATGATTTGTGCTTCTGAACAATCAGTTATCGTTGTTGACAGCGTTTATGAAGAAGTTAAGAATGAATTCTTATACAGAGGTGCTTACCTTGTTAACGAAGAACAAAAACAAAAATTAATTGACCTTCCTCTTATCGATCCAAAGAGAGGAACTGCTCATCCTGACGTAGTTGGTCAAAAACCGCACAGAATTGCAGAACTTGCAGGATTCGGAAACGAAGTTCCGGAAGATGCTAAGATTCTTCTTGTAGAAAGACCTGAAGTTGATTGGGAAGATCCGTTCTCAAGAGAAAAATTATCACCGGTTCTTACAATGTACAGAGCTTCTGATTTTGAAGATGCTGCTCAAAAGGCTCACCATCTTGTAATCAGAGGCGGTGCAGGTCACTCTTCAGCTCTTTATACTGACGAACGTCATAAAGAAAGAATCGACAGATATGCAGAATTAATGCCGACTTGCAGAGTTTTGATTAACTCTCCATCTTCACAGGGCGGTATTGGTGACTTGTACAACTTTAAACTCGAACCGTCACTTTCACTCGGCTGCGGTTCTTGGGGTAAAAACGCTGTTTCAGGTAACATCGGCGTTGAAAACTTACTGAACTACAAGACTGTTGCTGAAAGGAGAGAAAATATGTTATGGTTCAAGGTTCCTGCAAAAGTATACTTCAAGAGAGGTGCTACTGATTTAGCCCTAAGAGAACTTGCCGGTAAAAAACGTGCATTTATTGTAACTGACAGATTCTTATTCAACTCAGGTGCAGTAAACACTATTACTAACGTTCTTGATGAAATCGGTATTGAACACGAAGTATTCTTTGATGTTAAACCGGATCCGACATTGTCAACAATTGATCAGGCAATGGCTATTTTAAAACCGTTTGAACCTGATGTAATCATCGCAGTCGGTGGCGGTTCTCCTATGGATGCTGCTAAAATTATGTGGTTATTATATGAACAACCTGATACAAACTTTGAAGATATCGCAATGAGATTTATGGATATCAGAAAGAGAATTTGCAGCATTCCTGAATTAGGTAAGAAAGCTACAATGGTTGCAATTCCTACAACTTCAGGTACAGGTTCAGAAGTAACTCCGTTTGCTATTATTACAGATGACGAAACTCACGTAAAATATGCAATCGCAGATTACGCTTTGACACCAAATATGGCTATTGTTGACCCTAACTTTGTAGACGGTATGCCAAAAGGTTTAACTTCTGCTTCAGGTATTGACGCATTAGTTCACGCATTTGAAGCTTATGTATCTAATATGGCTACAAACTTCACTAACTCAAATGCATTGGAAGCAACTAAGTTAATCTTTAGATACTTAGAAAGATCATACAGAGAAGGTGCAAACGATCCTATGGCGAGAGAAAAAATGCACTATGCCGCAACAATTGCAGGTATGGCATTTGCTAACTCATTCTTAGGATTGTGCCACTCAATGGCTCACAAATTAGGTGCAATGTACCACGTACCTCACGGTGTTGCTAACGCATTGTTATTCAGACAAATTATCAAGTATAATTCATCTGATGCACCTCACAAACAGGCAATCTTCCCTCAATACAAGTTCCCTAATGCTAAGGCTAAATACGGTCAAATCGCAGATGAACTCGGACTTGGCGGAAACAATGATGATGAAAAAGTTGAATTACTGCTTAAAGCCGTTGATGAATTGATGGATAAGATTGAACTTCCTAAGTCAATTAAAGACTTTGGTGTTGATGAACAAACATTTATGGATAACCTCGATGAACTTGTTGAACTGGCATTCGACGACCAGTGCACAGGTGCAAACCCTGCTTATCCTTTGATGTCTGATATCAAGAAAATCTACATCGACGCTTACTACGGTAACGTATAGTAAATTATAGGTGTGCTTGTAAGCACACCCTGCAATTTCAAAAAGCAAGATTCAAATCCAGAATCTTGCTTTTTTGTTATTTGTTCGTATGCGTACACTTTTATATTTTTAATTGGTGCGCAAGTGTGCGCACCCTACTTTTTGTATATATAAAACAAAAAAAAAGCCTAATTTCTTTGAAATCAGGCACTCTAGATTGGGAATTAAATTAGTTAAGTAGATGGTTGGGTATTTGAAAAATTTCTTTTAAACCATTTTATGACTGCTGCGGTTTAGTACGTGATATGAAAGTTACTCTTGATTTCATATCCATTGCAAACAGTCTCATTTCATCCATTAATACATATGATTTATCTTTTGCGTGATTTTCATGAATATAAAATTCTCTTGAAATATTTGTTGCCATTGCGTTAATATCGTATGCTTGTAATAGTGCCATATTTGATTGCCTCATCTTATCTTTGATAAAAGAGCATAACAACTTTAGCCCGTCAATAAATATACTTAGAAACATATTTATTTAAGCTTTTGACTTAACTCACCGATTGTTATCTTCACTCTCTTATTTTTTTTAACTTCGTCTTACATATATATAAAGTATATAGAAAGTCTTCAATTTCAGTTTTTGTTATCTTTGTTACATTTCTTTACATTTAAGATAATTAATATACAGAAAATTTTTCCTATTATACCTGGGCTTCAGGGGTATAATGTAAAGTTTTGTAACAGTTTTTCAAAAAACCCTAAAGTTTTTAGAAAATGTGCCGATATATATTATATATCATATAAGAGGTGTGTATCATGTCTAACTTCACAGTCAACGGAGTATATACTTACACAAGTAAAAACATTTACTCTTATCTGGGCAGAGTACCAGTCAATTCGGCTGCTTTGGAAAGGGCCTTTGACGATTTTGACATTACCCCTACCGGTTCTACTGATGATTTAAAGAAACTGAACAAAGCTATGTATGAAGAGTATTCACAGCAGGTTCAGGAACAGATTAAGAATCAGAACAATGAGAAAGTTATTCCTTGGGCAGGATTAATGGCACAGATCGGAATTCAGGCGACAGGTGATTATGACAAAGATTACGCAGCATTCAACAATGCCATTCAGTTATTGAGCCAGAGTGCAATTGATGGTCAGGCAATGACTTATTTTGCGGGCTTGAGATCTGAGGCACAGCAGGCTTTTGGTTTATCCAATAAGCCGGAAGCTCAAGAAGCGCCAATAAGTTACAAAGCTTATCAGGCACAATTCATGAGCTAAGTTTAGGGCGGTCTGGCAGTGGTAAGACCGCCTTTTGGTAGACTTATTTTCTTGTCCTTATGATATAATAGTCGTAAGGATTTTTTATTATGAATATACTTATTACAGGTGCCGGAAGAGGTATTGGAAAAGCTATTACAGAAAATTTGGATGGCAATATTTATGTTTGCGGAAGAAACGAAGAACGTTTAAAACATTTTGAAAATTATATCGTTTGCGATTTAACCGTCTATGAAGATTTAGAAAAACTCGGATCCTATATTGTTCAAAATAACATTGACGTGCTTATAAACAATGCCGGAGAGTATATTTACTCACCAATTGAGGAAGTTAGTATTGTTCAAATTGAACACATAATAAAAACTAATCTGGAAGCTCCTTTGTATTTAATCAAAAAAGCAGTTCCTTATATGAAAGAAAAGAAATGGGGCAGGATTATTAATATTGGTTCAATAAGCGGAGTTATGGGAGAAGCGGGTGCAAGTTTGTATTCGGCCTCCAAATCCGGACTCATTGGAGCAACAAAAGCGCTCGCTTTAGAGCTGGCTGAATATGGAATTACAGTAAACACAATCAATCCTGGCTGGGTTGATACGGATATGGGGAATTCTTCGGCTGCAGAAGGAGAGTTTTCTAAAGAAGAGATTATTGAATGCATTCCGCAAAGAAGGTTTGTAACACCGGAAGAAGTTGCGGGTATGGTTAAATATTTAATCTCTGATGAGGCAAAAGGTGTTACGGGACAGTCTATCAATCTGTGTGCGGGATTAACCTGCGGGTGTTGAGGGTGCTTTGAAGAGTTGAAATGTTGAAGAGTTGAAGGGCAGTTATAAAAATTTTTATAAGCTTTTAGAGCAGCTTTGAAATGAGGTAATTATGTTAACGAAAGAAGAATTATTAAATTTATACAATATGGATTTAGAAGAGCTTTTAAGCAAATCTCAAAAATACTTAAAAGATAAAGTAGAATTTTGTTCAATAATTAATGCACGCTCCGGCAAATGTTCGCAAAACTGCAAATATTGTGCTCAGAGCTCTCATTATAATACAGAAATTGAAACTTATCCGCTTATGGAAGTAAATGAGGTTGTGGGAGCTGCTCATGACAGCCAAAATAATGGTGCTGACAGAGTAGCTATTGTAACATCCGGCAAAACTCCGGACGAAAGCGACTTTGACAGAATGCTTGAAATGATAAAAGCTTTAAATAAAGATGGCATAAAAAGCTGCGCAAGTATAGGAATTTTAAATGAAGAGCAGGCTAAAAAGCTTTCTGAAGCAGGGTTAGTCAGATTTCATCACAACATAAACACATGCCGGTCATACCATCCGCAAATATGTACGACCCACACTTATGAGGACAGAATCAATACGGTTAACCTTGTCAAAAAATACGGAATGGAACTTTGCTGCGGGGTAATTATCGGAATGGGAGAAACTGTTGAACAAAGAGTTGAAATGGCGCTGGAGCTTGCGGAAATTAATCCGGACAGCATTCCTGTTAATATCCTGACTCCGATTCCAAACACGCCATTTGAAAATTATTGGGATAAAATTGATGAAGAAAATGTTTTGAGAACTCTTGCAATATTCAAAATTGCATGCCCGAACGCTTCAATAAGAATTGCAGGCGGGAAGAAAGCAAGACTATCCGAAGAAACGATTGAAAAAGCTTTTAAGTATTGTGCAGACTCTGCTATTGTCGGGAATTACCTCACAACAACAGGCTTTTCTCCGGAAGAGGATATACTGCTGGTTGAAAAAGCCGGTCGAGAATTAAAAGGGCAAAATTATGTCATTGCTTAAATTATTTTTAATATTTTGTAAAATAGGCGCAATTCTGCTTGGCGGAGGTTATGTAATACTGCCTATTATGACAAGCGAGTTTGTAGACAAAAGAAATCTTGTATCACATGATGACATTGTTGATTATTTTGCGCTTGCTCAATCTCTTCCGGGAATCATTGCCGCAAATATGTCGATGTTTATAGGGTATAAACTCAGAGGGAAATGGGGTGCAATCATTGCAATGCTCGGAGTAACATTTGTTCCTTTCTGGTGTATTGTTATACTCGCATCTGTACTTTCCACATTAGTCAATAACTCTTATGTGCAGGGAGCGCTCTGGGGAGTCGGAGTTTCTGTTATCGCTCTTATTATGCTTACTGTTAGGGAAATGTGGCAGAAATCTAAAAGAAATGCATTTTTCTACACAATTTTTATCCTGACATTAATCACCCTGCTCGTTTTTAAACTTTCTCCTATCCAGACAATTTTACTATTTACACTTATCGGCGTTGGATATAAAAGATTTAGGGAGGGGAGAGCATGATATTTGTTCACCTTTTCTGGGAATTCTTTAAAATAGGAGTCTTTTCGTTCGGCGGAGGATACGCAACAATACCGTTTCTGTACCATATATCGCAGGTCTATAACTGGTATTCGCTGGATGAACTTACGCAGATGGTTGCTGTCGCATCAATTACTCCGGGCCCCGTAGGTATAAATGTTGCAACTTATGCGGGACTGAAAAGTGCAGGAATTTTAGGTTCAGCGCTTGCTACAATTTCAGAAATGCTCCCGTCACTTTTCCTTGTAATTATAGTTTCAAAACTTCTTAAAAAATTCAGCGACAATTTTTATGTAAGAGCAATCATCGAAACCTTAAAACCGATAAGCTGCGGACTATTAACAGCCGTCGCAATAGGACTTTTAAAACCGGAAATAAAAGATATAAAGGCAATGATTCTTCTTGCCGCACTTTTGCTTGTAAGCTGGAAATCAAAAAAAGATCCGCTGTTTTATATACTGATAGCCGCAATAATCGGGGTATTAATTGCAGCAGCAAAAGTTTACCTTGCTTAGTCTTTTTTATCGTCATGCCTCATCACAACTTTAAGCTCAACTCTGCGGCTTTTGGCGTAATCTTCTTTGCCGTTAACAAGAACCGGAGAAGAGAAGCTTGCGCCTTCGACTATAATCATTTTTCTTAACCTATTTCCGTTTTCTTTATTATAAGGAGTGTTTGTCATGTAGTTTGCAACTTCATATGCTCTTTTAAGACTCAGCTCCATGTTTTTCATATACTGCTCGTCTTCGGAATACTCACCTCTGAAAGTCTGCGAATCCGTATGACCCTGTATAATAATTTTTTCTATGTTTTTATTCAAATACTCATTAGAAAATATAGAATCCAGATACGCCGGAGAAAACTTTGCCAGATACTGTTTCCCTTTCTCTGAAAGTTCATAGCTGTTCACATCAAACAATTCCAGATCAGAAATTTTAACAACTCCTGCAGCATCAATATTTGCATCAATATTTTGTTTCTTTAATGTCTCTTGAAGAGCCTGCGATGCCTTCTTTTGTTCAAGTTTACCCTGAATTTTCTCATAATAGCTTGTCATATATGTATAAAAGAACAACACTATAAAAACCAGCACAAGAGCAGTCATCAAATCTGTCATTGTAACCCAGAAAATATTGTTTTCACCGGTATCTTCTTTATGCGGTCTTATTCTCATCTAAACCTCTTAACCTTTAAAACAGCTTATCTACGACATCGCCGCCATTATTACCCTTATTAAAAGACTCATTTAATTTGTTTAAACTGTATAAAATATTTTCCATATAAGGAACAGTTGTATCCGCAATACTCTTTTCTATCGCCTTTGCAAAATTCTCAGGCAAAGCTTTTAAAAGTTTTTCATTAGTAATACTCTGTATTTTTGACTCTTTTACCAAATCGATAAGGAATTTTTCACTCGTTACAACATCAAATAACCTTATCAGCTCTTTTTGGATTGCAAGGTAATATTTCTTACACATTCTATTGTATACGATTTTTTCTATGAACATAAAAAGTAAAGAATAACCGACTGCAAAAACTGAACAAAGTGCTGCTATTTGGATATTAGCAATCAACCCGTTCAAAGACTCGCCTACATTTGTTTCAGCCGAAAAATCCATTTCAGTAAATGCAAATGCCATCTTTAAGAATGTAAAAAACGGTCCTAACCCTGTCAAAAGCGTTGGCATTGTTTGTATAAATTTATGATTGATCTTTGAATATACAAGTGTATCTTCATTAAAGAAATATGACGCATCTATTGTCAAATATATTTCCGGTTTAAACTCATTATTCGTAGTAGGGTTCTTTGATGCTGCGAATAATTTTTCAGGAAAAATCAGAGCCTTTTTAAAATCTTCCCACGAAGTTGAAGTAAAAGCATTCTCCTTCATAAAATTATCAAGTTCGCCAAACCTGTACGAAAGTTCCTTTTTATTTAATGACTTCAAAAACATGTAAACTTCATTAAGATTTTTTTCAACTTTCGCATAGTTTTTTAAAACTGTCATTATACAAAACAGAAAAAATACCGTAATAATTAAAATAGCCGGTTCTGTTATTATTTTTAATAAAGTCATACCCTCTCCCAGTTTGAAGTGTAACCAGTTATCATTAATTTAAACTATTTTACGCTTAAATTATAGCATAAACTTTAATTTTAGACTATAATTCTTAATATGAAATGTCCTAAGTGTCATAAAGAAATTCAGGAAAATACGACAGTTTGTCCGTACTGTCATAAGGTTTTAGCGCTGGAATGTCCGAATTGTCATTCTATTGGAGAATCACCCGTTTGTGAAAAATGCGGTTATATAATACTCACAAAATGCTCAAAATGCGGAAAAACAGTTTCAACAGCTGCAGAAAAATGCAAATGCGGTTTTCCGGTCAGAACCAGTATTGCTTATCAAGAATGCGAAACTGATGAATTTGCCTCTATAATTATTCAATTTGGAGCTTTAAAAGCCATAAGACGCCAACTTGGCTCACAAGAACTGTTTACCAAGTTTTATTTCAAATTAAGAAATCTTCTTACTGCACAATTTTCCGGAATTGAAGGAAAAATTATCAATTACAATGACATATTTATTATTAATATGAATAAAGAGCTTTCCTTTCCAACTTCCGCAAATAAAGCAGCCAGATTAGCAATTAAAATTGCTAATGCTTTTTCTGATTTAAACCTGAAAATTTTTGAAGAATTGAAAACTCCGCTTAAACTTAACATTTCAATTATAAAAAAATCTTCAGAAAACCTACTAGACAAAATAACCGTAGACAATAACGTAAAGTTGTTATCAGTCAAAAAAGCTGAAAAAAAGTACCTCAAAGGTATGCAAGTAATACTGGATCAGTTTGTTTTTGACAGCATAAACAAGGAATACAAAACAGATTCGCTGTACTCCGTAGAACAAAACGGCAAATCTCTTATGTATTATGAAATTTTGCTTGAAAATTATGTATTGCCGCCTTCTGAAAAAACAACTGATGAACCGGTTGAAATTCATGCAAGAGAAATAAAAAAAGCCGAAAATACAAATACAAAAACTGATGATATGTACGGTTTCAAAGTCTTTGATATCAATGCAAAATGCAAGTTTATTAAAACTAATGCAATTTCTTTCTTTGACCAATTTGAAGAGAATAAAATTATATCAATTCGTTCAGAAAAAAATCTTGCACTGCCAACATCTGATATTGTAAATTATTTTGAATCAAAAGGAGTTAAAACTATCCATGCTGTTTGTTCAGAAGAATTAACCTACAAGCCTTGGGGAGTTTTTATTGATTTATTCAAAGATTATTATAATTTATCAGTTCACAAAGACTTTATTCCTAAAGATTTTGACATAAAACCTTTTAGCGCAATTATTCATCTGCTGTCTGCCTTAGCAAGAAAAGCTGCATCTCCGGAAGATGCAAGATTCGCTTATATAGAGGATTTCGGCTCTTTTCTTGCCTCTCTTAAAAACTGCGCTGTTATAATAGAGAACTTTGAATATATGGATGATACCTCTATACAAACTCTTGAACTTTACTTTGACCGATTTAAAAACATTAATGCCCAATTTATATTTACAACAGATAGTGAAACCCCGCTTCATTCTAAATTCAAAAAACTTTTAAGAACACCGCTTTATACAGAATATACATTACAAAAATCAGGTATTGATTCACTATTATCCAGTCTTAAAGAAGAAGCTTCCGATTTTATACAGTCTTTTTACTTTGAAAAAATAAAAGAAAACTACAATGGTTCTTTAATTTATTTTAATAACGCTCTAAAGTATTTATTCGATAAGAATATATTAATTAATTTTGAAAACAGACTGCTTATCAAAAGCAATAATTCTGTTTTACTGCCTAACAGTCTTCCGGGGCTGATAAAAGCAAGGCTCAAGCATTTGAGCAAAAATATCGATGCATCAATGATTCTGGCTTATTCAACCTACCTTGGCTCAAGGCTTGATTTTGAACTTTTGAAACAACTCGGCATCAAAAATCCTGCAAAAGCCGCTAAAGATTTAGAGACAGCCGGTTTTGCAACGTATGCAAATAATATTCTTCATATTAATAATTTCAATATAGTCAAACCTGTAATTCAGAATTCATTAAAAAAGGAGGTTAATGAATTTTTATCTAAAAATATTTTAGCAAACGCAGGTAAAGGTCTTGATGACACTTCCAAACTGCTCATAATGGGCAAAATAGGCATGTTTAAAGAAGAATACCTTCTTTTGTGGCGCAACTCTCAACTGGCTATGAACACAGGAGACTATGACGCTTATCTCAAAAACTGCCTGGGATTTCTCTCACTTATTGATCATATAGGAAATAACATTCCGGAAGAAGAAATAGAGAAAAATAAAAAAGAGGTTTACCAGAATATATTGATGAGCCTTTACAACTATTCACCAGAAAAAATATACTCAATTGAAAACGTTTTGTTAATTGATGCGATTAATGAAAATGATGATGAAAAAATTGTAAAGCTTTCAAATTTAATGCTTCAAGGAGCACTCATCGCATCAAATTATACTGATGCACTATCTCTTCTTCATAACATACTCACAAGAATGCCTAGCCCGACATTAATTACTTCAGACGGTAGCGTTAACACTAAATTTTTATTATTGTCTCTTGTCAACATAGAGATATTATTTAATATTGGGGATTTTGCGCAATGCGTTGAAGTTGCAAAAGATTTGCTCGGGGTTATTCATCCGCAAATAATAGAAAAAATCAAACCCGCAAGCTTTTCTACAAACTTATTTGTAGAACATATACTTGAGACCTTCAGACTTGCAGCTTTTGCAAAACTATTCCTGCTTGACGGAGATTTGGACAATTTCTTTGAAGCTATTAAACAGTCATTAAATACAGAACTTCCTGATAAAGATTGTATAGTTGCAATAAGAGATTTCTTGCAAGGCAAATCTTATTCAACCTCCAATGTAGAATACGCAACTAAATTTTCTAAAGTAGTCTTTTTGATACTTCAGGAATTTGCATATCATAAAGATGATTACAAGACTTTTGCCCAAAACATATATCAAGCAAAGCTTCTGGCATCGGAGATTCATCAAACGCAAATAGAAATGTTCTGCGACCTTCTGATAGCATATTCATACGCAAATATCGGTATCAAGCAGAAGGCTGAAATTATCTATAACGACGTTCTTGAAAAATCCGAGAACTCAGCCATATTTAATATTCTCACACTTGCTAAATACTTCCTTGCGCTTTTATACATTTCCGAAAACAGGGAAAATGAGGCTATGCTAATCATCAATGACGCACTTGCACTTTTGCAGAGATACAATAATCAGGCAAAAATAATGTATGTTATATTTGAAAAGCTATTCATCAAAACTGCACAAGCACTTGAGCTCAACTCAATCGACCTTGATTTAGAAGAGCAAAAACTTGCACTCGCAGCTAAGGATGGTGAACTCTCACGTCTCCTGTAGCAGACAATCTGTTCTGATTTCTTTATTTACCTCTTTTTTCGCAAATAGTCGGAATACCTATCAATGCAAGATAGAATACACAACCGAATAATACTAGATTTAATACTTCCATTGCTTTGGCTCCTTTCCGGTAGTAAATATTTTCACACATGTGAAAATACCTACCACTCATCATCTATCTACATGTTTAATTCCACATTTTCAGAATTAGTAACGGTCATGAGAGAAAATTGTTACAAATCTTTACATAGTGTTGTTTACAATAAATCTCATTTGCGTGTAAAATGGTATCAGGAGGCTTTTAATTTTGAGTAAAGGCTACGAAAATTTCAACAATATGGAAACTTCTTTTAGAAAATCCACACTAATTCAGGAGAGAATCGGGCTAGTATCCAGTCACATGTATAAACAGTTTCTGGACTATCAGCATGCTACTTTGAATACAACAGAAATCTTTGCAGAAATGATAGAAAACTTAAAAGCAACAGCTGATTCTCTAAAGCAATCTTTTGCAGCAAGAGGAGTCACTACAGAGAACATATATGTTGAATACGATAAAGATAAAACGGTTGTAATCATCAATATTCTATGGCATACAATAAGCCTTACAACCCGCTGCAATTATGAGCCACAAGCTTTATACAGAGAAAGTGCTCCGCCAATGTTTTCCGGGCGTATAATGGCAATCAACGGCAATTATAATGAACTGATGGAGGGGATAAATTCAAGAAATGAGATGATGCAGATACTGTTAGATAAAGAAGTAGCATCATTATTCGTGCCTGCTGATAAAACTCAAAACTCTATTTTCAAAATCAGACACCTTGCAAACAGGGAATTCTTCTTGAACTCATCAGATGCTTCCAGAGAATTTGTGCTAAAAGTCATAGAAACTATATGCGGCGGTGGTTTGTACCACGAAGAAGGCTCCAGAAAGAGCTTTAATATTTAATATCACATATACTTCTATCAGACCTAAAATATTGTTTTAGCAACCAATTCATAAATATACTCATAAAAAAATGACACAGAGATGATAGATTATTGTTTTTGTTAAATAACCTATGATCTGACATAAAATAAATTTTGAGAAATAATAAAAAAAAAACTTCTCTGGACGAGAAGCTAGGAAATTAGTTAGGAAGGGATTTAGGGATTAAATCTTATTTTTACTTGCATCTTACATATATATAAAGTATATAAAATTTCCCTAATTTCACCTTCTTCTTATTTTGTTACAAAACTTTACAGTAGGTAAAAATTATGCTTCTTGAAACTCCTTTAAATCTTCCTGCTTATAAGCCATTACAGCAAGAGTGTCACAACGCTCATTATACTCATGCCCGGCATGACCTTTTACCCATATAAAATTAACTTCATGCTTTTCTTTTACTTTTAACAGCCGTTTCCATAATTCCGTATTTTTTACAGGAGTCTTACCCGCAGTCTTCCAGCCCTTTTTTATCCAACCCTCTATCCAATGATTGTTAAAAGCATCCACAACGTATTTACTGTCAGAATACAACGTTACTGAGCATGGCTTTTTCAAAGCTTCCAGCCCAACTATTACCGCCATTAATTCCATCTGGTTATTAGTAACACACTTATAGCCGGCAGATAACTCTTTTTCATGCTTTATACCATCTGCATCTTTGTGTACTAAAATGGTGCCGTAGCCACCCGGTCCCGGATTTCCGCTACAAGCACCATCTGTATAAATCTCTACCTTTATTTTCTCTTCCACTGATTTTTCCGAAAATTTCAAATACTATGCTGCAACACCCTTGATTTCTGATATAAGATATTTAGCTACCCATTCAAAATCTTTATTATTTGTTGCTGCCTTTTTAAGGTACTCAACAGAAGCTTCACCAATTCTGATAAGAGTCATTGCTACAACACCGCGTTTTACACCACGTACAACCTGAAGCTGGTGAACAAGTTCCGGCACAACAGCTTTGCCCTGATCAACAAGAATATTTTCTATTTTATTTTTAGTTGTATTATCTGCTGTTTCTAATTTGCCAAGAATTTCTTCTACTGATTGCATTTTTTTCTCCTTCATATTTTCTTTATCCTTTGCAATTTTATTATATACTGATTTTTTTTTAAAATAGGATTTCCTTATATAATCTTAATATGAGATTAAGATTGAAGACTTTATCACAAACAAACCTCCAAACAGTAAGTATAATCAGACTTTTGACGACTGTATTATTTAAAAATTTTATATAAATTGTTACAATTTATTTACAATTTAAAGAAAAAGTGTAAAATATACAAATTTTTTGTTTTTATAGTAATATATAGAAGTTAGTAAAAAATGATTGGTGTGAATACACACCGGTAGCAAAGGAGGCACATGAATTGACAATTGTATCATCTTCACTCGACGAGCTTGAAAAGCAGAACTTGGACAGAGTAAACTTAGGACAACATGTCCTGGCAGAATTTTTTGAATGTGATCCAAACATTCTTAACAGTAATGACAAAGTAGAAAAGTACATGATAGACGCAGCTCTTGAGTGCGGTGCAACAATCGTTCAAAAGTGCTTTCATATGTTTAATCCCTATGGCGTAAGCGGAGTTGTAATTATCTCTGAAAGTCATTTGGCAATCCATACTTGGCCTGAATTGGGATATGCTGCTGTAGACTTGTTTACATGCGGTACAAAATGTGATCCTAAAGTTGCTTATGAATTCCTCAAGAAAAAATTTAATTCTAAAAAGGCTTCTTTTACAGAATTAAAAAGAGGTATTATTGATAGAGAAACTCTTAAACTTGCGGAACAACCTTTTGAAATTGCAGAACAGTTTGAGGGATAAGTAATTTTTATTTAAATAATAAGACGCCCAAATTAACAAATTTGGGCGTCTTATTATTGTTATTATATTTATTTAACTACCCCTTGCAGCGACCGCAAAGTACTTTAGCTATGTATTGAATAAGAATAATAAACTCCCATATAATGTGACGGTGTTTTATATAATACAGGTCGTATTCAAGTCTGACTTCCGAAGTCGGCTCGCAAACATTTGCCTGCTGCCAGCCGCACCAGCCTGGACGAACCCAGTTTCTGCACTCCCAGAATGGTACCTTCTCCTTGTTCTCATAATAGACTTCTTCCCTTACCGGACGTGGGCCTACTATACTCATCTCACCACGCAATACATTTATCATTTGCGGAAGTTCGTCTATATGATATTTTCTCAAAATCTTGCAGAAAGGCATTACACGCTTGTCATCATACGTAATCTCTGTTAAATCATCATCAAAATCGGCATCTACCTTGTCCTGATACATTGTTCTGAATTTTATCATTTTAAAAGGTTTTCCAAATTTACCAATTCTTGTCTGCGTAAAAAATATAGGTCCAAAATCAGATAACTTAATGCCGATGATAGCTATTATTGACAAGGGGATTGTAACAATCATAATTGCTACAGAAGCTACAATATCACACAAACGCTTTATATAAGCAAATAGCAAAGCCTTCTTCTTAACACAAGCATAAAACAGCCAATTTACAGTCATTTTGGAAACAAGATACCTGTGTGTAATCTTCTCATAGAACTTAGGCATTCTCCAAACTTTTACACCAAGCGGTATACCTTTTATTAAGTCTGTTAAAATAACTGAATCCATTCTGGATTTGACAGCTATTATAACTATTTTTACATTATTATCTTTTATTACAGCCTCTGAATCACAAGTTAAGCCAAGTATCGGAATAGTTGAATCTTCATCCTCAATTGTATTCATATTATCATCCAAAAATCCGACAACTTTCATACCCAATTCCGGTCGGGATTGAATCTCTTCAGCTATTAACTTGCCATCCTGTCCGGCTCCTACTATTAATACATTCTTGGTAGATTTCAAAAATTTTGCATAAATTAAGTACAGTGCTCTTGCAATTAACATTCCGGCATAAATTAAAATAGCATTTATTATCAAAAGCAAAACCGTAACCACATTAAACCCGCCTAGGCAAAAGGGAATACCGGCAAAAACAGTTGCAATTGTTACAGCTTCAAATAAAAAATATATATCACGTGGACGATACTTTCTTATTTCATAAAACCCTTTCACATACATCACAAGCATTGTAATAAGTAAAAACCACAACACTATGTATGCCAGTATTGAAAAAGGGACAAAAGTAATAAAAGTATATAATGTCGCAAGCATTACTATAATTGCGTCAACCACAGCCAAAACAAAAACGGATTTTGAAATTACAGGCATATACTCTCCTATGCAAAAGACTCATTGTAACTATCTTATTATAACACATTTAGCCTGTCGGGTAAATGGTAAGCCTAAAACCTAACAAAAAAAATAACCGGTCTTAATACCGGTCTATCGTACTTTTTAAATGGTACCCCCAAGCGAATTCGAATCGCTGTCTACACCGTGAAAGGGTGTTGTCCTAGGCCTCTAGACGATGGGGGCTCGTTCGACAATTTCTATAGTATCAAATCAATTTTTAAAGTCAAGAGGGGGGGGGGAAATGTATTTGTTTTGTGACTAAGTGACTAGGTGATTAAGTGACTAAGAATTGTAAGTAGGGTTCTGCCTGACAATAACATTTTTAAATATCTCATCTTGGGGGTAAATGATTTGGATTGGTAGGTAAAACTACAAGTTCTGTATCATCTTGGGGGTAAATGATTTGGATTGGTAGGTAAAACTACAAGTTCTGT
>CALURU010000018.1 GCA_944323255.1 Candidatus Gastranaerophilales bacterium
TACCCCCTCCCGGGGTAAATGAAATCAAGTTTGATGTGAAATTACGAGCCATACGCAAGCTGAGGGGCGAGGGAAAGTGGTATGGCTGGATGATTAACTTTATAGGTGGGTAAAATATTAAAAAAAAATAAACTTTACCCTCTTATGGGATTTGATGACATATAATTGTTGTATAATAATATTTATAAGGGGGCAATTATGAAAAATCCATTCAAAGGGACAAATGAAGATATAAAAGATGAAAATATTTCTGAAAACGATTCAAAAATAGATGAAGGTGTGGACGAAGAAGTTAAAGCCGATGAAGAAAAGCTTGCTGCAGAAAATTCTGAAGCTGAGCTGAAAGAAAATCTTGAGGGCAATAACGAACAGAAAAATTCGCTTCAAGAAAAATATGATACATTGAATAACCAATATATTCGACTTGCAGCAGATTTTGATAATTACAGAAAACGTCATGAACAGGAAAGAGAAGCACTGTTAAAATATGGCGCTGAAAATACTTTAAAGAAAATGATTGAAGTTCTGGATAATTTTGAAAGAGGTCGTAAAGCAATTGAAACAGTTGAAGATTGCGAAAAAGTGAAAGAGTGCTATAATTTAGCTTATAAGAATTTTACTGATGTTCTTACAAAAGCAGGTTTGGAAACTATTAAGGCTGAAGGTGAACAGTTTGATCCAAATTTCCATGAAGCGGTTATGCAGACCCCTACATCAGAAAAGCCGGAACACACCATAATTGCAGAACTTCAAAAGGGATATAAATTAGGTGACAAAGTACTTAGACCTACACTGGTCAATGTTGCAGTAGCAGAATAGTGCAATTAAAAGGAAATAGAATAGCAATGAGTGATTATTATGAAATATTAGGCATTGAAAGAACGGCCTCAAAAGAAGAAATTAAGTCAGCATTTAGGAAAATGGCAAGGAAATGGCATCCGGATGTTAACAAAGCGCCTGAAGCAGAGGCTAAATTTAAAGAACTGGGAAAAGCTTATGAAACATTAATGGATGACGATAAAAGAGCAACGTACGACAGGTTCGGTGAAGATGGCTTGAAAAATGCCGGATTTAACACGCAAGGACCTTTTGCCTCCGGTTTTGGTGATTTGGATGAAGTATTTAATTCTTTCTTTGGTGGCTTCGGTTTTGGCGGTGGGAGCAGAAAGCCTGATCCAAATGCTCCGCAAAGAGGTGATGATTTACGGCTTGATATTGAAATAGAATTTGAAGAAGCTGTATTTGGCATGACAAAAGAAATTAAAATTGATCACCTTGAAACTTGTTCTTCATGCAAAGGCTCCGGTGCCAAAGAAGGTGCAAAACCGGAAGTGTGTAAAACTTGCGGAGGTTCAGGTTCTATTCAGCAAACTACAAGAACTGTGCTGGGACACTTTACTCAAATTGTTACATGTCCACATTGTCATGGGAAAGGTACTGTGATTTCAAACCCTTGTCCGGATTGTCATGGTGAAGGCAGAACAACTGTCGAAAAGAAAATTGAATTAAAAATCCCTGCAGGTGTCGATAATGGCTCTAGAATGAGGCTCTCTCACGAAGGTGATGCCGGTATTAATGGCGGTGTTGCTGGTGATTTGTATGTTGTAATACATGTTAAGCCGTCTCTATACTTTAAACGTGATGGAATTAATGTGTATACTAAACTTGAATTATCTCCTGCACAAGCTGCTCTTGGTGATATAGTAAAAATCAGAACTTTGGATGGTGAAAAAGAGGTTTCCATTCCTGCCGGAATTCAAAATGGTGAAAGTGTAAAAATTCGTGGTGCAGGTGTCCCAAATCTCTCAAAGCCTGCACTAAGAGGGGAACATATTGTTGTTGTGAGTATTAAAACCCCTACGCATTTGTCTAATGATGAAAAGATTCTATATCAAAAACTATATGAAATTCAGATGGGGCGAATAAAAGCAAAGGGTACTGTAAAAGAACGTATAAAAGGTGTTTTTAAATAATTAAAATTATGGTAAAATATCTAATATCAAAATACGTTGGAGAGATGATGCGGAAGCTTTTTTTATTTTTTGTAATGTTATTTTTCTGTTGCACTGCTGTAAATGCTGCAAAGATTCCTGACGGAGTGCGTGACTATATATTACAAAAGATACCGCAGGCAGATATACGTTTTGACGGTGTAATAATATTCCCGGATAATACGATTTATCTTCCACTTTATCCGTCTTTATTTTCCGATGTTTCTAAAATTCAAATAAAAGAGTCATATCCGGCTAAGCAGGATTTGAAACAAGAACCGGATGTCGTAATTTTTAATAATGACTTTGTGTTAATGAAAGTTTTAACAGATGGTGAAGGTCATAGAACGGTTTTGCATATGCCAAATCCACCGTTACAAGTAAGAACAGGACTTCTTCCTCAGGACATGCTCGTACCAAGCGGTTTGATTATTCCGGAAAATATCAAGGGTATTATTGGTAATTTGAAAATTGATACAAAGAATGAGGATATGATTCGTGTCGAAAATAGCGATTCTTATGAAGATTTTCTGGCTGAAAATGAACCGGATACTCCGCAAAGTTTAATTGCACAGCTAAAAAATAAAGTTCTTTTCGTGACAACAAATTATTCAAAAAATATTCAAGTTGTTTCTCCGGCTAAAGCTGTTCCAAATTACTCATTAGCTCAAAAATCTATCCCAATAGATATTGAAGCTGTTAATAACGGGAAATTTTTACTGGTAACAACATATGACAGACCGTTTGTAGATGTCATTTCTGTTGCAGATTCAAGATTCATTAAACAAATAAATGTATCTTCGAATCCGGAAGAAATTCTTTTGGATGAAGCCAATAATAAAGCTTACGTTACTTCACCTACTGCTTCAACAATATTTGTTATTGACTTAAAGACCATGTCACTTGTTCAAAAAATTAAGGTGAATGGTTATTGTGAAAAGCTTTTGCTAAGCGAAGATAAACTGTTTTATGTAGATAAATTAAAGAATGAAATATGGGCAATAGAACTCAATAATCAGTATGAGTTGAAGGATATTGGGTTATTTCCAAATGTTTCAGCTTTAGCTTTTGCAAATAATAAATTATACTTATCAAGTAGAACAAAGAGTCGTGTAGCTATAATTGACTATTCTACTATGGGCTTAATTAATGAATTTACAACAGTTAATAAACCTATTGCAATGTTGAAATATGACAAATTCATTTATGTATTAGGTGCTCAAAATAATGAAATACAAAAAATTAATTCTGACAATGATCAGGTGCAGGAAGTTATAGCGTTAGGGACAAATGGTTTTTCTTCTGGTTTTAAAGTAATTGATAACTCTTCGTTAGCTGTAATTAACGATATAAAAAATAATCAATATTCAATTTTTGATCTTGCTAAGGGTAAGTTACTTAAAACTTATAAGATGAATGTGCCTATAAAATCAATCGTAATAACAAACAAAGTCGATTTATTTGATTAGAAGGTAAAGATGGATATTGTTTTTGATGAAGTTACAACTGAAGTTTTAAGTGAATTGGAAAAGACTCAAAAAAGTTTTTGGAATATTCCAAGAACTACGGGTATTCTTTTGAATATGTTTATTAAGATGATGAATGCCAAAAGTGCTTTAGAAATAGGAACTTCAAATGGTTATTCAGGTATATGGATTGCAAAAGCATTAAAGGAAACGGGTGGGCGTTTAACAACAATTGAATATTATGATAAACGTCAGAGTATAGCTATTGAGAATTTTAAAAAATGTGGTCTTATGGACTTGGTAAGACCTTTGCAAGGTTCTGCCTGTGATATTTTAGAAGTACTTGATATTTCAGAAAAGTTTGATTTTGTGTTTATTGATGCAAATAAAAGGGAATATGTTAAATATTTTGAGTTGGTAAAGCCGCATTTAACGCAAAAAGCTATGATTGTAGCTGATAATATTACTTCTCATGCAGAAAAGGTTCAAACATTTATAGATGCAGTTGATGCCGATGAAGAATTTCAATACACAATTGTTGATGTTCCTGGCGGAATTTTAACAGCATATCGCAATTAATAATCATTCCTGCCTTTAGATTTTAGGTATTCACGTATTTGATTTAAAGAAAACTGTATTATTCTAGTGATTCTTGATGGTGAAAGCCCAACCATTGTAGCAATATCTTTAGCTTGCATATTCCTGTAAAAACGATATTCAACAACTGTACGTTCTTTTTGCGGAAGTTTTGCAATAGCTTGTTTTATAAGCCTGCTCATTTCAATAATTTCAGCTTTCTCATCCGGCATAGCTGACGGATCCTTAATAAAATCAAACGGAGATGCATTGTCAGTTGCTGCTGCAGCTAAGCCATCTATTGATAATATTGTTTCATAAACAGCTTCTCTAACTTTTGTTGGTGATATCGCAAATCCCATATCTTCTGAATTGTCATCACCTAAATTTATAGTATCTGTAACAGCACTATTATCATTGTCATCTTTTTTATGTTTTAGGGTATACCATTTATAACGATGTCTTAATTCATTTCTGATAGCCCATTTTACTGCAGTAGCAATATATGCATCATTATATCTTGCTAATTGTTCTTCGGTTTTTCCTTTAATCAAAGTTTGTACAGCAATAACGCCTATACTAACCAGCTCTTCATATTCAATCATATGGTTAGGTACACGCTTATGCTCAACTCTTGCTACTTTTTGTACAATACCAATGTATTGTTTTATTAAAGTTTTATTATCCATCTTTTCTTATTGACTAACCTGTTTCTATCTTACCTTGATTTGAATATTTTTTCAAGTTGTAAAATTCTGTTAACCTTGCTGATTCTTGTTTTTCAAGCCGTAAACGAATAATAGTATTTCAGCAACGGCTTTGTATAACTCTGGAGGAATTTGCTGGTTTAAGTCAACCATTCTGAATAAAGCTCTAGCCACCGGAGCATTATCAATGACAGGAACGTTATATTGTATTGCGATATCTATAATCTTTTTGGCAATTAACTCTGTACCCTTTGCTGTTAGCGTCGGAGATTGCATCGTTTCAGCATCATATTTAAGTGCGCAGGCAACATGGGTTGGATTTCTTACGACAAAATCTGCTTCAGGAACGGAATCCATTGCACCTTGCTGAAGCATTTGCATACGCCTTTGTCTCAAAGCCGCTTTTACGTGGGGATCTCCTTCAGAGTTCTTGTATTCATCCTTTATTTCTTTGAAAGACATTTTCTGGTCTTTTAAAAATTTCCATTTTGTAACCCCATAGTCAGCTGCTGCAATAATCAAAAACGCAATACAGGCTTTGTAGATGAATTCAACGACTAATTTCCCAAACTCAATCATTACTGCAAAATTGTTATCAATTGCTGCAAGCATTAATATACTTTCAAGATGGTCTTTATAAACGCTCCATCCAACAAGACCTAAAATGGTAACTTTTACAATATTTTTACCTAGTTCAAATAAAGTTTTTACCTGAAACAGGTTCTTAAAATATTTTGTTGGATTTAGCTTATCTAGTTTTGGAACCAGTGGGGCTGTCGCAACCAGAGGTCCAACTTGAATAAAATCACCTATAATAGATACAAAAGCTGCTACAACCAGAATAGAGCCAATAATTGCAACTGTAGGAATTAGTGTTACAGTCAGAATATATGGATATCCTACTGTCGAGAGGTGTTGATTTGGAATCTGTTCATACAATGCTCCGAAAAGTCCTACAATCAGTTTCCATATAATCGGCGCAAGCATATTTATGAATGTAAACATAACAAGTAGAGACAGTGCTACTGACACGTCTTTCGACTTTACAACCTGCCCTTCTTTTCTAGCTCTTTCTAACTTCTGAGGCGTGGCGTCAAATTGTTTATCTTCATCACCCATTGGTTACCTGTTGGATTTTCTACAATATAATTCTATCATAAAATGAAGGTTTATAGTACAATCTTTTGTATATAAGGAGTTGAAAACTATGAAAAGAATTTTATTCATATTATTAACTGTTTTATCAATTACAGCTGCTGTATTTGCTTTTATGTATTTGTCCGGTGCGAGGGCGGAATTAATTCTTTTTGTTCTAGGCGGATTCTGTGGTATATTCTTAATGAATCTGGTAGTCATGTCAAAAAATAATAAAATTAATTCTTATGCCAGAGAGCTGGAAAAAGAATCAATCATTTCCAATGAAAGTTCTTCAAAGGTCAAGGTTTTAGAGTCAAAAATCGAAGTTTTAGAGAAGGCTCTTGAGAATGCTTTAAAAAATAAGTAGTGTATTGTAAACAATTGTATCTTTGTGATGTTAAGAATATTGACATCGTTTAGGTACATATAATACGATTGTTTTGTAATTATTCTAGCAGGCTAAAAATGAGATTAGATTTTTTTAAAGCAGGTTATACTATTGTTCCGCTATCGGGGAGGCGGACATATTCAATGGTTGGTATAATTTCTGCAATGATATTAGTACAACAAAGATAAGAATGGAGTATTAGTATGATTCAACCAATAAGACCAGCAATTCATAATAAAAATTACAACTGTAGCAAATCTATAAATTTTAAGAATTCCGATATATTACAAACTAATTCAAATGTTGATGCGGGAAAATCTGATTTAGTACAATATCTTGAGTCAAAAGATAAACAAGAGAAGCAAAACCAAATTTTATTAGGAAGTGCTTCTCTATTTTTAACTGCGGCAACTTTAGGGGTGTTATTTATACGTGGTAAAAATGTCCGCTCAAAAGTACCTAAAGTTAAGACGGAAAATCTTGCAGGGTTTAAATCATTGAAAAATGATGCAGATATTCCAACGATATCGACCTGCAAAAGTATTAATACAAAATTAAGAGAATTTTTGCAAAACCAGATTGATTTTGCAAAAGCAAAGCCGGAAGATATTGCGCATGCAGGAAGCCCAGAGGATGCCAAACGTTTAATGCTTTATGGGGCACCAGGTTCTGGGAAATCTTTTTTTGCTAAAGTATATGCTAAATCTTTAGATGCTGAGTATAAAGAAATCAAGTATTCTGACTTAAATTCGGAGTGGACTGGCGAACATTTGGAGAATATAAAAAATTGCTTCGAAAATATTATAGCAACAGCTCAAAAGGATGATAAAAAGAAATTTGTGGTTGTGTTAAACGAGATAGACTCTATGGTATTACCGATAGAAAGAGTTGCGAGAGGTGATGGCGGTCACTCTGCATTTAAGGTAGAAGAACGTTCAGTATTTTTAAATTATCTTGATGAAGTTGCAAATAAGGCTCCTAATGTAACAATTATTGGCACTACAAATGTTTCTCCTAAGAATAAAGGACTTGATGGTGCTGCAATGAGCCGGTTTAAAAACATTATGGAAGTCTCTTATCCGGATAAGAAATGCTTATATGAAGCAATGAATGAGCATTTATCAGCAATGGGTGAAGGTAAAGAATTTATAGATTCAAACAAAGACAAGTTAAAAGAGTTTGCTGCCCTTATGGAGAAAAGAGGTTGTTCATACAGAGATTTGAATAATATTGCAAATGCATCAAAAAGTTATTACTTAAAAGATTATGTAAATGATAAAAATACAAAATTTAGTATTGAATATTTGGATAAGGCTCAAAAATCAATCGAGGTTACAGATGGCGAGCTGGCTGGTGTCATTTGATATTATAATAAATAGTTAAATAGTATTATTGAAATATATATAACTTTGTTCTAACATGCAAATATATTGGAGGTGTGTGATGAGAGTAGGTTCTGTATCCGGTGTGTACTATAAAAATACGACCCCATGTCAAAAGACAAATGTAAAAAACAAAGCAACAGGTACGGCGTCAGGCAAATCAGTCAATGTCAATTTTAAAGGCAAGTTCGGACAAATTGTTGGTGGAGCCATAGGAACAGGTGCTGTTTTAGTAGCATCTTTTGTAGCAGCACCAGCTGCGGCATGTCTTGCTGGCGCTGGGTTGATTATCGGACTTGTTGGCGGTGATGTTGCTGAAGATGCTATTAATAAAGAGGGTGAGTTCAAAAAAAAAGACAATGATGACAAAAAGGATAAGTAATTCATCTGTACGATTTATTGCATACGTCTTTACTTTATTATAAAATAACTTTATTACATAAGTTATAATAAAGGAAGAGATGTATGACAGCTGATTATAAGAAAATTTTAAGTTATGTTCCTACGGTTATAGAAGCATCTTCAAGGGGAGAAAGATCTTTTGATATTTTCTCTCGCTTGTTAAGAGAGCGAATTATCTTTTTAGGTACTGAGATTGATGATGAAGTTGCAAACTCTGTGGTAGCACAGCTTTTGCTGCTTGATAGTGAAAATCCTGAAAAAGATATTATGTTATATATTAATTCTCCGGGAGGCGTTATAACTTCTGGAATGTCAATTTATGATACGATGAATCTTATAAAAGCTGATGTGCAGACAATTTGTCTTGGTGAAGCTGCGTCAATGGGAGCATTTTTGCTTTCTGCCGGAGCAAAAGGCAAAAGAATGGCTCTCCCTAGTGCAAGAATTATGATTCACCAACCGTTAGGCGGTGCAAAGGGTCAGGCAACTGATATAGAGCTGGAAGCTAAAGAAATTTTACGAATGAAAGATATGTTAATAGGTATTATGGCTGAAAATTCCGGTCAATCTTTCGAAAAGGTAAAAGAGGATTGTGAAAGAGATCATTACCTTTCAGCAGCAGAAGCTGTTGAGTATGGTTTGATTGACAAAGTTGTAACATCAGCATCTGCAGAATAACAGAATAAGATAATATGAGATATATTTTGAATGTAACGGGAAAAATATTTTTTCCCGTTTTTTGTTGCAATTTAAAATGATTCATACTAGAATATTGCTAATGTGTACCGGGTCGGAATTAAAAACCTTACCGGAGTAATATAAATTAAGGAGAAAATTATTATGACATCAAAAAGATTTTTGTTTACTTCTGAATCAGTTACAGAAGGACACCCCGACAAAGTTTGCGATCAGATATCTGATGCTATTCTGGATGAATTTTTAACAAAAGATCCTCAGGCAAGAGTCGCAGCTGAAACAACTGCAACAACGGGCATGGTACTCGTTTGTGGCGAAATAACCTCGAGTTGTTATGTAGATATTCCGCATATTGTAAGAAATACAGTAAGAAATATCGGTTATGCAGGGTCTGCAGGCGGAGGTTTTGATTGTGATACTTGTGCTGTTTTAACAAGTATTGATGAACAATCTGTAGATATAGCAGGTGGTGTAAATAAAGCACTGGAAAGCAGGAACAATAATTCAGAAACTTCAGCTACTGAAACTTCTGATATCGGTGCTGGAGATCAAGGTATTATGTTTGGATTTGCTTGTAATGAAACTCCTGAATTAATGCCTTTGCCAATAAGTTTAGCTCATAAACTGTCTTTTAGATTAGCACAGGTAAGAAAAGAAGGTATTTTAAGCTATTTAAGACCGGACGGAAAATCACAGGTGACTGTTGAATATGTTGACGGAAAACCTGCAAGAATTCATACGATACTTCTTTCAACACAGCATGCGGCTGAAATAAACGGTGTAAGTGATAATTCAAAAATTCAGGCTATTATTAGCCATGATTTGCGTCAATGTGTAATTGATTACGTTTTTGAAAAAGAATCAATTAAACCTGATTCAGAAACAATAATTCTCATCAATCCGTCAGGAAGATTTGTTGTTGGCGGTCCACAGGGTGATACAGGTTTAACCGGAAGAAAAATCATTGTTGATACTTACGGCGGTTACTCTCGTCATGGTGGCGGTGCTTTTTCAGGAAAAGATCCGACGAAAGTTGACAGATCTGCTGCTTATGCAGCAAGATATGTTGCTAAAAACGTTGTCGCAGCAGGTCTTGCAGATAAATGTGAAATTGAGCTTGCTTATGCAATAGGTGTAGCAGAGCCTGTGTCAATTTTTGTCGATACGTTTGGAACCGGAAGAATTTCTGATGATGAAATATCAGAATTGATACGTAAGAACTTTGATTTACGTCCAGCTGCAATTATTTCTAACTTTGATTTAAGAAATCTTCCTGCTAAAAATGGTGGTAAATTCTATCAGAAGCTTGCAGCATATGGACATGTCGGCAGGACTGATATTGTTCTTCCTTGGGAACAATTGGATAAGGTTGATGCTTTAAAACTCGCCTTGTCTGATGCATGTGCACTTTATTAATAATATAAACACATATGTAACAAAAAGAGGGAGCTTATGTTCCCTCTTTTTGTGTTTAATATTGTAAATATTATCTTAAAGAATAGTGACATTTTTTTCCTATTCATATAAGATAGAAATATAGAGGGGAAAGGAGTTTGGGTTCGTGATTAATAGGAAGATTGAAACTGTAAATCCGATACAGAGCACTTTATCAAGAGATGATGATTCATTTACGGCTTTATCAACGTCAGCATTATTGGCAAAAAGTGCTGTGCCATATTCTCATAGGCGAATCGCCGATAATTACGTAATAATAAAAAAGATTTATAAATTTCAGGCTGTCCAGAGTAGAATATCAAATGCAGAACTTCAGCTTCTGAAAAAATATGATTTTAATACTTTAGAATTTTCTACTATAAAACAAATAAACGAAGAATTGTCATATTTGAAAAAATGGTCAACATCAAGTAATGAGCTATTGAGGAAAGATGCTGATAATTTACTGCAAATAAGATGTAAGGAACTTAAATATATTGTAGCAAGCAGGTATTCAACAGTAACTAATGAAATCTATAATGGTTATAAAGCATTAGAAAAGTATTTTGAGGAAATTTCAAAATTTTATTCTCCTGTGTCTTAATATTTTGTAATAATAGGGCAAATTTATTTCTTCAGGTGTTTTAATATATCCGGAAGGTAGTAGTATGAATGTAGGTCCCTTAAATTATACTTATCAGAAGACAGCTTTTACTCACCATTCATCTGGTGACAAAAAGAAATGCACCCCAAAAGAAAGAGCTATTGTTGCGGCAACTTCCACTGCTGGTATTATAGCAAGTCTGGCAATTCTTGCAAAAAAATCAGGGTATTCACTAAATCCTGCAAAAATGTTTAAGAATTTTAAAAAGTCATATATTGCAACAACACCGTTTTTAGCAAAACAAATTATTCCCATGGGCGTAGGTACTTGTTTGGGTGGTCTTGCAGGCGGTTTTATTATAGACAAAGACAAAAATGACCGTAAGGCAAAGATGAGAGAAGCTGTAATGCAAATAGGAAACATTACTATACCGATAACTACAGTTGATTTGTTTCACAGAATGTGTGAAAAGCATGGAAAACTCGCTCAATCAGTCGGCTCTCTTGCAGGTATATTTACAGGTGTTTATCTTGCTAATTTCCTTATGAATAAATTAAGTAATTTCCTTTTTAATAGCAAAAATGATCGTGGTGTGAAATTGATAGATTTTTCTGCTCACCTCGATGATTTACTAGCAGGAGCGTCATATATTTCATCAGATTCCTGGGTTCATAACATTGCAAGAATAGTTCCTGCGGTGCTTGTACTTCCGGGTATAGAGGTCGGAACACGTAAGGCTCACCCGCATCCGGATTCGCATTAACTAAAAGGACAAAACCACTACACCATAGTTTTGTCCTTTTATGGAAATTCTTTCATACTCCCGAAATCCCTTGTAATAACTCCTATGCTAATCCCAAAGCCTTTCTGTACCAAGAAAATGATTCAATTTCATAACCATTGAATGTTGTTTTAATCTGCTGTTTTTTTAAATAATTTTCAAACTCGTCATTGAATGCAGATTTAACTGTTTTTGTCTCTTTAGAAATCAGTTTCATCTTTTTTTCTCCTATTTTTAGTAACACCACACATTTATGATTGATAGCTATCAGTTTAAATCTAACACCAACTTTATGCGTATATTTTATCATAAATTTTAAGCTTTAGCAATTGGTATGTGAAGAAATGTAAGGTATTTTTCTAAAAATTATTCTTTAGTATTAGGAGTTTATAATTAGAATACAGTTTAACTTTGTTACAGTTTTCTTGACAGCAAAATCTTAGGATGTTAAACTATGGTATCTCAATCGGAATTAAGAAGTATGATATTATCAAACGAAGAAGTTGTAACAAAATTATTAACTTCAAATGAAGTTTTGCACATATCAGGTGAGAATATTTTTATCTCAAATCCTTTTGAATCTTTAGGTGAATTTTTAAAGAATGTCAAACCTGAACCAGTTTCTTTGGAGAATAGTAAATATGTTTTTATAAAATAAAAGACACCTATTTAAAAGGTGTCTTTTATTTTATTAATGTTCTGTCGTGAATTTGAATCCTTTGCGTTTTAGATGTCCGGCTGATGCATCGTATGTATATTCAACTGATGTTGTTCCTGGTTTAGCATATTTTGCACCTTGTCCGAATTCTTTAACTGTTACGGTGTATGTGTTAGATCCTTTATCTTTTTGTACAAAGTTATATTTATTTTTCTGGGAACCGTGTTTTGTACAATCAACGGAGTAAGAAATTTTACCGTCTTTATCTTCTTGTACACCGCTTATTTTACCTTGAATCCACTGGTCAATTACAGAAGTTGTATCGGTATTTTGTGCCAGTTTAACATCAATGCCGGCTTTTTCAAGTAATCGGAGTACCGAAATGTTGTTTGCATCTTTTACGACTCCGCCGTCTGTTATGCCTAATTTTTCAAGTAATTGTTTTGCTTGATCAGGTGTTAATTTGGATATGTCATCTTTTGTTAAACCTTTGATTTGATCATTTGTCAGGTCATTGATATTAACAGGTTTGCCATTAACTGATATTTGTTCCTGTGCCGTACCAGCCCCGCCTACTGGTTGATTTTGTGTTCCCTGAGGATTTACAGCTGGCATAGGGTTTGGTGTTTGATTTTGTACCGGTGTTGGGTTCGGGGTTGGAGTCTGATTTTGCGTTGGAGTTGTTACCGGTGTAGGTTGTGTGCCTGTTTTACCAAAATCAGCGCTTTCTATATCTCCCCAGCCACGTCTTGCTGCCTCATTTTTCAATACGTCAAGCCAGTTTTGATAATCATTAGGGTCTGTTTTATCGTGATGTCCTTCAGTTTTGCTATCATTTTGTGCCTTTTTAATTTGATCATACAATGTTTTCAAATCATTAGGTTTCAAATCTTTGTTGGTTATAGCGTCATTTACTTTTTCGCCGAAATCAACAAGCTTTTGCCTGTCAGGATCATTGCATTCAGTTTTTTCTGTATTTTCATTACATTTACATTTGCCATCGTCATTATTGCTCTTATCAGTTATTCTGGAATTATTATTGTTTCCCCATAAGCCGCCCCAAGATGGAAGTCCAAAGTTGGCTAAGCCAAAGTTACCGAATGATGGGAAACCAAAACCGCCCATTCCAAAGTTGCCAAAGTTCATTCCGCCGCCGAACAGTCCGCTGAACAAGCCGCCGAATGCGTTACCTAAACCGAAACCAAAGCCGCCCCAGAATCCGCCGTGACCGTTGCAGTCTATATTATATGTAGTATTAAAGATACTACCATAATTGTTTCCGCCCCCGCATCCGGAGTGGAACATTTCATAATGTTTAAAAGCACTGTGACAATTTATTCTGGTCATACTCTGTACCTCGTTTTTCTTACATCTGTTATATATATAAAGTATTTAATAAATATCTAATTTCACAATTCGTATTATTTGTTACAATTCTTTACAATACTAAATGTAAACTTTTGTAACAATCATTGCTAAAACGCTAAAGTTTTTAAAAAATATGCCGATATATATATTACGAGAAATAAGGGTTTAAAAATTAAAGGGAAAACGAAAAGCTCGGGAAAAGGAGCAAAGGATTATGGGATTAAATGTATCTGCATCACTTACTTACAATTTGGACAATAGCGAAATTCTAAGAAGTACTGCTAAAAATATACTTAATAAGAGCGGTGCTTCTACAGAAGCTACTCAAAAAATTATTGAAAAAACTCTTTTCAATAATGATATAGCATTGAGGGAATCATATACAAATCCTCAATTATCAGTATTAAAGGCTTCAACCCAAATAACTTTGAATGAGTCATTAAAAGAAACTTTGAAGTATCTAAAAGAGCACGCAAATAAAAAAGTTGCAAAAAAACCGGTTCTTGGTGAATTATGGAGTATTTTTACAACAAATAATGAAGCTTCAGAAAAAAATCCGTATCACGGTGAATTATATGAATTCGAAATAGATAAGAATGCAAAGAATATTTTTGCAGCTTAATAAAAGGTATCTCCTCAAACAAAGGCTGGATTTGATTTATCAAATCCAGCCTCCTCGTTTATAATTTAACTTTTACGACAACTTTTTTGACGTTTTGTTTTTTATCCGGATCTATGGAAGGTTTGTGTGCATCCTGTGGAAATAATACCAGAAACTCGCCTTCTTTTAATGTTTCAAAAAAGTCTTTTTCCCGGTTAAGTGATAAAAACTCTATATCCTTATCTTTATTATATTTTTCTGTAACTGTACAGTTTGAGTAAGTTGTTATTCCGATTTTTTCTTCACCTTTTATTATAAATTGGATATCTGCATATTCTCTGTGTGCTTCATAAGGGGCATTATCTTTTGTTTCATAGCTTTGTATATTTGCATATACTATACTTCCTTCTATTTCGTGTTTCCCTTCCGGTAAAGAATTCAAATCATTGTTTTTCAGCCATTCAAAGCCCTTTTTTAAATTTTCACAAATTCCATAGTATGTATCTGCATATATCAGCTTGTCTTTAATCATAACCATTGTCCTCATTTAATTGTGTATTTATTTCTTTACAAATCTTAACAAAATCTGATAAAAAAGGCAATTTTTATTATGAGAAAAACTTTATATATTTGTAAGGTTAAAAGGTTAGTTTTAATATTACGCAGGTTAGTAAAAGTTAGGTAGGTTCACTATGTTAATGGCATTCTGGCAGGTCCAGAGATTAACACGCGAAATAAATTACTTGGAAAAGCAGGCTATGGATACCCGCACCCGACTGGAACACTATCAGAAATATGCAAGTGTTCTTGGCGGTTCAAGTATTATGACGATGAACAATATCGCCGGACTTTCTCCTGAACTTTTACCAAGAGCGTCAATGTTTGCACAGTTTTCTAATCAGGTTAGTTCTATGAGTGCAATGCAGAATCTTCAAACAATGAAGATGACTGGTATGGTTCCTTGGACGGGGAATCCTATGGCGCAGTATCAAATAGAGATGAGTGCTTTTGCAAAATTTAAAGAAGAATCAATGAAAGCTCTTAAACAGCAGGAAATTCAAATATTAAACGAAAAGGAAAAAGAAATTCAGTTAGAGATGAATCAGATTGAACAAAGAATTAAAATGAAACGTGCAATGCTTGATTCGGTAAAACAATTAGCTTCGGAAGAAGCACGTGACAGTGCGCCTAAGTTCGGACTGGGATAAAAAATTATAACTATACTCTAAAAGCTTAAATGTGTAGAAAATAGTGAAGTGTAATACCTATTAACTCAAAAAATTCCCCTCGCCTCTTAAACCCAAGAGGCTTTTTCTTTGTCATTGATTTGTAAAGAACTTTTTTCTCAAAAAAAAAGAGTCTGAATGACTCTAAAAACTTTAATGTGTGAAGTGTAGTATATATGTGTATGTGTAATATAAGTTTTAATTAATATCCTTATATATAATAAGTATTTTAAATTTAAATAATTGATGTAAAGTCGCAAATTTTTAACATTTCTTAATATAGTTTTGACTAATTTATATTTTCCATTAATAAATCATTAGTGAGGTTTGGCTAATGTTTATAACAGATTTATTAAAGTTGAATAAAAAGTGTAATCATGAACACGTAACTCCAGATAGAGATTGCGGTTATTGTCCTGAATGCGGTAAATTTATAAGGAATGAGTGGTATATTACCCGTTGCAGCTGTTGCGGTATGAAATTAAAATCAATGAATAAAAACAATGCAATAATACCGCAGCACCATTATTGTACGAATTGTGGTGGAGAAGAGTATATTGTGGAAAAACTGGATCAAATTAATTTTATAGATATCAATTTTGCAGTACTGGTTAAACAGGTTGTGGAAGATAAAAAGACTATATGTACAACTACGAGATGCTGGCAAGAAAGAACAGACGTGCAACCCAAATTGCTAGTCCAATATTTATAATGTCAGCAATTATTCCTGTAAGAAGTGCATATCGGTATTTTTTTATTCCGATAGAACCAAAATAAACTGCTAGTACATAAAATGTTGTTTCGGAGCTGCCGACCATAATTGCGGCAAGTTTAACGATATATGAATCAGGACCGAACTCTTTTACAATATCGGAAAAAAGTCCTAAAGCTGCTGATCCGGATAAAGGTCTGGTGAATATTAGCGGGATAATATCAGGCGGAATTATTGTGTTTGCAAAATGCTTGAAAATATCTAAAGCTCCTGATGCTCTGAACATAGATACTGCAACAATAATAGCAACCAGATAAGGAATTATTGAAATTGATACTTTAAAACCATCTTTAGCTCCTTCTATAAATTCTTCATAAACAGGAACTTTTTTCGCAAGCGCAAATGTAAGTATAAAAAGTATCATAAGAGGCAGTATGTAAAGGGATATTGTATTAATCATACTTCCTCCAAAGCTTTTGGAGTATAAGCGAAGTTATTATTGCAGAAACAAATGATAGCGAAGTTACAATGAATGTTGGTAAAATTATTTCTGTAGGGTTTTTTGCTCCAAAGCCAACAAGAATTGCAATGACTGTAGCCGGAATTATTTGAAAGCCGGCTGTATTCATACCCAGAAACATGCACATCGCATCTGTCGCTGTTGTTTTATCAGGATTATCTTCCTGTAATTCCTTCATAACCTTTAAACCTATTGGGGTTGCTGCATTTGTCAAACCTAAAGCATTAGCAGTAACGCTCATTGTAATATCTCCAATTGCAGGGCTGTCTTTTTTTACATCTTTAAATAAGAATTTTGTTATCGGGTAAAGAAATTTTGATATTATCTGTACCAGACCGCATTTTTCTGCAATTCGCATAACTCCAAGCCAGAATGCCATGATTCCGATTAGTGATAAAGCTATTTCGACAGAAGTGTTGCATGCTTCAAGCATGGACTTTACCACTTTATCAAGAGTGTGATTATAAATTCCTGCAACAATAGATACTGAAATTAGAATAAAAAATATATAATTCATACATTAATATTAGAAAAAAAATTGGTATTTGTCACTATTTTTATATTAGTATATAATAAGTGATGAATGTAGAATGTGGGATAGAGTAACTATATGGCAGATATAAATAATTTTACGGAGATTTCAGAGAACTTTAATACGATAAAAACTTTGCTAAATTCAATAAGGGCGCAAGGTATATTAAATACTTCTGACGTAGACAAACTTTTGGCTGGGATAAATTCTAAGCTTGAAAAGTTGAATACAGAAGAAGATATTGATTTAATAAAAATCTTTCTGACTGATCTCAAGCAAAATTTGGATGAGCGCCATAGCGTTTTATTGTCAAAATTTGGAGCAATCGAATCACTGTTTTCTAATCTTCTCAAAAACAGTTCTGAAACTTTAAAATCAAGTGAGGTAAAGGAATTATTCGATATAGTTGCGACGAATTTGTCCGTATTCTCTAGGGAAGTGGTTTCTCAAAAAGAAGTACTGTCTGATATTACATTGCGCTTAGATGCAATGAGATCAGATGATTCTCAGAAGAAAGAAATTGTTAAAAATATTACTTTTTTAAAAAATGACATTGAACGTTTAACAAACGGATTCGATTCAATTGTTTTAAATTTAAATGAGAATTTTAAATCTGTAATTAATACTATTTCGAGTATTGATCCTTCCGAGAATATTACAAAATTCGGAAAAGAACTGGAAGATGTTGTAAATTCTTCAAATACAATTTTATCTGCACTTCAAGTGTTGGATAAAAAAAATCTACAAATTGAAGATGCAATCAAAGGTCTGGCAACTCAAGATGATTTAATTAGTACTAAGAAATGGATTAGTGATTTGGCATCGCAAGAACAGATGCTTGCGCAGTCAATTGATAATCTTGCAGACAGGTATTATAAAATTGATAATCTGGCTGATAAAATAGATGCTTCCGTAGAAATCATAGCCGGATTAAAAACTATCATTACAGATAAGGATGAGCAGAGTGCTAGTGCCATAATTGATAAATTATCCCAGCTTGAAGCTGCAGTAAAAGAGATTTCTACAAATAAGGCATTTGAAGAATTCAAATATTCAATGGAGTCTGCATTAAATAATATCTATAGCAAATCTGAAAGTATTCAATCTGCATTTAGTAATGCAACAGACGAAATTCAAAAAATTAACGAATCTATTAAGGCTCTTGATATTAACGTAAATTTCAAGAGCATGGCTGCTGATTTAAATAAATCGGAGCAGAATATTAGGGATCATGTAAGTGTAGAAACTGATAAAATTATTCAGCTTGTTGATGTTAACGCTACAAGAACATTAAATGAATTATCAGCAAATGCAGATAATTTAGGCGAAAAACTTACAAAAGCTCAGAGCTTGATATCTACGTTGTGTGAAAAGAGCTTTGCTGAAATGGAAGAGAGTATTTCCGGCTTAAAAACGGTAGTATCTCAAATTGATGAAAACAATGTATCTGCAAACAATGCAATTTTTTCAAATATCACGGATAGGTTGGCAATATTTGAAAGTAGTTTGAAATCATCCTTGGAAAAACAGGAAGATTATGTAGCAAATTCATCTGGTCAAATATTTGAGCAAATTAAAAATATAAAAGAATTGTCAAGTGTATTAGATTATAAGTTGGATTCATCTGTTATAGAAATAAATAATGCAAAAGTTGAATTTGACAGCTTAAAGAAATCAATTGACGGTGTTTTAGCCTTAGATTTTGCAGAAAAAGTAAGTGATTTGAAAGTTGATTTATTTGCTGCCAAAGAAGAGCTTGCAAATGCTTTTGATACCACAACAAATGAGTTTTCAGAAAAATTTGCTAATGATTTATTCGGTAAATATGAGTTATTAATAAGTAAACTTGATAGTGTTGAGGAGGTTTTAAAACAAGCTCAAACAGATGCATTAGGAAATTTAAAGGCTGTACTGGACAATATTTCTTCATCAATTGTAGATATATTGTCATATGTAAGTATTACACCGGATTTTAACACCGATTCATTAGAAACAAAACTTGATAACATTACAAAAGTTGTAAGTGATAATAATCTAAGCTATATAGAAAATATCCGGGATATTATAGATGTAGTAAGAAGTCAGGTTGATAGCAATATTAAAAGTTTGCAGGAAGATACATGCAAGCAGGTTAAATCGATTAATTCTCTTGTAGAAATCAATAGTGAGGCAATCAGAGAAGATATTAAAAATTCATATGACAAATTAATTGAGGTTAAAGAATACTTTTCTGATTTAAATAACACTTTGAAATTGAATAACTCTTCTGTTAATGAAACGATTGGTAATGTTATAACTACGGCAACTGCTTTAAAAGATGAGTTTGATTCAAAATTATTAGCACTAAAAAATGCTATTTTAGATAAGGTTGGCGATTTCCAAAAAGAATTTACCTGTGAAAACGCTGATAAAATAAGTGAGATAAAATTTGCTTCAGAGACTATGCATACAAAGAGTATGCAGGCTTCTATGGAGATTAAAGACGAGTTAAAAGGTGAGATTGCACAGCTAATAGGTACTTTGAAACTCAATATACAAGAGTTGACAGAACAATTGGCAGGAACTTCAATAAAACTTGAAAATGCTAATCACGATATAGTAGATTGTGTAAAAAATGATTTTAGTGAAAAAATCGATAGTACAATACAGGTGTTTAATTCAAATTTACAAGATTTCTCTGATGGAATTGAGGTTAAAGTTGAAGATGTTATTGCAAAGTTTGGCGAATTAGAAATAACTGTGAATAATCTGTCAAATACAACAACTACTGCGTTAACTTCAACTCTTGCCAAAGTTTTAGATAACTTTGTTTCTCTTAAAGCTTTATTAGGAAATTTAAATGATAAAACTTCAGTTGATTTGCAGAAAACAGCTGATATTATAATTAACGACTTTGAAAAATTAAGAGATAAGATAGATATAGTAGATGCAAATATTGACGAAGATTTGACAAGACAGGCTTCTATATTAGAAACAAATTTTGAAGATTTGCAGAAGAATTTGGGTATATTTTTCAATCAAACTAATGCTGCACTAGGTAATACTATTCATATAGGATTACAAAATGTCTCAGCAGCAGTGCGTGATACTGTATTAAATAATCTAGAACAATATAAAACTCAAATAGAGGAGTTGTTTAATACAATTTCCAGCAGAAATGATGATCAGGCAAAGCTCTTAGAGGTAAAGGTTGTTGAATTAAACAGTATTATTCAGCAAACTATGAGTGAGCAAAATACAAAGTCTGCTGAAACATTACGGAATATAACCGAGAATTTGAAGGCTCTTCTGGACGAAAATATTGAAGTTACTTCTGCCGATTATAATTCTTTAAAAGACAGTTTAAGTAATTTTGCAAAGAGTCTTGAAGCACAACAAGGTGCTACCTCAGAATATATAAAAAATAAATTAGGTGATATCGCCAAATTTATTGATTCAGGGTTGAATGTACAAGCCCAGGCAATAAGTGAAAAGTTTAATGATATAACCTTGGAAGTTAGTGAAATTGCAAGTGCAGCATCTACTTTAAATAACGAAATTACAGGAAGAGTAGGAAAAATATCTGGTGAAATTTTAAATTTAAAATCAGAATTAGCCGGTATTTTAGGTGAAAATTCAAATCTTATAACTAGTAAACTTGATGCCATAAATGAGGCTTTGCATGATGAGGCTGGCAAATTATACGGTGTTGTGGCAAATTCTGCAAATATTGTGAAAACAGAGCTAGCAGAAGCTGTTACAGAAAAATCAAGCCAGTTAGATGGAAAGTTGGAAATAATAAATGAAGGTTTAACAAAAGAATCTAATAAAATTCATTCATTAATAAAGAATTCTGTTGAAGCCATAAAGGCTGATATTGATCATAGTCTTGAAGATAATTCCGGATTAGTTTTAAATAAACTGGATAATCTGTTAGATAAATTACAAAATGATGTAGAAAATTTACAGGTTTCATATGCACAAACAACAGACGATGTGAAAAATAGTATAAATGAAAAACTCAGTATAGAACTTCAATCTGCTTCTGGAGTTATAAGTGCTGAAGTATTGGAATTAAAAGAACGTTTTGAATCTTTTTCTGATGAACAACAAAAATCTCTGATGTCGCAAATTGTAAATATTATTAATGAAGTAAGAAATTTCAGTAAAGATATAGAAGATAAAACTCTTCATTTGCAACAGATATTTTCAAAGAATTTATCAAATGAATTAAACAGTCTGTATAGTAATATAAATACTCTGGTTGAAGATAATGCTTTAAAGTTAGCAACACGGTATGATGACAATATTTCAAAGTATATAGACGATTTAAATATAAAATCTTTAGAGTTTAAAGCTTCTTTTGAATCATTAAATGAACGATTAGATAAAGATGAAATATCAAGGATGAATGTTTTTCAATCTCAATTAAAAGAATTGAGTAATTCTTTTAATGTTCTGATTGAAGAATCAAAAAATGTAACAAAGTCAGAGATTTCCTCTATATCAGAAACTCTAATTAAAACAAACCGGGATGCAATGCAGGAAGTAGAACAGTCTATTGAGGATAAAGTAAATTCGATTCTTGTGACAAATGCTGATATTGCAGCAGGTGAATTACAATCAATGGAAGTTTTTGCAAATAAGATTCTGGATCAAGTTAATATAAACAAAAATTCAATTGATACTTTGCGAGACTTTTTATCAGGAATTATAAAAAATGAAATAGAAATTGTTTCAGAAAACATAGAAAAAGAAACAGATGTTCTGATTAAAGATTTGTTAGAGCAAATGAGTTTAATGCGTGATTTCCAAAAGGATGAGATCTCAAAATGGACTACACAACTAGAAGGTTCAGTTCAAGACTATATATATAATAATATTAATGATCTTAAATCTTATATTGATATTAAAAGTGACACCTCTATATTGAACAGTAAATTGGATAATATAACTACAGAGTTAAGTAAATCTGCCGAAGATATTATGGCTGCTTCAAGTAGATTGTTAGAAACCAGTGTATTTGAGAATACTATATCAGATATGAAAACTGCAAATAGTGTTTTAATATCAACAATGGCAGAAAAATTAAATACTCAAATACAGGATTTTGTAAAAACAAATATTAGTCAGCATATTGATAACAAATTTAATTTATTTGATAAAAAATTTGTTGATATAGTTGTTGACAAATATGAAGAAATCAAATTAATATCTACGAAATACAATAATGCATTTGATTCTATTCAGGCTTCTGTAAAAGATTTGCTTGGAAGGTTTAACGATTCCAAAGAAGAAATATACAGAACGCTGTTGTCTGTTTTAAATGGTATAAATGGCGAAATAGATGAGTTAAATTTAAGTTTTGCAGATTTGAAAGCTCATATATTAAATAAATCTTTTGATGAGGCTTTTCAGGAATCTATTAATAATCAGATAAATGGCATACAAGAGATTATAAATAACCAACTTGGGTATTTGGAAGATATTAGTGAGTTGTGCTGTGATAATTTACCGGAGCTAACAGAGATGAGTGCCCTTGTAAAATATAACATTGTGCAGTCGTTAAGCTCTGTAAATGAAAAATTGGACAATCAGGCTTCTTCAGTACAAAAGGAGTTAGTAACTTTAAAAACTGATATAATTACCCAATTTTTGAATATATTTAATCAAATTTCTTTTGTAGCTGAACAGGAAGAAATTCTGGACTTTATACAGGAAAAGCATTCAGAGTTAATTACTATATTGAGTCATATAGTAACTACAACTAATGATGTGGTTGAAGTGAAGGATAATCTTGCTGTAGTTGATAATAAGGTTAATTTAATTAAAGATGATATTGATTCTTTGAACGAAAAGATTCTGTCTATAATATCTTCAGACGGCGATATTGACTATGTGTATAGTTTGCAGGATCTAGAGTCAGATATTGCTAATTTGAGATTGACTTTAAATGAATTAAAAGAAAACAACAAGTCTAAAGAGTTAGAAGATTTAATAACATCTACTAATAATATTTATTCTCTGGTTGATTCAATCAAAAGTGAGCTGCCTAGGTTTGATTCAGAAGAATTCAGGCGTGATTTTGATTCTTTGAATGAAGATATAGTAAGTATAAGTACAAGAACCAATAAACTTATACTGGCTTCAGATGAATCATATAAAACGTTGCAGGAAAATTTACAAGATTTTAAACTTGTAATTAATGATTTGGATGAACGGACCCGTAATTTTGCTCACGAAGCAGGTATTGACCGAATTGATAATAAGCTTGGTGTTATAAATTCAATGATCCAAAACGGAGCTAAAACAAATCAGGTATTTAATCAAGTTTTTGAATATCTTGCAGAGTGGGTAGATAATGCAGGAGCTCAAATTACTGCTATATCAGATAAAGTTGAATCTCTAGATGATATCGGACAAATAAAAGTTATGCTTGAGGATTTAAAAGCCGAGGCTGAAGATAATTCTGATAGTGTGGAATTAATTGAAGCTTTAGGTAATGTTTTCGATAAGCAGGCTAAAAAGATAGGTTCACTTGAAGCAAAGCTTGACAGAGTAATTGTAGAAACTACAATAAGTAATAAGAATAATAAGATTGACATGGCTCCTCTGGAAGATACTTTGAATAGATTTTTAGTTGCAATAGATGACAGAATGCAGTCACAGCAGGCAAAAATAAATTCATTGGAATCAAAGTTAGAAGATGTAATGTCTATGATAAATCCGAAAGATACTGCCCAGTTAACCAAAAAAGTCGGTGGTATGGATAGGCAAATAGCGAAGTTGAATAAGAGTATCGAAAAAATAGCGTCTCATGTTGTTGAAAAATAAAATTAACAATTTGAAAAGTATCGTAAATAAATCTGAAATACTGTTGGATGAAGCTGAACTGTATTGTTATGCTGAAGATTCTACAAGCGTGCATTCAAAGGTTCAAAGCCCGGATGCGGTAGTTTTTGTAAAGAATATACAGGATGTTCAAAACATAGTTCGTTATGCAAATGAAAACGGTATTCCAGTAATATCACGTGGCGCAGGGACAAATATGGTGGGTGCTTGCACATGTCCTCAAGGGGGGATTGTTTTAAATTTTTCAAAAATGAATAAAATCCTGGATTTTAATCCTATAGATATGACAATGACAGTTCAACCTGGTGTTGTATTAGATGATATTAAGAATCTTGCTGGAGAAAATGGGCTTTTTTACCCTCCTGATCCATCAAATTATAAGGTTTCAACGATAGGCGGAAGTATTGCACAATCTTCAGGCGGTGCAGCAGGTTTTAAGTACGGAACAACAAAAGATTATATACTTAGCCTAACGGTTGTACTCGCAGATGGTACGCTTATGAAATTGGGTTCTGATACTATAAAAGATGCTGTAGGTTATCATTTAAATCAATTAATGATAGGCAGTGAAGGAACTCTGGCTATTGTTGTAGAAGCTGTATTGAAATTAATTCCTAAGCCACAAAGCAGCCGGACTGTGCTAGCATATTTCAACAGTCTTGATGATGCTGTAGAGGGTGTTAACAATATTATGCGGGATAGAATTTTTCCTGCAACAATCGATTTTATGGATAACAATTCAATATTTACAGTAGAACAGTTTTATCCTTGCGGATTACGAACCGATAAAGCTGCAATGCTTTTGATTAATATTGATGGTTTTGAAGTATCTATGGATTATCAGCAACAATGTGTTGAGCGTGCTCTAAAGTCTGCTAAAGCATCAAATATTGAGGTTGCAAAATCTGATTTAGAAATTGAGCGTGTTTGGACTGCTAGACGTGCAAGTTTTGCTGCTACCGCAAAATTAGCTCCTGATGTGTTATCTGATGATATAATTGTTCCAAGGTCAGCAATTAGTAAAATGGTAAGCGGATGTAAGAATATTTGTGACAAATACAATCTAAAAGTCTGCATGGTAGGTCATTTAGGAGATGGAAATATTCATCCGCAGGTAGCTTTAAATCTTGAGAACGAAAACGAGTTTAAAAACTATTTTCAAGCAAAGGCTGAAATGTATGATTTAGCAAAATCCTTAGGCGGAACAATTTCTGCGGAACATGGAGTAGGGTTGGAAAAAGTCGAGTATTTAGGAAATATTGTTGATAATGCAGCAATAGATTATATGAAAAAGATTAAAAAATTTTTTGATCCGAATAATATATTAAACCCGGGGAAAATATTTAAAATATAAGGAGATTTTATGGATATTATCGTTATTTACTGTACAGTGCCGGATAAAAAAGTTGCAAAAAATATTACTAAAATACTGATGAAGCACAAGCTTGCTGCTTGCGTGAGTATAATTGATAAAGTTAGTTCGGTATTCTCCTGGGATGGTGAAATTTGTGAAGAAAAAGAATTTCTAATGATGATTAAGACACGACGTTCAAATTATGCGAAAATAAAGCTTGTTATTGAGGACTTACATCCATATACTGTTCCGGAAATAATTGCTTTACCTGTTGTAGATTGTAGTGAAGATTATCTTAAATGGCTTGCAAAAGAGACAAATTCATAGATTTAATAGAGTATTATGAGTCACTTGGTATAACAGTAAAACTTGGTAAAACAAAAGCAAGAGGCAATAAAGGCATTTTTATTGCAAAAAGAGGTCGTGATTTTCGAATTGATATTTCAAAATCAATAGATGATAATAGTGTGCTAGCTACTTTATTGCATGAATTTGCTCATTATGTACATTATTGTTACGATAATGAGTTGTCTTCTTTGAAATTTATATTTGATGAACTTTCGGATGAGGAGATGGAAGAATTGCTCAGTGTAACTGTATATAAGGTGCCCAGAAACTCAGCATATACTCTTATTAATTTAAAGACAAGTTTGACAAACGAAATTAAAACTCTTGCTGATTCAATAAAAGATTTTTATCCTGAGTTTAAAATAACCGGCTCTTATTTTCCAATAGAAGATAATATGTCTTATCCGCTCAAATATTTATTAAAGTATGATAATTTTATTTATAATAAGAAAAAATATTCAATTAATAATGCATTAAGCGATTTTAAAACTTTATCGAAACCACAATTAAATTACTTAATTCTAAAATCTAAACGACGATGCTTAGCTAGAGTTAATTCAAGAATCTCTAAGTTAAATCAATATTATAATGCTCCTACAGAATTATGGGCGAGGTTTTTTGAACTTTTTTTTACAGAACCGTGTAAAGCTGAAAGCCTGGCTCCGTCGTTATCTCGCAAGTTTAAAACTGCTATGGAGGTTCGTCGTATTAAAGAAATTTCAAAATTAAATGAAATATTAAAAAATATCTATTGACCACTTTATTTTTTTTGAGATATGTTATAAAATATATATAGAGAAGGAAGAGAGAAATTTAATGATTACAAATTTTCAAAAGCAAAGTAGAAAAGATGATACAAAACTTTTGATTTGGGTTGTAGTAATATTTTTACTTGTAGGATGGTTTTGTACTCCGCCCGGAAATAAATTCTTGCAAATATGTTTTTGGGGAAATAATACAAAGTTTTTCATTTCCAGAATAACTGGCAATTCGAAAGATACAGAATACATTTTTCATCGCAATAATGCGATCTATTTAGCAAAAATGTATCCTAAGCGTAAGACAGCCTTAGTTGAAATGGATAAAGCAATAAAGACATTACCAAATTTTGCTTCGGAAGCAGAACTAAAAGGTTTGTATAAAGATCGAGCAGAAATCAAATTATTTTTAGGTGACTACAAAGGGGCTCTTAATGACTTTATTAATTCTGATATGATAACTTTCAATGATAGTTTGAAAGTTGCAATGCTATTTAAGCTATCTGGAAATTATAGAGAGGCATTGTCTCACTGTAACAATATTTTAAATAAAGATAGTTCAGCATATGCCGGGTTTGCATGTATCGCAGAGATTTATAATTCTGTAGATAGACCGGATGTTGCTTTGCGTGTATGGGATCTCGCTATAGACAGAAATAAAAATAACCCACGGGCTTATGTAGATAGAGCTATGGTAAAAAAAGCTATGGGGGATTTGGAAGGTTATAATAAAGATATAAAAACAGCAAAAGAATATTTACCATCAATAGATACAGAATCATCGATAATTGATGAAACATTACATCCTAAGATGTTAACATTAGCTATCAGATAAATCTTTATTTATATTTTATACATAGTATCTATGTTTGTTTTAAAATAGTATAAAGATAAATAATACGGCGGAGCGATGGTATGAAGTATTCAGAATATTCGGTAGTTGTAGTAGGTAGTGGTGCTGCTGGTTTATATGCGGCTTTAAAATTGTCTCAGCAAATTAACATGCCTGATGGAGTTCTGTTACTAACTAAGTCATTTTTAGGTAATAGTAATTCTCTTTATGCACAGGGCGGTATTGTTGGAGTTTTGCATCAAAATCCTCTTGACAGTACAGAAAAACACGTTTTAGATACTCTTAAAGCCGGTGCAGGGTTAAATGAACGGTCTGCAGTAGAATATATATCGGAAGCTTCTGATGAAGTTATAAATGATTTAATAGAAAATGGGGTAGATTTTGATAGAAATTCGGACGGAAGTTTGACATTTACCTTAGAAGCTGCGCATAGCGTGAAGCGAATACTTCATTCGGGTGGCGATTCGACAGGTCGTGGTATTACAACGACCTTGTGCGAAAAGGTTAGAAACGATGACAATATAACAGTAATGGAGAATGCTATCGCTGTAGAGTTATTAGTTAATTCGGATAGTGAGTGTAAAGGTGTCATTGTTTATAATGCATTAACCGGTGAACATGAAATCGTGTATACTTCGGCTTTAATATTGGCGACAGGAGGCTTAGGTCAGCTTTATAAATATACAACAAATCCAGAAGGCGCAACCTCTGATGGAATTGATTTGGCGTATAATGCAGGGGCTATAATTCAAGATCTGGAATTTATACAATTTCACCCGACTGCGCTAGCATTAAATCCAGAAAGCAGAGACAGATTTTTAATATCAGAGGCGGTTCGTGGTGAAGGTGCTAAATTGTTAAATAATCATGGCGAAGAGTTTATGGTCAAATATCATGATAAAAGAGAACTTGCACCGCGTGATATCGTAACACGTGCAATTTATAATGAGATGAGCAAGGAACATAAATTCAATGTGTTTTTAAATGCTTCAATGATCGATTCAATAAAGTTGTTTAACAGATTTCCTACAATATCTAAGAAGTGTAAGGAAAGCGGGATAGATATTTCTAAAAAGCCTATTCCTGTAGCTCCTGCAGCACATTATAGTATGGGAGGTATAAAGGCTACTGTTGAGGGCAGAACTTCAATAAGAGGATTGTATGCAATAGGTGAATGCGCTTCAACGGGCTTGCATGGTGCAAATAGATTAGCGAGTAATTCTCTTTTGGAATGTGTTGTTTGTGCTTATGAATTAGCTGATTATCTGTCTTTTGCCAATTTAACAACTCCTAAAAAAATTGACGAAAATATAAGGACTGTAATAGAAAAGTATTCGCAGTTGGTAAGTGATGCTGATTATGATATAAAGTCTTTGAAAAATGAACTTAAAGACCTTATGTGGGCTAACGTCGGTATAATCAGATCTGAGGACGGCTTAAAAGAGGCTGAACAAAAAATAGAACAATTAAAAAATGATTTTAAACGAGACCGAAAATGTCTCAGTATCGAGGAGTATGAGTACCGCAATATGCTGACAACAGCATCTTTGATTGTAAAAAGTGCTTTGATGAGAAAAGAATCTCGAGGTGCACATTGTCGCTCTGATTATAAGCAGACTGATAATGAGGTAAGACATTCTAATATTATTAAAAGCACTGAAAAGGAGCTTTCTTATGTTAAATAGATTTTTTATTGAAGAGCATGTAAAAAATGCATTAAATGAAGATATAGGTTTTGGAGATATTACGACAGACTATTTGACATCTGAAGCAGATCTTCTTAAATGTACTTTGAATACAAGATGTGACGGTATCTTTTGTGGAAAGGATGTTTTTGAAACGGTGTTTAAGGTGTTATCTCCAAGTATAGAAATAAATTTTTATTTTAACGATGGAGATAAAATTCATAAAGGCGATAAGATAGCTGATATAACTGGTCCTGCAAGGTATATTTTAATGGGTGAACGCACTGCATTAAACTATATTCAGAGAATGAGCGGTATAGCTACAGAAACTCACAAATATCAAGTTGCAATAGGCGAATACAAAGCTAAGATTGTAGATACACGGAAAACTACTCCGGGCTTTAGAGCTTTTGAAAAATATTCTGTCAAAGCTGGTGGCGGCAGTTTGCATAGATTTAATTTGGCAGATTGTGCTATGATAAAGGACAACCATATTAAATTTGCAGGTTCAATAACTGCAGCTGTATGTAAGTTAAAAGAAAATATATCGCATGCTCATAAGATTGAAGTAGAATGTGATACATTAGAGCAGGTTAAAGAAGCTCTTACATGCGGTGTTGACATAATAATGTTCGATAATATGGATTTAGCAACAATGCGTGAAGGGGTAAAACTTGTAAATAATAAGGCTATTACTGAAGCAAGCGGAAATGTGAATTTAAGTACCATAAGAGATATAGCTGCAACCGGTGTAGATATAATATCATCAAGTGCAATTGTCGCAAAAGCACCAACTTTGGATTTGGGCTTAGATATGTAATTATACGCCTCTTCTTATTTTATTTAATTCGTTATCGAGTTCTCGTCGCTGGTTTTTTATATCTTGTAAATCCATGTCAAGCTCGTGTACTTGGTTTCTGATTCTGTTCAATTCGTTATTAAGTTCTCGCTTTTCATCCCTGATTTTGCTTGTTTCTTTGTCTAAGTCACGTTTTTGATTTTCAATATCACGTTCTTCTTGTGTTGTAGAGGCGCCATATGTAGGATTGCAATATCTGTAATTGTTAATAGCTAATATTTTCATATAACCTCCGAATATAGCTTTTATTTTATATTAAATCACCTAAATTAAAAATTTGCTATGGTTATGCTAAAATAATCATATTGAAAAATGCCAAATGCCCATATATTACACACGGGCAATTATAGGAAAAGCTGTAAAGAAGCACCTCCTTGTAGCTCAGTCGGATAGAGCGCGGGTCTCCGAAGCCCGAGGTCATGGGTTCAATTCCCGTCAAGGAGGTTTTATTTATGGTTTAAATATGTTATACTTTATAAGTAACTTGGAATTAGAGGACATTGCCAGTGGGCTTTTTTGATAGTATCAAAAAATTTAAGCATCAGCTAGATCAGGTAGAATCTACAGTATATTCAGGCAAACAATCTTTGTTGGAAGTTTACGAGATAAACGCTAAGCTTGAGGCTGAAATTGCTGCACGAACGAGAGAATTAGACAGAGCAAATCGCCAAATGCTGACATTACAGCATATTTGGGATATGATGAATTCTTCAAAACCATTGTCAAGTGTTCTGAATGCTATTGTTAACAGCCTTCAAGGTGAATTGGGTTACGTATACAGTTTTATTATTAAAGAAAAAGCTGATAATGATGGTACGTATTTGCAAGTCGTAGCATCATCAGGAAATGATCTTGATTTGAAGTTTTTTGAACGATTTAATTGCAATGTTTCGGACTTTCGTATGGGATTTCCTGAAATTTCCGAATTAAAAGATGCTGTCAAAGATAATAAGATATACAAGTCTGTAAATTTAAAGGAATTAATTTGTGGTTTTGTGCCGGAATTAGATATACAGAAAGTAGAGGAGTTTCTAAAAACTTCGCATATGAAGTCATATATTATGGTTCCTTTGATGTCAAAACAGACTCATTTTGGCTCTTTGCTTGTATTTTCTTCAAGAGAAACAGTAAGTGACAGTGAATTGAACTTTTTAAGCTTGTTTGCAAAGCAGATAGAACTTGCTATAACAATTGCTGATTTGTTTGAAGCTGTAAAACAACAGGCAATTACTGATGGTATGACAGGATTATACAATAGGCGTTATTTTGAAGAGTTCATAAAAAAAGAAGCTATCAGGGCAAACCGTCAAAACACTAAATTTACTGTTATTGGTTTAGATTTAGACCATCTTAAACAAATTAATGACACATACGGGCATAATTATGGTGATATTGCTATTAAAGCAATTGCAGAGGTTTTAAAAAACAATGCTCGTTCAATTGATGTGGCTGCCAGAATGGGAGGGGAAGAGTTTAATATATTGCTGCCAGGAGTAGATTCAGCAGGCGGATGTATTGCGGCAGAACGTATTAGAAAGGCAATAGAGGCTGTAAAGCTGGATAAAATTGGCAATATAACTGCCAGTTTGGGAGTCGCAACGTATCTAGAACATTCTGATGATATTGAAGAATTGTTGGAAATTACTGATAGAGCAATGTACGAGTCCAAACGAAATGGCAGAAATCGTGTAACAATTGCAAGACCGGCCTATGAAACTTCTTGGCAGGAAATTGCTGTAAATACGTTTGTTGATATATTAACTAAGCATAGAATACCTGTAGATGATTCGACTTCACGTTTATTAACAAAGAAACTGGAAGAGATGAATATTAATAATGAAAAATTGTATCAGGTTGCAGATGCTCTTGTAAGTACTTATAATCCGGAGCATATTCAGGGCAGTGTTAAGAAAAAAGTTGAGCTTGCAAGTTTGCTTGCAAAACGGTTTGATTTAGCAAAAGATACAATAGATAAGCTAAAAATAGCAGTTCTGCTTTATGATATTGGTAATACTATGCTTCCTAAGGAAGTTTTAAGAAAGACAGAACCATTGACAGATGAGGATAAGGCATCTATTATGCAGCATCCGGTAATTGCTGCAAGAGAGATTTTGAAGCCGATTTCCAATATATCAGATGTTATTCCTATTATAGAAAAGCATCATGAAAATTGGAATGGAACGGGCTATCCTGCAAAACTTTCGGGAGAGCAAATTCCTATAGAATCGCAAATAATCTTGATTTTAGATGCATATTTTGCCTTGTTGGAGAAAAGACCATATAGAGAGGCAATGTCAAAAGATGATGCAATAGAGCAAATACAGCAGGATATTAATCAGAAATGGAGTGAAAAACTTGCTCAGGAGTTTATTGGTATAATCAGAAATGAGTCAGATTAGATGATTGAGCTTTTAATATTATTTGAATTAAATAGAAGAGTTTTAACAATGTATGGAGTTTCTAAAGCTATAAGAGACTCATTCTCGGTGCTTACAACACCGAGTTATGGTACAATAAAGCCTGCGCTTAACAGGCTTGAAGTCGGAGGTTTTGTCAAGACACAAAAATCAATGTCTGCCGGTGGTCGCCCGTCTACGTATTATTCGCTTACAAAAGATGGGGAGCAGGAACTAAAACGTCTAATTATAGAGCCTCCCCTTGAAAATCCGATACAGTTTCTTACAAGTGCAAGAATTAAGCTTGCCTGTTCAGATGTTCTTTCTTCTGATGAACAACGAAAATTATTCAGACAGTTAAAAAATAAGGCAGAGAGCATACTTATTGATACTAAAAACATGATTAATTCTAAAGAGCTTTCTTTTTATCCGAGAATGGTTTTTGACAATTTAATGTGTGAATACAAGAATTTTATTACACTTATAGAAGGTTTTGAACATGCCTGCAGTCATAAGTAGTGTGATTAAAGGCTCTATAGCGGAAGAGCTTGAAATACAGCAGGGTGATATTTTACTATCTATAGATGGTGAAAAGTTACAAGATATGATAGATTACCGTTTTATGACTAAAAGCGAGCTTTTAACTATTGTTGTTGAAAAAGTGAATGGTGACTTGGAAGAAATTGAGATTGAAAAAGATTTTGACGATGATCTTGGTATTATTTTTGAAAGTGCGGTTTTTGACAGGGTAAAGCCTTGCCTGAATAATTGTATATTTTGTTTTGTCGCCCAACAGCCAAAAGGGTTAAGAGATACACTTTATGTAAAAGATGATGATTATCGCCTGTCTTACTTGCAAGGAACATATATTACAACAACTAATCTAACAGCGCAAGATAAAGAAAGAATTTCAAGACTGCATTTAGGACCATTTTATATATCGGTTCATACTACTAATCCGGATTTGCGTGTGAAGATGCTGAAAAACCCTAATGCTGCAAAAATTATGGAAAATTTAAATTGGTTTAAGGATAATGAAATCCCTTTTCATGCCCAAATAGTTCTCTGCCCTGGGTATAATGACGGAAAAGAACTTGAGAGGACTTTGAAGGATTTAGATACCCTGGATGAAGCTCTTTTGTCTGTAGCGATAGTTCCTGTCGGTGTGACGCAATTTAGGGAAAATGAATTAAAGACTGTTGATAAAAAAGTTGCAGAAGAGACTATAAGAATAGCTTCAAGCTACCCAAAAGTGTGCTGTTCAGATGAATTTTTCCTGCTGGCGAATGAGAATATTCCGCCGGCGGAATATTATGGGAATTTTTCACAGTTAGAAGATGGTGTCGGGTCTTTAAGAACTCTGGTTGATGATTTTGATAATTTAATATTGCCAGAAAAGCTTTCAAAGTGTTTAAAAGTTTCTTTTGCTTGTTCTGTAGCAGCAAAATCTGCTTTTAATCATATTACAGAGAGATTAAATCAAATTGAAAATTTGCAAGCTAGTGTAAATCCGGTAAAATCTACATATTGGGGTGCAAATATAACTGTGGCCGGGCTTATTACCTCAGAGGATTTAATAAATACAATTAAGGATATTGATGCAGATTATATAATCGTGCCTTCGGTCATGCTCAAGCCATACTCTGATCTTTTTCTTGATGGGAAGTCGCTGGAAGAGGTTATAGAAGCTACTGGAAAGAATCTTTATGTTGTGCAAAATAATTATTCTGTATCAGAAGTAATTGACCTAATTAAAATGTGTGTATAAAAATTGTATATTAAATATAAGTAGATTGGGTAATGTACTATAAATCAGGTGTATTATTTAATATTGTTGTGGGGAATAAAATAATATATACCGCCCCGATAGGAGGATTGATTAATGAGTACAGCAGTTAGTGCAGAAAAGAAGACTATTAGTGTAATTATAATAGAGGATTTCAAACTTACACGTGTAGGATTGAGGTGTGCATTAAATTCAAATGAGGACATAAAAGTTGTTGCTGAGAGTGATAATGCTATTGACGGGTTAAAGCTTATAGAACAATATTCTCCAAATATTGTTCTTATGGATTTAGGGCTAGCCGGTATGAACGGTATTGAAGCAACTGTAAAAGTAAAAGAAATGAGCCGTGACATAAAAGTAATTGCGTTAACTTCGCACGATAGGGAAGAAGAGGTTATTGCAGCATTGTCATCCGGTGCAATGGCTTATTGTTTAAAAGACATTGATCCAACTAAGCTGGCAGATGTTATAAGGGATGTAAATAACGGTGTTTGCTGGCTTGATCCTGTTATTGCTAGAAAAGTGCTTGACTCATTCCCTAAGCAAGAAACAATGGGTATTTTAAGGGATAAATCCTCGGAAGAGGGTCGGGTTCCTTTAACAGAGCGAGAATACGAAGTCTTAAAACATTTGGTCGAGGGTAAAAGTAATACAGAAATTGCCAAAGAACTTATTGTAAGTGTACATACGGCAAAGGCTCATGTCTGTTCGATTCTGCAAAAAATGTGTGTTAATGATAGAGTTCAGGCGGCTGTTAAAGCAGTAAAAGAAGGGCTTGTTTAATTTCTTTGTTTATATAAATTCAGACAAGGCAGTGTAGACTGCCTTGTTTTTTATTCCGGATGTTTATGCTAAAATCAGAAAAAAGGATAACAATATTGACTGTAAAAATAGCTGTAACTGGAAAAAGCGGAAGTGGAAAGACTACACTTACAAAAGCTTTATTAGAAAATATTCAAATGAGGTTTCCGGATAAGTCTGTGCTTTTGTTTGATAATGATTTGACAAGTGAATTAGCACATTCTTTCGGGCTGGATATAAGAAATACTATTTATGGTATAAGAAGCGGTAAACATGAGTATAAAACCGGTATTCCGGAGGGGATGACAAAGCATGAATATGTGGAATGGGCAATGGAAGACATTCTGGTTTCCCTATCTGAAAATGTTGATATTATCGTTTCTTGGTTTGTTGGGGCAAAGGATTGCAGATGCCCTATAACTTCACAGATAAATGATGCTTGCCAAAGATTAATAGAAAGGTACGATTTTGTTATATTTGACTGTGAATTTGATTTGAAGTATCTTAACCAGCTGGTAGATACAAATATAGATTTGGCTTTGATTATAACAACTCCGACTATTGATTCTGTTCATTTGGCAAAGCGTATCTCGGAATTTTCTGCAAAATACGCTGCTGGCGGTCAGCTTGGTATTGTAATTAATAAAGTGAAAAATGAGGATATGAATTTTATATCTGAACAACTGTCTGACATAGAAGTTGATGTATTAGGGTCTGTACCTTTTGATAAGAATTTGGAGTGTGGTAAGTTGGACCGGCAATCTAAAATAGTTTCTGACGCTGTAAACCAATTTTATATCAGATTAAATTTGCCACAGGAGAATAATAAGTGATATTAGATGGAAAAGCTGTATCGAACAAGATACTTGAAAAATTAAAGGATAAGATTGAAAAGTTTTCTATAAAACCTCATCTTGTAGTAATTCTCGTAGGTGATGATCCGGCTAGCAAAATTTATGTAAAAAATAAGAAAGCAGCTGCGGAAAAAGTTGGTATAAGATCTTCTATTTTAGAGTTAAATAGTTCTATTTCTGAAGAAGAACTTTTGGGCAAAATTAAGGATTTAAATAGAGATCCTGATGTTACAGGAATACTTGTGCAACTTCCTTTGCCATCACATATTGATAAAAACAAGGTTGTTGAGACGATATCTCCTAAGAAAGACGTTGATGGGTTTACTCCGGAAAATGTAGGTCGTCTTGTTATTGGATTGGAACCATATTTTTATCCGGCAACTCCACAGGGTATTATTATGCTTCTTGATGAATACGGAATTCAGTTGGAAGGTGCTGATGCTCTTGTTATTGGACGTTCTAATATAGTCGGTAAGCCAATGGCACAAATGCTTCTGCGACGAAATGCTACTGTAACTCAGGCGCATTCATATACAAAAAGCCTGGAGGACAAAATAAAAACCGCCGATATTGTCGTATCTGCGGTTGGTAAAAAGATTGTAAGATGTAAGATGGTTAATAAAAATTCTGTAATCATTGACGTTGGTATTTTCCGTGACGCTAATGGCAAACTAACAGGTGATGTTGATTTCGATTTGATTTCACCGGAGGTAAAATATATAACACCTGTTCCCGGAGGAGTTGGTCCAATGACCATTGCCTCATTAATGTACAATGCCTCAAAAGTTTATCATTAATTATTATGATTGTAATAAGCCAGTGTCTTGAGCAGCATTTGAAGTAGCTGTTTTTTGACCTTCTTGCTGAGCTCTCAATTGTTCCAGCATAGACTCATACATTGTTTGCATTGTATCATACTCTACGTCCATTTCTGCAAGTTCCAATGATAATTCTTCATTGTATTGTTTAACTTTTGCATGTGCATATGCATCGGCAAGTTGTTCATTTTTGTTATTTTCGCGAACTTTTACGCCGCCTGCAGTTAATTCCTTTGTGTTATCAATTGCAGAATCAAATGCACTTTCCCATTTTTCTTCATACTTAACTTGTTTTGATAATTTCGCACTATTTGCTTCATACTTGCCACTCCAGTAAATTTGTTGTTGGGTGTAGTAGTTAATTTCTGCATTAGTGTTTAATAAAGTTCCTAATAAAGCTGCTGTGTTTGCCATTGTTCTATACCTATATTTTACATCTTACATATATATAAAGTATAGAATTTATATCTAATTTCAAACTCATTGGAATTTGTTACAAAACTTAACATGCGCTTTTTAATGGTGATATGCCTTACTTACTAATGTATTTATTTTACAGTAATAAATACAATTTGATTAAAGAGAGGATTATATGTTATATAGGAAAATAATGTTATCTTTAACCCTATTAATTTTTCTTGTCTTTAATAATTTGTCAGTATTGCCAATGGAACAACAGTCTGCTCCGCAGGCTGTACAGACTGAATCGAGTCGTTATCCGGATTATGCGAAAATGTATGTAGGGGAAGATAAGTATGAAAAGTTTAACCGCAAAATGTTTAATTTAAACAGAGGTCTGAATAAATACATAGCTCGCCCTGTTCATATTCTCTGGTCGTCTATTATGCCAAAGTATGGAATAGAAAGAATCAGAGATGCATATAATAATATTGAGTATCCTAAACGTCTTGCAAGCTGCCTTTTGCAGAGAGACGGAGAAGGAATAAAACGAGAAACCGTAAGATTTCTTACAAATACTACGCTTGGACTTGGCGGCTTGTTTGATCCTGCTGATAAGCTTTTTAAGATGAAACCAACGAATGAGAATATGGAACAAGCGCTTTGCAAGTGCAAAATGTGCTCAGGACATTATATGGTGATTCCCATACTCAATACCTGCACTCCAAGGTCATTGTGCGGAAGGATTCTGGAGGCTGCGCTCGATCCTTCCGTGTATCTTGCAACGCCTATTACCTCTATTGTAAAATTCGGATTAATGGTAAACCGTACTTCTTATATGCAGCCGCTAGCAAAAATGATTGAGTCAACTTATGCAGATCCGTATGACATCCAGAAAAAACTATACGGGATGGAAAATTATATAAAAAATTCCAATCTGGACAGGGCGGATTTGCTTTCCGAAGATGAGGTTAAGCTGCCTGAATTTCCGAATGCTATTCAGGAAGAAATTATGGTTCAGGTGGAATTGTTATCAGAGGAGGAGCTTGAGAAGCTGGCGTATGAAGAGGGTGAAACAACCGGCGGAGCTGCCGGTATAGAGGATTTAGAAATCATTAAGAAACCGGAGGTAAATGCTGATATTGTGCTGGATGGGTATAATCCGCAATCACCGGTCGTTGATTCTATGAGAACGGCGCTCTTTGATAATCCGGAGATTTATAAATCTATCTGGAATGAGCTTTCTATCTGGAACAGAAGTTTTGCAAAAAGAATAAAAACAGCCTCTGTAAATATTGCGCCTGGTAGGACTGATTACAAATTCAGATATATTTTGCAGAAGGATATAAATGCCCCTCTTGTAATTTTATATCCGTCAATAGGTGAGGGGGCAAATAATCATCATTCTGTTGTTTTTGCCAAACTCTTTTATGATGAAGGGTTTTCCGTTGTAATGCAAGGCAGCCACTTTCACTGGGAGTTTGTGAAAAGTATGCCTCAAGGCTTTTGCCCTGGTTTCCCGAATGACGATATTGTCTATATAAAACTTGTGACATCAAAAATTCTGGATTTATTAAAAGAAAAATACGGTTGTGAATTTAGTGATAAAATTGTGGTAGGGACTTCTTTCGGGGCTATGGCTTCGCTTTTTCTTGCTGAGAGCGAAAGTAAGGAAAATACTCTCGGAATAAATAAATTTATTGCAATTTCTCCGCCGGTTGAACTTTTGTACGCTTTGGAACAACTGGACAAAAACAGTGATGAATTTGATAAAAATTCACCTGATGTGAAGCACAAAACCGCAGTAACCGCAGCAAAAATTTTACAGCTTTATCAACAGAAGAATGCGCCGGATTTCAGGATAGATACACTTCCATTTACTGAAGAAGAAGGAAAACTCATTACTACATTTATTTTGAGACAAAAGTTATCGGATTTGATTTTTGCGATAGAAAATATTGCAACCGGCAAAAAGACTGATTTTTATGAAAAATTTAATAATATGAATTACAGGGATTATGCGGAAAAATATCTTTTGAAGGGCGGATTGCTGACTCTCGAGGATTTTCGCTACGAGACAAGTCTGTATTCACTGGCGGATTACCTTTCAAAAAACAATAATTACAGTATTTATCATTCAATGGACGATTATTTAATTAACGGTGAACAGCTTTCAAGACTCAAAATATTTGCAGGCAAACACCTCATTTGTCTGAGTAACGGTGCACATTTGGGTTTTATGTATAGACCCGAATTTCTGGATATGCTTAAAAAAGATGTTGAGGAAGTAAATGCGCAGTAGTATAATTCAGATATGAACGGCGATATTTTTGAAAAATTGGCTAAATCAACCTTTAGAAGCAGGTTTAAAATTAAAGAAAAAGAAAAACAGTATATTAAAGATAAAGGAATTGATAAAATCCGCTCGCATGCAGAGGATTTTATCTCCAAAAGGCTTGCACCCGCTGATATTCCAAACGACGGAAAACAAACTCCGATGCGTGGACATCCTGTCTTTATTGCCCAGCACGCTACTGCAACTTGCTGCAGGGGATGTCTGGAAAAATGGCATAAAATTCCTAAAGGGAGAGAACTTACGCAGGCAGAGCAAAAATACGTGGTCGATATTATTATGGAATGGATAAATAGACAATGAGCGAATACAAAACTAATGTTATGAGGATACTGGATAAAGCAAAAATTGATTATAAGCATTATTCTTATGCTGATACTGATGCAATAAGCGGAGTGGAAGTCGCAACAGCATTGAACCAAAATCCTGAACAAGTGTTCAAAACTCTTGTTACGACTTCTAAATCAGGGAATCATTATGTTTTTATGATACCCGTTGAAAAGGAATTAGACTTAAAAAAAGCCGCCTCCGCTGTCGGAGAAAAATCTGTTGAAATGTTAAAACTGAAAGAACTGCTGCCTCTTACCGGATATGTTCACGGAGGCTGCTCTCCTATCGGTATGAAAAAACAGTTTAAAACCGTAATAGATTCCTCTGCCAAGAATTTTGAAACAATTATTTTCAGCGCAGGAAAAATCGGGTATCAGGTTGAATTAAAGCCTGAAGATTTAAGCAAAATAATAAAATTTGAGTTTAAAGAGGTTTCTTTCCAAGCTTAATCACGTTATTTTTGATTTTCATATACCTTTCGCACTGTTTAACTCTGTCATATCCGAGCATAATTCCCAGCATAAAATCCTGCTCGGGTGTCAGTTCATTCAATCTCGGGCTAAAGGTTCTCACTACATCAACACATTCCTTTGTACCGAAATAAACATTAATCTTGTTAGAATCAACATCATGGATTAAATAATCAATGTTTTCTTTTTTCAGTTTATTTGCAATACTTTCTTTGTACCTGGATTTTTCAGTCGTTAGAATAAGGTTTCTAATCCCTTTTTTAAACTCGTAAATATGGTGATGGAAAACTCTCAAATCTGCAATTTCTGTCAAAGAAGCTGTATTTTTCCCCCGATAAACAGGATTCGCACCGCTCTGGTACATAATAACTTTTGGAACAAACATAATTACTCCTCTTAAAAAAAATGTTAGGATATTCTAACTTTAATATTATATTAAACCATGTTGACCATTCTGTCAAAGGGGGTAAATATTGTATTCAATCGGTAATCAAAATTTCAAGAACTGTAGGGTGATTGAGTAGGGTGCGCTCACCAGCGCACCTATTCAATATCGCAAAAATAAGGTGCGCAAGTATGCATACCCTACTCTCTGAAATCATATTTACCTCTATACATAAATTTCTCTAAAACTTTGTCCTATCATATTTGATTGTCCGTATTTTGCAATCATATTTTGATTATATTGGTGATAGTATACCGAAAAATCTACATATCCATTCTCTTCATACTGCGCTTTTTCGGCTTCTATTTGTTCCGGTAATTTATCAAGAATTTTAATTATTTGATCTAAATATTTTTTATCAATATTATTATTATCAATCTTACTTAAAAATTCTTGCGTGGCGTTAACAGTGGTGTTAAAATCAGAATATGTTAAGTTTAAAAATTTTGCAGTGTTTTCTAAATTCGCACTTTTGATTAAATCATCTACTAATGCTGGTGCAGATGACATCTCTGGATTTCTTATCATTCCATTAGTCATGATATAATTCAAGTTGGTAGTTGCCATATTTTTAAATTGTTCCATTGTTTTACACATGGTTGAATTTAGAACAGTCAATTCTTTTTCATTTTTACACCCTCGAATTTCTAAGTATTTTTGCCATTCTTCTTCCCAATCAAGTGTTTTTTCAAAATTATCATAATATTGATTTGAGTTCGGATTTGAAAAAACAGATTCTGAAACTTGCGCAATACTTCCTCCAAGACATGCCTTAATATATCCTTTAAAAGCTTCTTTGTTATCAGCCTTAAATACTTGAGAAGAAATAAGGGATTCATATTTTTCTCTCAACTTTTCAACTTCATTATTTATCTCTTCTTTATCTATATCATATATATTTGAAGTTAATGTATCGTCAAATACATTTGTAGTATGACCCAAAATATAAGAAAAATTACCTGCTTGACTCATTGTAAATGAAGCAGTACCAATGCCGACATTTTCAATGCTGGTAACCATGTACAACCTCTCCAAGTTAATAACATGTTCATGTTAAATATTTTATTCAATATGTTAATCCCTTAAACAGATGAAATTTTGAAAAGATATGTATTTAAAGGGGGGTAACATAATGCTCATTCAAATGAACGACAGCGCACGTTCCCTCTCCAACGGGGAGGGTTAGGGAGGGGGTTAATCAATTATTCCAAATTCTTTTTGTAATTTTTTGTAAACACCATCTATATTATTTGTAACCTCATTATTCCAAAACCTTACCACTTTATATCCTTTAGATTCTAAATAAATTGTTCTTTCTGCGTCTGCCTGGATATTTTCCGGTGAATTATGCTGACCGCCGTCAAGTTCTATTATGATTTTTTTCTTTCTGCAGACAAAATCCACAATGTATTTGCCGATTGGTGATTGGCGTCTTATTTCATAGCCGTAAAATTGATGATTTCTAAGTAGTTGCCATAGTATTTTTTCTTGTGGTGTTAGATTTTTTCGGAGTTTTCTTGCAAGGTCAATATTGTTCATGAGTTAATTTTAACATAATTATATTAATATTTTTCCCCTCCCTAACCCTCCCCGCTGGAGAGGGGAGGTGCACTGTCGTTCTTTGGAAGGTGAAAAAAATCAGGTCAGGCATTTGCCTGACCTGATTTTAGAAATAAAAAGATTATTTTACGTATGATTGAATAATATTGTTATTAAAATACTTGTTCGCAACGCTTATAATATCCGATGCAGTTACTTCATCAATCATTTTGATGTATTCATTCAAGAAATCATACCCGAATCCGTATGTCTCAAAGATTCCGATATTTGATGCCTTTTCCGCATTTGTTTCCATAGCAATAATGAAACTACCTTTGAGCCTGTCTTTAGCGTCCTGTAACTCTGTATCGGATACAAATTCCATTTTCAATCTCTCGATTTCTTTGAGAATTTTTTCTCTGGAGTAGTCAAGCGTATCCGGATTTGTACCGATATAGGCAAAGAATGTTCCGGCAAGCATCTGCGGTGAGTAGCTTGAACCTAACTGGTAAGCGAGGCCGTCCTGTTCTCTCAGGTTCTTAAAGAGTCTGGAGCTCATGCCGGAGCCGAGAATTGTGTTCATAACTTTGAGCGTTACAAAGTCTTTTTTGTTCTGAACACCTGAAGTTTGCCAGCCGAGAAACAGCCATGAAGTTTTCAAATCTTTAATTGTCTGTGACGCTGTTTTAGGCTCAGTTGTTTTTGTAACCTTGTAGTTTGCATAATTTACAACAGGAGCCTTTTTGTCTTTCAAGATAGAGCCGAATTCCGTAATCATTTTTTGCGGGTCTACGTTACCGTTGATTGATACGATAATATTTTTTGAGTCCAGAACTTTATTATAATACTTAACGATATCTTCTTTTTGAATTGTCGGGAGTGTCTTTTCCAAGATTTTGTTTGAATGAGAATAAACGCTTCCTTCAAAAATTATTGTCTTAAAGTTTTCCAGCGCAACATTCATCGGAACATCTCGTCTCTGGCGGATTTTGTTTAAAATCTCGGAACGTTTTTTCTCAATTTCATAATCATCGAAAGTGGCGTAATTCATGATTTCGTCCAAGATTTCCATTGTCTTATCAAGCTGTGCAGTGGTTGTCTGTACGTTAATTACAAAGAAATCTTCGCTACAGCCAGGCTCAATTATAATACCGTTTTCGTCCATAAGCTGTGCAAGCTCCTGAGCAGAGTATTTTTTCGTACCTTTAGTCATAACTGCAGCCGCTAAAGTCCCTTCGCCCGGAATGCTTTCCAGAAATTCTCCGCCCTTTGCAATAATACTCATTGCAATGATATCGTTGTTTTGATTCTGGTTAACAAGCAGAGTTGAGCCGTTATCAACCTGATATTTGGTTACTCCGTTATGCTCGGAAACCTTTGTTGCGGAATGAGATTTGATTTCCTTCACTTCATTTGCCCCTTCCATTGATTTTGGTAAAACAATAGAAACAGCGCTTTTATTAACTCCAAGATATTTTTTTGCGGTATTTACAACCTGTTCGGCTGTAACCTGCTTAATTCCGTCCACATAAGTATCGTATAGTTCGGAACTGTTTGTTAGCGCCATAATATAGCCGAGTTCGGATGAAATATTAGAAGTGGATTCTCTTGAATAATAAGTATCCTGAACGATTATGTTTTTAGCTCTTTGGAGTTCTTCGTCAGTAATACCGTATTTTTGTAAATTTGAAATCTCTTCAAAAATGCTTTTTTCAAGCTTTTCGAGACTTGTTGGAGTGAAGTTTGCGCTTATATAAAATATTCCGTCGTCTCTATAGCTTCCGTTAGAAGCGGAAATTGAAAACGCAAGACCTTTTTGCTCTTTTATGTCCCTATATAGCCTTGAGGATTTGCCGCCCCCGAGAATTTCAGCCAGAACATCAAGTGCAAATGTCTCTTTGTCAGAAATATTTACTCCTCTGAAACCAATCATCATATATCCAGATTGCGTGTCTGTGTAATCGACTTTACGCTTCTGGCTCTGAAGCGGGCTTTCTTTTCTATAGTGTTTATTTACAGGCTTTTTATATTCCTGATTAAACGATTGCTGGATTTTTGCAACGGCTTTCTCAGGCTCCACATCACCTACGACAAGAGTTACCATATTAGATGGCGCATAGAAATTATTGAAATATTCAAGAATCTCCTCTCTTCTTATTGTTCCTATTATATCAGCAGAGCCGATAACTTTTCTCTTATAAGGATGTTTTGTATACATCATATCGTTTAAGTTATCAAAAACTTTTTGGGAAGGTGTATTGCCGTCTTTTGCAATCTCTTCAAGTACAACTTTTCTTTCCTTTTCAAGTTCTTTTCTCGGAATCTGCGGATTGAGAAGCATGTCTGCGTGCAGTTCCATTGCCGTATCAAAGTATTCGGAAGGAATTGTTATGTAATAATGAGTAAAGTCTTTGCTTGTTGCGGCGTTAACGATTGCGCCTTTTGATTCAAGAATCCTGTCAAAATCTCCTGTTGGATGGGCTTTTGTTCCTTTAAAGAAAAGGTGTTCCAAAAAGTGTGCAACACCATTATTTGTATCATTTTCATTAATTGAGCCTGTTTTAATCCAGGTATCTATTGTGACAATGGGGTTGTCTTTTATCGGATAAACTATAACAGTCTGACCGTTAGGAAGTTTTTGGACAGTGTATCCGGCTGCCCAAGCTGCAGTTGAAAAGATCAATAAAGCAAAGATTATTAGTATTTTTCTCATAAAATCCCCTCTCCCTAAAATTACCTATAAATATATAGTAGTATATTCATGAAATATTTTCTAGAGGTGGCGGGTATAATTTTATTTAGAAAAATTGGCAGGAGTGTAAACGTATTTGTAGATGTTTTTAGAAGTGTATTCTACAGGAACAACAATTCCATTATCCTCTACCTTTTGAACTTCTGCTGATTGTACTGTTTTCGTCTTTGGTGTTATCGGTTTCAAAGGTTGATTACTTACTTTTGTTAACGGCTTTTTTACCTCTTTAGGATTATATTTTTTAGTCGGTTTTATAGTTGCTTTGCTGTTTTTTGTCTCAATGTTATCTGTATTCTCTAATTTAATGTGTTTTTCATCATTTTTCATATCTTGTACATCTGTATGCGACGGTGTTTCAATGGGTTTAATAGATGGTAAAGGCTTAGTTGCTTTTTTATTATGAAATCCGTAGATAAATAAGACAGAAATAAAAGCTAGAATTGCTGCAAGCAAAATTGTTAATATAATTTTTTTATTTTTCATACATAATCTCCAGAATAGGGTAATATTACTTATTTTAATGTACAATTCGCTTTTTTGCAATATGAATATCTTATCAAAATAAAAACGCTTGAATTAAATCAAGCGGAAAAAGGGAAAAGGGATTAAAAGGGAAAAGGATTTATGATAAAACAGATAAGGCCTCTGTAATATCAATGAATAAAAGTTTTTAAGTAAAGAATTAGCTAAATATACCGAATGTTCTTTCGATGTTATCGTTAATAACTTTTTTAACGGATTCGTATTCGGTAGTCAGAGCCGTTCTTTCCGTTTCGAGTTTAGATAAGTCCATGTCGAATTTTTTATCCTTCTGATCAAT
>CALURU010000019.1 GCA_944323255.1 Candidatus Gastranaerophilales bacterium
CTCAGAATGACGGCACTCTGGTAAGTCTCGCTTCCCCTCGCCCATTAGGGGAGAGGGTAGAATTTCAAGTTGAGCGTTAGCGAAACTTAGAAATTCGGGTGTGGGGTATAAAAATTAAAGTTTATTAGAAAAAGTTATTGTCAGCTAAAACCTACCTACAATTCTCCCTTCACGCTTCATACTTCACGCTTCACCTTAACCTGAATAACATATTCTTCACCCCTCACCCGCATTCGTAGCCTTCGCCTAATGGCTCACGCACGACTGCTCCCTCTCCCTCAAGGGGCGAGGAAAAGAAACTAGCCAGCCCAATACATTTACCCCCTCACACAAGGGGCGAGGGGAAAAAACTATCCAGCCCAATATATTTACCCCCTCACACAAGGAGCGAGGGGAAGAAACTATCCAGCCCAACACATTTACCCCCTCTCACAAGGGGCGAGGGGAGTAGTTTGCTTTGCCAAGCCGACATTAACTAACCCTGAAGCCAGAGATTGCCAAGGCTTAATTAACATTACCATAAGTCTGACAATTATTTTTCCACCCAAATTATTCCGCCAAAAAGATTTTATTGTATAATAATTTCTATGAAAAATATTATTTTTATCTTTGGAACACGTCCGGAAATTATCAAGCTTGCGCCTGTAATACTTCAAATGAAAAAGTATCCGGATGATTATAATGTAATCATCTGTAACACGGAGCAACAAAAAGAGCTTTCTAACCAGACTCTTGCATATTTTGGCTTGAAAGCTGATATTAACCTCGACTGTATGAGAGAAAATCAGTCTCTCTCATCTGTTCAGGCAAGGATTTTGACGTGTTTAGATAAAGTTTTTTGTGAAAATAAAATTGATGCGGCAATTGTTCAGGGTGATACCATGACTGTTCTTTGCGGTGCGCTTACGGCTTTTTATCACAAAATTCCTGTATTCCACGTTGAAGCCGGACTAAGGTCTTATGATATTTATGAGCCGTTTCCAGAAGAAGTTATGCGCCAGATGACTTCAAGGGTTGCAGAATTGCATTTCGCACCAACCGGGGTAAATAAGGAAGCTTTGTTAAAAGAAAATATTGCACCTGATAAAATTTACGTCGTCGGAAACACGGTTATTGACGCACTTTTCTGCCTCTCTGATGAAGTTATTGAAAAGTCAAGAAAATTTTTTGAAGAAAAGAATATTCCGATAGATGACAGGCTTGTGTTAATAACGGCACACAGAAGAGAAAATCACGGCGAAAGAATTGACAGGATTATAGATGCGATTACTTATCTTGCAAAAAAATATGAAAATCATACCTTTGTAATCCCTGTTCACCCGAATCCTAATGTGCACGATAAAATTCATTCAAGATTAGGTGGTTTTAAAAACATACATCTTTTAAAACCGCTTGATTACCCTTATCTCGTGTATTTGATGAAGCATGCAAAGCTGATTCTTACCGATTCCGGCGGAATACAGGAAGAAGCTCCGTCTTTTGCCTGTCCTACTCTTGTTATGAGATATGAAACAGAACGAAAAGAAGGTATAGATGCCGGCGTTTCAAAACTTGTCGGAGCAGATTACGAAAAAATAGTTGCCGAAAGTGAAAAAATACTCTCTTCAACCAAGGATTCTACAAGGCTAAAAGCTCAAAATCCTTACGGCGACGGAACTGCTTCAAGGCAAATTGAAAAAGTTATCCGCAAATTCTTTAATTAGCAAGAAATTTTTTTACGGTTTTTTGTGTAACTGATGATAAAGAAAGTTCTAGTACGAAATAAGATTTTACACGAAGCAAGGCTGCCTTTTAGTACAATAAAAGGTTCGGTTGCTCACCGACAGAAACTGGCGGGAAAGTATACAAAAGAGTTTTACAATAATTTAAATCCGTATTGCTTAGACGGAATGTGTGAGGTTAATCACTTTAGAGCTTCGCTCGATAAGGTTATTGCACCTTCAAAAATCAGTTATGCAGTTGCCCCTGAACAAAACAATATGTTTAACGGCAGTATGGGAACTCTATCTAAGCTGGGACTTGATGAAAATAATGACTTTATGCTTGTTCATCTGGGGTACAAATTCTTATTGCCAATGGATGAAAGCAATAACTATATACTTAATAAATTTACGGCATTTCATGAAGTAAGACATTTTTTTGATAGATTGTTTAATCCCAAAATTAATATGCTTCGAGCTTCAAACGGTATAAATTATCTTAATTCGGATAGAAAAATTGATACAATTAACGATTTGTTTTTATCCGATTTGTCAAAACCCGTTAATATGAAAGAGTTTAAGCGAAAAATAGATTCTCTTCTTACAGAGATTCCGAATCCGGTAAAGATAGATTTGTTTCAAAGTATAAGATATCGTTTGCAAAGTGAGATAAATGCGTACAGAGACGAGCTTAAATATTTTTCAAAGGAAAAATGGTCTTTGAATAATCTGAAAAGTATGTTAAATTTTTCACTATTTCTTATGCAGAATTGCAAATTTAATTCCAAATTGAAATACGCAAACAAAATATTAAAAGAGAGTATCAATAATGAAAGGAGTAAATTTCTGGGGGTAAATTCTGGGGGTAAATCTCTGGGGGTATTCGGGAGAAGTTTAGCTAATCAGGTTTAGCGTATTTATTCAGAAATTCGGCAAAGTCCATAACTCTGTATTTCCCGAATGAAAACAATCTAAGCGCAGCTTCGCACCCGAGGCAGGAGGTAAGTACAATTTTTGCGCCTGATTTTAGTATGTCTTTGTGTTTAGCTTTAAAAATTTCTGACATGATTTTATATTCGCTGATTTTTGTAACTCCGTTCAGTCCGCAGCATTTGTCAAAATTCTCCATCTCAATGTATTCAAGGTTTTGGGTATTTTTCAAAATCCATTCAATATCTTCAAAATTATCAATGTTGCAAGGCTTGTGAAAAGTAACTTTAAGCTTCTGTTTTAATACAGGTTTTAGTTCTTTTTTTCTCAAGTATTCAAAAATGCTTCTAACTTCTAACCCTCCTATATTATAGCCTTTAAGAGTCTTTTCACAGCTTGCGCAGGTTGTTACAATTTCTTTCACCTCATATTTTTGGACAATTTTTTCGAAGCTTTTTTTATAACTTGTGTAAGACTCTTTGTCTCCTCTTACATAAAAAGGAATTCCGCAGCATTCAAAATCCGGAGTTATGACTTCTATTCCACAGGAATTAAGAATGTTTATAACAGCTTTGTTGCCCTTGAGTTTTCCGCTGCAGCCGCCAAAGTAAATAACTTTTTTATCAAATTTTTTGCTTTTTACTTTTTTTGAAAATACACCGGCTAATTTTACTCCAAGCCCGAAAATAAAAGTTTTTTGAACAAAAGAAATAAATTTTTCCAAACGGCTGGTTTTAAAATATTCAGCTTTAGCAGAGGTAATAATATCTACAACATTGATACCGCTCGGGCAAAATTTTGAGCAGGCGCCGCATTTAAGGCACAAATCCAAATACCTGTTGATTTTAGGCGACATTTTTAAATCGCCTTTTATCAATCCTTTGAGCATAATAAACTGTCCACGTGACACTGTACAGTCGTTTCCCGTAATTTGATACAAAGGACAGACTGACTGGCATAGCCCGCACTTTGAACAGGAATGTATTTCTTCTTTATACTCCGCTAATGTTTTCATAATTATTATTTTAAAGCAAATAATTTTTGTAGTAAAATAAAGTTAATGTCTTTGACAATAGAATAGAGTTTTAGGACAAGGAAATTTCTGACCTGAGTGAAAACACAAAAGGTTGTATATGACAAGGGTATACTTGAACAATGTAGGTCGGGTTTACCAACCCGACAATAACTATAATGTAAAAGCGATATGGGTTTGTAAGTACAACCGATGTTGCCCGAGAACCAAAAACAAAGCGCTCAATGCAGCCAGTCAGTAATATGGTCAGCAGAGGGCAACCGATATAAGTAATATAGGTTTGGAAGAATAACCCATGTTGCCTGAGAACCAAAAACAAAGCGTTCAATGCAGCCAGTCAGTAATATGGTCAGCAGAGGGCAACCGATATAAGTAATATAGGTTTGGAAGAATAACCCATGTTGCCCGATAAGTCAAAGTAAAAAAAAGGAGTATGGAAGATGTCTGCAACAATCCAACAATCTCAAAAAGAATTAGATAGATTATCCGCTATAAGAACGATCGATACGGAGATTAAGACAATCGAAGAGTTAAAACATTCGCTAGATGCTGATAGTCTTACAAAAGCTCTGGATTTAATGCAGAATTCTAAAGGCAGAATAATTATAACCGGCATGGGTAAATCAGGGCATATAGGAAAAAAGATTGCAGCGTCTCTTGCATCAACCGGAACGCCTTCATTTTTTGTGCATCCGGCAGAAGCGAGCCACGGAGATCTTGGAATGATTACCGAGGATGATGTCGTGATTGCAATCTCTAACAGCGGTGAGTCTAAAGAGCTGGTTGATATTCTTAACTATTGCAAAAGATTTGGTATCACTCTGATTGCGATAACAAAGAATCCGGAAAGTTCACTTGGAAAAGCAGGTGATGTAGTTCTAGCACTTCCAAATAACGGTGAAGCTTGTCCATTAGGCTTGGCTCCAACAAACTCAACAACAGCTACCTTGGTTTTGGGCGATATTCTTACAATCGGAATGATTGAGCGTAAAGGCTTTTCTAAAGAAGATTTCAACGACAGACATCCTGGCGGGAAACTTGGTGCTATACTCAAGCGTGTATCTGATCTTATGCATACAGGTCAGGAAATGCCGATTCTGGACGAAAACGCAAATATGCAGGCTGTTCTGCTTGAGATGACTTCAAAACGTTTGGGATGTGTAGGTTTTATAAATCAGTCAGGAATTTTAACCGGTATACTTACTGATGGTGACTTGAGAAGATGTCTTTCTTCTAAGATTTTAGAGGAAAAAGCTGTTGATTTGATGACAAGAAATCCTAAAACGATTTCACCTGATGCAATGACAGCCGAAGCTTTAAAAATTATGCATGATAAGAAGATTACGAATCTTTTTGTTGTAGAAAACTCAAAGCCTGTAGGTGTAATCCATATTCACGATTTGCTTAACAACGGAGTTGCATAATGAAAATTGAAACCGAAAAGAAATTTGCAGCCGGACTTTCTATTACGTCTAACGCAGTTGTTATTCTCTTGAAAGTTATAGCAGGAATTGTATCCGGTAGCATTAGTATTATATCGGAGGCAATTCATTCATTGTCTGATTTTTTGGCGTCAATTATAACTTTTTTTGCTGTAACACGCTCTTCAGAGCCGGCAGATAAGGAGCACCCGTTCGGACACGGCAAATATGAGGATATGTCAGGTTTTATAGAGGGCGGATTAATTATTTTTGCAGGGCTTTATATTATTTATGAAGCTTCGACAAAATTACTTTTTGGCTATCATGTTAAATCCGAGCCTACTATTGGTATTTTTGTAATGGGTTTTGCAGTTGTTGCTAATTTTCTTGTAAGCCGATATCTGTTTTACGTTGCAAAAAAATCTGACTCAATCTCTTTGCACGCAGATGCACAGCACTTGAGCACTGATATTTATTCCTCTCTCGGGGTTCTTGCGGGACTTGTATTAATTAAGTTAACTGGAATCACGGCACTTGATCCTATTATAGCAATAATTGTAGCTGTTATTATCTTGAAAGCGGGTTTTTTAATCTCAAAAGAAACCCTCAATAATCTTCTTGATGGCTCTATTCCTCTCTGCGATATTAAGGCAATAGAAGAGGTAATTAATGCTAACGGAGTTATTAAGGGGTATAAAAATATAAAAGGTCGCAAAGCAGGGCAGTGTAAGGAAATTGAAATGACTCTTTTGTTTAATCCTGAAATGAAGCTGCAATGCTGTCATTCGATATGCGATCAGATAGAAAATGATATAAAGTCAAAGCTCGGTAATGTTTCTATAACAATTCACGCAGAACCAAGCCAGGAGTAAAGGAGAGAGAGTAATATGGATTTTGAATACGGAATAATCGGCGGCGGACCGGCAGGTTATACTGCAGGAATTAACCTTGCATCACAAGGACACTCTGTAGTTTTGTTTGAAAAAGAGTATCTCGGTGGAACATGCATGAATAAAGGGTGTATTCCTACAAAGTCTTTTCTTCATTGCGCAGAAGAGTATGCGAGAATAAAGAATGCCAGTGAAATAGGGCTTGAAGTTGAAATTAAAAAATTTGATTTTTCTAAAGTTATAGAGAAAAAGAATAAAACTGTTGAGAAGATTCGTAAGGCTCTTGAGCTTTCTGTAAAAAATTCAGGCATAAAAGTTGTATATTCAAATGCGTGTATAAAAGATAAAAATACAATACTAGCAGATGCTCAGTCGTATTCTGTCGGCAAAATTATTGCAGCTTGCGGATCTAAGCCTAAAGAGATAAAGGGTTTAGAATTTGACGGAAAATTTATACTAAGCTCGGACGATGTTCTTGAACTTGATCATCTTCCGAAATCGGCTTTGATTATCGGATCCGGTGCAATAGGTACGGAATGGGCAAGAATTTATTCTTCATTTGGCGTGGAAATTACGGTGGTTGAGCTGGCTGAACATTTGATTCCATCAGCAGATATAGAAGTCTCTAAACGTATAGAGCGAATTTATAAACAAAAAGGTATAAAGTTTTATCTCAATGATTGTGTGGAAAAAATCGAGGGTAAAACGGTTTTTCTAAAAAGCGGTGTAGTAATTAATCCGGAAATTATACTTGTTGCAACGGGCAGAACCCCTGTTTGTCCTGCACTTGAAGGTATTGATATTTTGGGAGATTCGGCAGGAGAAATTCTTCTTGCGCATTATGCAATTCATCAGGCAAAAGAATATTCAACAGGAATTCCATTCAAAAAAGACTTTACGCCTTCCGTGATTTATGGAGAACCTGAAATTGCCTGGGTTGGTCTAAGGGAACAGGATGTGGATGAAAGTTATACTAAAACAATGCTTCCGATAACTGCTCTTGGCAAGTCCTGGTGTGATGATGCAACTGACGGTTTTATCAAAATTATTACAAAAGATGATTTTATATATGGTGCACATATAGTATCAAAAGAAGCCTCTGCTTTGATTCATACTCTTTTGCTTGTGATGCAGCAAAAAATATCACTTGAAAAACTGAAGGAAATTTGCTTTGCACATCCAACATACTCGGAGGGAATTTTTGATATAATTTGCAGAATAAAAAATTGAAAATATTTCTCTGATTTTTCATACATTTATAAACGCAAAAAAAAACCTTTCTTTGTTGGAAAGGTTTGGAATCTTTTTAATTAATTCCTCATGTGTAGAAGGTTAGTGTGTAGGTTGTATGAAAGGTTTGTGTGTTATGTGTCGTGTTCGTTTAATGTTTGTCAATTTCGATTTACATATATATAAAGTATAATTTTTATATAAAATTGCCTCAATGATGATATATTGTTACAAAACTTTATAATTTGAAAAGAATTTTATTATGTATAGCGACGGTTGAAGTGTAATAAAATCATTATGGACATTTTTGCTATTTTTGCTATCATATAATTAGTGATGTAGATTTCACTGAAGGAGAGTTTGGTTATGCGTCAAAGACCTAAAGAACAAGATAAGATTGAGCGCAGACATAATTTTCTTCCGGTAGAAGAGAACTTTACGCCGGAGCAGGTAAAAGAAGAGGCTGGAAGATGCCTGAGCTGTAAAAATCCCCGTTGTGTAAAAGGGTGTCCGGTAAATATAGATATTCCGGGGTTTATAAAGGCTTTAAAAGAAGATAATTTAGATGCAGCAGGAGAAGTTATAAGAAACACCAGTATGCTTCCGTCAGTCTGCGGTCGTGTATGCCCTCAGGAGAGACAGTGTGAAGGGCAGTGTGTTTTAGGCATTAAGGGTGAAGCTGTTGCGATAGGGGCTTTGGAACGGTATGTCGGGGATAATACTTCTGCGAAGCCTGTTGAAATCATTCCTACCGGTAAAAAAGTTGCAATTGTAGGCTCGGGATGTGCAGGTATTACGGCGGCATCAGATTTAAGAAAAGCTGGTCATGAGGTTACAATATTTGAGGCATTGCACGAGTTTGGCGGAGTTTTAAGGTATGGTATACCGCCATTCAGACTTCCGAGAACTGTTTTGGATAGAGAAATAAATAACCTTAAAGCAATGGGTGTAAAATTTGAAAAGAATGTTATTGTCGGGAAGTCAATTACGCTAAAACAGTTAAAGGAACAAGGTTATGATGCTATATTTATTTGCTCCGGTGCAGGACTTCCTAAGATGATGAATATACCTGGAGAAAATCTTAATGGGGTTTATTCTGCAAATGAGTTCTTAACAAGGGTAAATTTGATGCATGCAAACGAAGCAGATTCTGCAACACCTTTAAGAGTTGGAAAATCAGTTGCAGTAATCGGCGGCGGGAACGTTGCCATGGATGCTGCAAGAACTGCCGTAAGGGTCGGGTTTGAAAAAGTCTATATTGTATATAGAAGAACAGAAGCTGAGCTTCCGGCACGTTTGGAAGAAATCAGGCATGCAAAAGAAGAAGGCGTAATGTTCCATTTTCTTCAAGCACCGGTTGAAATTTATGATAAAGACGGTTATGTAAATGGAATGAAATTTGAGATAATGGAGCTTGGTGAGCCTGATGAGTCAGGAAGGCGGAGACCTGTCGGAACAGGGCATTATACAGATCTGGATGTTGATTCTGTAATTGTAGCTCTGGGTACCGGACCAAATCCTATTATTCAAAAATCAGCACACTTAGACGGATTGGACTTCAATACAGATGCCAAAGGGTATTTTACGGTTGATCCTGAGACGAGAGAAACATCAATTTCTACTATATATGCAGGAGGTGACGTAGCGCCTGTTGGTGCATCAAATGCAATAAATGCAATGGGTGCAGGTAAAAAGGCTGCAAAGGCAATAAATGAATATTTGCAAAAATAACTTAAAAAAAGTTTACAAGATATTTGTTTTATGATATAGTTTTTATGTAAAAGAGTGCTAACGAGGGAGTGTATAACAAAAACAAAAGATACAACCCCGGAAGCCGCAAAATGAGGGCTTTTTAATGCTTATAGAAAAATATTTGGAAGTTGTAGTTAAACAAAGAGGGTCAGACCTCCATATTTCTGCAGGTCTGCCTCCGGTCGTTCGTATAGACGGTAATCTCCAGCGTATGGATGTGCCGGCTCTGAAACCGGAAGAAGTTGAGTTGCTTCTGTTTCCAATGTTGAACAAAGAGCAGAGACGTAAACTGGAACAAGATTGGGAATTAGACTTTTCATACGGTATTCAGGGATTGAGCCGTTTCAGGGTTAATATTTATAAGGATAGAGGAAATTATGCAGCTGCATTCCGTGTAATTGCATCTAAAGTTCCGTCTTTTAAAGAATTAGGCTTATCTGATACGGTTAGAAAGATTGCAGAAAAACCACGCGGACTGGTTCTTGTAACAGGTCCTACCGGTTCCGGTAAATCAACTACTCTGGCAGCGATGATTAATTACATTAACGAGAGCAGATCAGAGCATATTTTGACAATTGAAGACCCTATCGAATTTATTCACCCGTCAAAACGTTCTATTATTCACCAGAGAGAATTAGGTCAGGATACAAGAAGTTTCGCAAACGCTTTGAAATCAGCACTTCGTGAAGACCCTGATATCATTCTGGTAGGTGAGATGCGTGACTTGGATACAATTCGTTTGGCTCTGACAGCCGCTGAAACAGGTCACTTGGTATTTGGTACTTTGCACACCTCTTCTGCTTCACAAACAATTGACCGTATTATCGACGTATTCCCTGAAGGTCAGCAGCAACAGGTTCGTGTACAGCTTTCTAACTCATTAGTTGCTGTATTCTCACAAACTCTGTTACCACTTCTTCAGGCAGATGGTACAAAGAGCGGTCGTGTTATGGCTCAGGAAGTTATGCTGGTTATACCTGCAATTGCTAACCTGATTCGTGAGGCTAAGGCAGCACAGATTTATTCAACAATGCAGACCAACTCCGGTTTCGGTATGCAAACTCTTGAAATGTCACTTAGAGATTTGTATATGAGAAAGAAAATTACTCTAGAGGATGCGCTGGCTCGTTCAAGTCGTCCGGAAGAATTCAAGAGAGGTTTGCAGAATTCATAAAAATTTTCAAAATAAAAAGAGGCGAGTTTATACCGTCTCTTTTTTTATGCCTAAAAGATTGATTTTTACTAGTGTTTGTACTACATTTAATATTGTATAGAGAAAAGCTTTTACAAAAAGGAGGAAGCATTCTATGGAAACATACGGAATCGAAAAATTTGGTATTATCGCACCAAAGGCAGTTTATCGTAATTTAACTCCTGCCCAGTTGACAGAAGCAGCATTACGTAGAGGTGAAGGCTCTTTGAGCAATACAGGTGCCCTTGTTGTTACAACAGGTAAATACACCGGACGTTCACCTAAAGACAAATTTATCGTAGATACAGAAAGTATCCACAATGACATTGCTTGGGGTAAAGTTAACCGCCCTATAAGCAGAGAAAAATTTAATTCAATCAAGGGTAAGATTGCAGCATATTTGCAAAATCGTGAAGTGTTTATTTTTGATGGTTTTGCAGGGGCAGACAAAACTTATACCCAAAAATTCAGAGTAATTAATGAACTTGCAAGCCAAAATTTATTTATTCACCAGTTGTTAATAAGACCAACTGCTGAAGAGTTGGCAAATTATGGCGAAGCTGATTACACTATTCTTTGTGCTCCTGGTTTCAAATGTGATCCGGAAGTAGATGGTGTAAATTCAGAAGCTTGTATCGCTATTGATTATGAAGCTCATGAAATTATAATTTGCGGTTCTCAATACGCAGGTGAAATCAAGAAATCAGTATTTGCAACTATGAACTATATTATGACTAAGAAGAATGTTCTTCCTATGCACTGTTCAGCAAATATGGATCCAAAGACCGGCGAAACTGCTGTATTCTTTGGTCTTTCAGGAACTGGTAAAACAACTCTGTCGGCAGATCCGAACCGTAAGTTAATCGGTGATGATGAACACGGTTGGTCTCCGGATGGCGTATTCAACTTTGAAGGCGGATGCTATGCAAAATGTATTAACCTCTCTGCTGAACACGAACCTGAAATCTATAATGCGATTAAGTTTGGTTCACTTGTAGAAAACGTTATTATGGATCCAGAAACAAGAGAATTTGATTTCAACGATGGTTCATTAACAGAAAACACACGTGTAGGTTATCCGATTAACTACATTGATAACGCTCAAATCCCTAGTATGGGTGGTATTCCAAAGGTTGTTATCTTCTTAACAGCTGATGCATTCGGCGTATTGCCTCCAATTTCAAGATTGGATAAGAACGCTGCAATGTACCACTTTGTAACAGGATTTACTTCAAAATTAGCAGGTACTGAAAGAGGTGTTACTGAGCCGCAGCCGACATTCTCAACATTGTTTGGCGAACCGTTTATGCCGATGGATGCTTCAGTCTATGCAAAAATGCTCGGTGAAAAATTAGAAAAATACGGTACAAAAGTATACTTAGTTAACACCGGTTGGGCAGGCGGAAGCGCATCTTCAGGCGCTAAACGTATGAAACTTGCTTACACAAGAGCTATGGTAACAGCTGCATTGAACGGTTCATTTGATAGTGTTGAATTTAAACACCATGATGTATTCAATGTAGATTATCCTACATCTTGTCCTGATGTACCTTCTGAAATGCTTGATGCAAGAGGTATGTGGTCAGATAAGAATGCTTATGATGCTGCTGCTAACAAGCTTGCTCAAATGTTTGCAGATAACTTTGCCGCTAAATATCCAAATATGCCGGCTGAAATTGTTAATGCAGGTCCTAGAGCTACAGCAAACGTTTAAGTTGATTTTATTTAAATCGAAAAGCGCCGTAAATTTTACGGCGCTTTTTTGTTGCAAATCAGACCTGTATTTTTTTGTTCACTATTATTATGTTCAATATAACATACTTACGGCGCAGGACTTGTTAAAAACCTGTAGGTCAGGTTTCACCTGACAATAACTTTTTTAAATATACATTTTTCTAATTCTGACAGTGGCGGCGTCCTCCCGAGCATATCTTAGCGAGGGTCAAAGTACGGGTTTACCCGTTATATCCATTTGAACTTATGCTCGTAAGAGCATCGTAAACAACAAAAATTTCTTCTTTTTTGCTTCGTTTTTTCTTCTTTGTTTTTTTAAGAAGAAAAAATGAAGAGATAATATTTGTACTTTTCTTTCTCTTTTGTTGCGGGTCAAAGAGAAAGAAAACTACGAAAAGAAAGAGAAACAACGCAAATGTTTTCGACGCTCTTACGAGCGATGGTTTGAATGGATATTGCAGGCAGAGCCTGCACTCTTTCGCTCGCTATTGTTATGCTAACGCATAACACGCTCGCGGCGCGAAAGCTTGTTAGTTCAGACAGTGGCGGCGTCCTCCCGAGCGTATCTTAGCGAGGGTCAAAGTACGGGTTTACTCGTTATATCCATTTGAACTTATGCTCGTAAGAGCATCGTAAACAACAAAAATTTCTTCTTTTTTGCTTCGTTTTTTCTTCTTTCATTTTTAAAGAAGAAAAAATGAAGAAATAATATTTGTACTTTTCTTTCTCTTTTGTTGCGAAATGAAGAGTTTATCAAGAAATTTTCAAGCCTGTAGTCATACCTACCAACCCAATGCATTTACCCCGAAAAGATACCAAAAGAAAGAGAAACAACGCAAATGTTTTCAACGCTCTTACGAGCGATGGTATGAATGGATGCTGCATGCGGCGCCTGCACTCTTACGCTCGCTATTGCTATGCTGACGCATAACACGCTCGCGGCGCAAAGGTTTGTTGATTCTGACGGCAAGACTTGTTAAAAACCTGTAGGTCAGGCTCTGCCTGACAATAACTAAAGAGATTCTTCGCCTCCGAATTACTATCGGGCTCAGAATGACATGGCACTTTAACAGAATAACTTACAGCCGAAGAACTATAGATGGGCAAAACGTAAGTGTGCCAAGATTTTAACGGCTAATTCGTTCTACGGTTTGACCTTAAAAAAGACTCCGTAAAAATTACGGAGTCTTTTCTATTTAAGAAGTTTGATTTTTTATAAAACCTACCGGTTTTCTTGAAGTATCTTTTTTGTCTTTCAAGAAATCATTTAAGGCTTTGTCAAAATCTTCCTGTGCGATTTTAAAACCTGAAATATCAAGACTTGTTAGTTTGCTGTTTTCCATTTTGTCAAAGATTCCGGTTCTGACAAATCCGTTGTTATGTGCTTCATTAACAATATGTCTCATATCTGCTCCGGTTGCTTTTGCTTCTACAAGCTTGTCAAGCATTTTTTCAATATCAACATTCTCGTCAACTTTGCGGTTTTTGGTGTTTATTTTAAAGATTTCTCTTAACCCCTCTTTGTCTGGCGGTGTAACTTCATAGTGTTTGCCAAATCGTCCTGAACGTGTAATTGCACTGTCAAGTGCTTTATAGTTGTTTGTGGCGGCGACTACATAAACGTCAGCATTCTCGTTGTCAATGTCCGTCATCAGTGTGAGGATCTGGTTTACAACTTTGTCTCCGTATACATCACGGCTGTCACGCTTTCTTGCAACGGCATCAAATTCGTCAACAAATATAATTGTTGGCTGATTTTCTTTAGCCTCTTCAAATAAATTTCTCCAGTTGGCTTCTGATTCACCGACCCATTTTGATTCCAGATCAAGTCCGTTAAGGCTGATAAAATTTGCACCTGCTTCATTTGCCAGTGCCCTTGCAATGTGTGTTTTGCCTGTTCCCGGAGGACCATAGAGAATAAAACCATGGTTAAGCTCCATTCCCTCATATGCTTCCGGATAGCGAATAGGATATATTACATCCTTCTTTAATGAAGTTTTTAATTCCTGCAAGCCACCAACCTGCTCAAAGGTGACAGGTGTTGTTGTTTTCTGGTGTGTACGCATAAGCTGAGAAATTGTCTTTTTATTTATTTTTTCAATGTTTTTATTAGCCTCTTTTTCAAAATCAAATGCTTTTGCAAAGTTTTTTCTGTACATGCTTAAATCTGTTTTAGGCTTCTCTTTTATTGTTAGTAAATTCCCATTAATAGATATAATATCATCCTCTATAACATAAAAGCTGTCATGAGGTTTGAGAGGATACGTTTTGGTATTTGAAGTCAGAGGGAGTTCAAAATCGTTAAGATTTATGACCTCTGTATCTCCGATAGAGTTTTTAAAAAATCCAAGTTTGCCTCCAAGCGTTTCATCCTGAATAAAAAATCCACGTTTTATGGTGTTTTTTACCAGTCCGGCACTTTTGTACATTTCTTTTGCACATTCGTGCAGGTTCTTTCCTACAAGAATCATATCCTCGAGTTTGAAATTTTGAAACAGGGAAGCAAGTTTATCATCCAGAGGAATTTGTTTTATCAGCATGCGTGAAATGTCTATTGTAGCTTTAAAATTTACCATTGACTGATTGCAGGTTAAATTTAAGTGATTAAGATCGACTAGATCTGTTCTGCCTTCAGGTGTCACTTCATTTTTAGTTTTACTAATCGCAGGGCTGCTGTAATAGTTTGTTCTTGCTGTGATTGGATTGATTCTCATAGTATCCTCCTCTAATCGTAAATACAAAAAGGCTTATAAATTATTCTGAATTTACAAGCCCCGTTTAAATATTTTAGTTTTGACCGTTAACAAAGTTGCAAATTCACCATACATGAGCACGATAGAATGACCGCCATAACCACATGGTTGCTCATCACAGATACATGTTTCTTTAGTGAATGAATATTAGTCAAAATTATCCCTTTTTAAAATTGTAACTTTTACACTATATATTATGTTTTAAAATCTGTCAATAGTTTTGTTGGACAGACCGGTAAAATATTGATTCGTGAAGGGTTAAGCGTGAGAAGTGAATGGAGTATTAAAACATTGTCGATTCGGTATACAAATCCGTCATTAACTGGAATATTTATTTTTCTTTAAATAGGAATCAAAGCTTTTATCTTCAACTTTATATCCGCAGCCTTCGTGAAGTTTCCCTGGATATGAAATTTTCTTTGCCGGATAATTCCTGCACATTCTAAGGCGCTTGTCATACACAGAACACAACCCTTCTTCTGTTACATATTTGCAGGCAAAAATTAGATTTCCTTCTTCATCTTTTCCCCTTATATAAAACCGTCTGTAGGATGGAAATAAAAATTGCATTATTTTAAAATCGGTTGTTGTATAAGTGTCAAAACTATACATATATCTACAGCACTTCCCGCATTTGAGACAGTGACCGGTAATTTTATATTCCATTTTTTCAGGAACAAAATATGATAAAAATTCGTTTTTTAGAATTGTCAAAAAACTTAACATTATGTTCAAAAAACTCCCACGCAGATATTTATCTGTTAGAATGATATCATGGTACAAGGTTTGAGAGATAAAATCAATAAAGGATTATTTATATGACAAATTATGTTCCGAAAAGTCAGAGAAAAAAATCTAAACGTGTAGTAATAGACAATCCGTTTTTAAAGTTTTTAGCAGGATTATTTGTTTTTGCGCTGGGTGTGGTTCTGGCGGGCATGATTGCATTAAAGCTTTATTTAACCTCTCTTCCTCCTATCAAAAATTTAAATACTCTTAAACCGAATATAGTTACAACTTTTTGCGCAAGCGATGGCGAGGTTATAAAAACTTTTGCCGCTTATACTTATTCTAACGTTGAGTTAAAGGAAGTACCGGAGACTCTGGTAAAAGCATTTATTGCAACAGAGGATAAAAACTTTTATAAGCATCCGGGGTATGATCTTGTGGGACTTGCCCGTTCTATGGTCGCAAATATTCTTGCAGGACACGTTGTACAGGGTGCAAGCACGATAACGCAGCAGCTTTCAAGAATTTTATTCCTTTCTAACGAAAAAACCTTTACAAGAAAAATCAAAGAATTGCAGGTTGCAGCACAGATAGAAAAAACGATTTCTAAAGATAAAATTTTAGAAATGTACTTAAATAATGTATATCTGGGATCAGGTGCGTACGGAGTAAAGGGTGCGGCTAAAATTTATTTTAATAAAAATCTGAATCAGCTGTCACTGCCGGAAATGGCTTTAATTGCGGGACTACCACAGGCACCTTCTGTTTATTCCCCGTATAATAACAAAGATCTTGCCAGAAAACGCAGAAATCAGGTTCTTTTGAGAATGTATAAAATGAAATACATCGATAAAGAAACTTATGAGAATGCAAAAAAAGCACCGATAGTTTTATCGACCATGCCACTTATGTATGCAACAAATAAAGCGCCGTATTTTTGTGACTATGTTGTTAAAGAAATGCATAAACTTGGATTTACGGAAGACGAAATTGTAAACGGCGGGTATAAAGTTATAACAACTCTTGACTACAAGGCACAGGTAAAGGCAAACGAAGCCATGTTAACAAACTTAAAGGCTTGGGGCTTTACTAAAGACAAGAATCAGGCAGCAGTATTTTCATTTAGTCCGATTGACGGCAGAATTCTTGTTTATGCAGGTGGTAAAGATTATACAAAGAGCCAGTATGACAGAGTATCACAATCAGCAAGACCGTCAGGCTCTGCATTTAAGCCGTTTATATATACCGCAGCTATTGAAAAGGGGTTTTCTCCAAATGATATGATTGATGATTTGCCTTTCAAAGCCGGAGATTGGACTCCAAAGAATTACGGTAATAAATACAGAGGTCCGATACCTCTTTATACGGCTTTGATGGTCTCCTCTAACGTATGTACCGCAAGGTTAATGGATGCAATCGGTGTAAGACCTGTAATCCAGCTTGCAAGAGTTATGGGAATTACTACTCCGATACCTTATGACTATACGATTTCTCTTGGCTCCAACAGCGTTAAATTATTTGAAATGACAAGAGCATACGGAATCTTTGCAAATGGCGGTTACAAAGTTGAACCATTTGCAATAGAAAGAATAGAATCTTCAAGGGGAACTATTTTATATGAAGCCAAAAAAGCCCGTACAAGCAAGGTTTTGAATCTTAATACAGCGGCTACAATGACAGCGATTATGAAAACAGTTATTTCAAACGGTACAGGACGTGCTGCAAGTATCGGCAAACCTGCAGCCGGAAAAACCGGAACAACGGATGACAGCAGAGATGCGTGGTTTATTGGATTTACGCCTGATGTGGTAACTGGTGTTTGGGTTGGAAATGACGATAATTCTCAAATGGGCGCTGTAACAGGCGGTACAATTCCTGCAAAAATTTGGCGTGATGTAATGGCTGTGGCTACAGCACCTTATGGCAATGCTGATTTTGAATATCCGGAGATTGTGCTGAATCCGTTTAAGGCATCCGGGGTATCAATAATTCCGCAGAGCGAAGCTAAAAAAGTCTTTGAAGACAAGGAAAAAGAGAAAGAAGAGCAGGCAAAGAAAGAACAGGAAGCAAAAGATAAACCACAACCACCAATAATTAAGCCTGTAGAGATTTTACAACAGACTTTAACTCCGATGAAGAAAAAGGAGACACCTACAGTGGAAGTTAAACAGGAAAGAACTGAAATCCCGCAGCCGGACTTTGCTCCTGTACCTGTTACAACTGCGCCGGTTGGTGTTGCGCCTGTTAGTGCTGAGTAGTTTTAGGTAAGGATTATAACAATGAAATTAGAGGATTTTGAAATAATAAGCGGTGAGAATGAGCACCAGAGTGCAAGTTTTGAAAAAACTGACAAGACAATAGATTACACGACAAGCAAAAAGCTCTCTTTTTTGGATATTTTAAGCATTACACAAGGGCTTAATATAATAAGCGAATTTTTTGACGTAAATGCAGCTGCTACGGTTTCTAACACTGGAGTTTGTGCTGTTGCTCTTGGTAAATCTTTACAAGAGGCTTTGATTTTTGCAATAGATTCTAATCCGATAGATTACATGAATTCGAAAGTGATTGTTTCTGCGGAAGTAGATAGTGATGTTGCAAAATTATTGAAGCAGGCAAGTATTATAGTTGCACCAAAATTTACCAAAAATGCGATAGAATATTTTGAAGCGCATGACATTTGTTACGTAACAATAAATACGCCTCTCAAAGATTATAAAAAGCATCTTGTAGCAGAAACTATTACTACTCCGATGGGAACACTTATTCAGTCGCCAAATCTGGGAGAGTTAAACAAAGATAATTTTAAGGTTGTTTCCAAGTTAAAGCCGACAGTTGAACAAATAGAAGATGCTGTTTTTGCGTGGAAAGTTGCAAAGCATGTAAAATCTCAGGCAATAGTAATTGCAAAAGATTTAAAAACGTCTTCAATAGCACAGGGGCTGCAAACTTCTTTTGTTGAGCACGCTCTGAATTATGCATGTGAAAAGGCAAAAGATGCAATACTGGCTTCTGATATGCCGCTGACTATTCATGATATAAATGCGGCAGCCCAGTGCAGAATCGGATTAATAATAGTACCTTCTGCATCAAATGAAATTGTGTCAACTGCTGATAAGCTTAATATTGCTGTAATTACAACAGGTTTGACTAATATTTTAACTTGATAAAATTTTAATATATTTTCCAATTTCTATTGACAAAATGCGTATAATTTTGTATTATATAGATATGGAAAATACATTAAATAATTTAATAAAGCTGGAAGAAAAAATTACATTATCATTAGATTTATTGGAAGTTGCAAAAGGCTACTGTGAGTACAATTTTGACAAAGGACAAGAAGTTGTAGCAATATGTTCGATTCTTGAAGTCGTATTAGAGGCTCAAAAAGAATTGGCAGATACAATAGATAGTTTGATGTAATATAGTTCGGTTAAAACATTTCCTAACAGAAAACTAACATTTTTCTTGTAATATACCTTTTTATGTAGTTATAAAATTGTTAGATAAAGTTTAATACAAAAAAGATTATATACATGTATGGTTTTATATGTTATTTTGTATGAGGCTATTATATCTGGTATGGAATTATGTCTGCAAATTTAACAGATGCAAAAATTTTGATAGTGGAAGATGAACCGCAAATAAACCGCCTTATAGAACTCGTTTTGATTTCCGGCGGGTATTATAAAATAAAAAAAGCGTATGATGGTCTGGAAGCTCTGGAGATTATAAACAATAATAAGCCGGATCTTGTTCTGCTGGATGTAATGCTTCCGGGGCTGGATGGATTTAGTTTATGTAAAAAGATTAAAACGAATCCCGAGTTAAAATCTATTCAGGTAATAATGCTTACGGCAAGAAAGATGGAAGAAGATATTCTGAAGGGTTTTGAAAGCGGAGCGGTTGATTATATTTCCAAGCCTTTCAGCAACAAGATTTTATTAGCCAGAGTGAAAGCGCATCTGGAGGTCAGCGGTGTAAATTGTTCAAATAAAATTTACAAGAATATTGTTTTAGATAATATGAAAAAGACCGTAAGAATTGATGAACAACAAATAGATTTGACAAATTTTGAATTTAAAATTTTAAATACATTTATGTCAAATGTCGGAATAGTGTTTTCGCGTGCACAGCTCTTACAAAACTTGAGAGGGGAAGATAGTTTTGAGATTTCGGAGCGTGCGGTTGATGTGCAGATTGTGAATTTGAGGCGTAAACTCGGAGATTTGGGAGAGTATATTGAGACGGTAAGGGGTGTCGGGTATAAACTCAAGGAGTATGATTAAAATGAAAAAAAGAGATATTTACTGGCTTACAAGATTACTTCAGGGACTGATTATTGTTATTGTTTTTGTTTCAATTTCGCTTGTTAATATAATTCAGTTCAATAATTCATATATGGACGAAGAACAGGAAGAAATGCAGGTTTTTACAAGGCAGATTGAGTGGGTTGTAAAACCTTATCTTGCAAAAAAGGATTACCTGACAGTAAAAAAATATGCGGAAGATTTTAAAGATGAAGATATTACTATAAGAATTTTTGATAAAAATAAGAATCTGATAGCAACTTCAAAACCGGATTATTCGGGCGAGCTTTCAAAAGAAAACAGCAGAATATTAAGAAAGAATTATAATAAGTGGAAAACTTACAAACATTCAATAAGAGATAAAAAACTTGTTCAGGTGAAAGATATTGATGTTAACGGACAAAAATATTCTCTGGAGGTTACAATATCCGAGGCCGATGTAATAGGAACTATTTTAAAAGGGCAGATGAGTTTGATGGTTTTCTTCGGAATTTGTATTTTGGCACTGCTCTGGGGATTGTTGGAAACTTTTCACAGGACGAAAGTTACTTTTAATAAATTTGAAGACAGTGTGATGAAAATTGCAAACGGAGAGTTGGATACGCCTATTGATGTTCCGAACCTGGAGCTTTTGGAAGAATTGTCAGTTTCCGTGAAGAAAATGGCTTTGCGGCTAAAAAATCAAATTTACAGGTTAACTCAGCTTGAAGAGTATAAATCAAACTTTCTGCAGGATATAACACACGAAATTAAAACTCCTATAACTGCTATAAATTCCGCTATTGAGCTTATTGAAACAGATAGCAACATCAAAGCAGGTAATCGGGAATGTCTTGATATAATTCATTTTCAGGTACAGGCAATTAATAAACTTGTAAATGATATTCTGTATCTGTCAGAAACTGAAGTTGCCAAAACAGATGAACAGAATCATTTTACAGAATTTAGTCTTAATTCTATGATTGAAAAGACTATCGGTAATTTTTTGTATATGTTTGAAGATATTAACTTTATTCAAAATGCAGAAATTCGTATTAACGGTAACGAGGAGCTTTTATCAAGAGCCCTGTCAAATTTGATAATAAATGCGATAAAGTATTCCGGATCTGACAAAATTGATGTTATTCTGAATAAAAAAGATAATCGGATAGAACTTCTGGTGAGAGATTACGGAGTCGGTATTGCTCAGGAACATTTACAGCATCTTTTTGAAAGGTTTTATCGTGTAGATAAAGCAAGAAGCCGCCAGACCGGAGGAACCGGACTGGGACTTGCTATTGTGAAAAACATTGTGGAACTGCACGGCGGAGAAGTAAGCGTAGAAAGTATTCCTCAGAAAGAAACTACTTTTAAAATAGTTTTTCTATAATAGAATATTTGACACCTTTTTCAGCTAATTTAAAAGCCGTATTTTCAGGAAGTTTCGGAATGTCTTTATTTTTGATGATTACAAGATTCTCTTTTTTATTAAGCTCATTATTAAGCCATTCTATATTATCTTCATTCTGAAACTCAATTTGAGGAAGTTCTGAATAATACAAAAGACTGTATTTTTTTCCTGTTTTGTAAGCAGAAATCGTGTAGTTATGCTCCTTGGCTAGTTTTGCATAAGCAATTAAATCATCCTGCCCGAAGGAGTAATCCAATTTATACCCTAATGGTGCCGTAAATCCGAAAAGTGCTGCTGTAAATACCGCCTGACAAATGAAAATTCTAAAACGCTTGTTCTTAATCATATTTATTATCAGAAAATATGCAAGAATTGCGAGTATAACTTGCATATAGTGCAAATTCCCTGCATTTTCTCCGAGAGTAAAAGATGCGGCAAACGGCACGGCTAATGAAGCTAAAATTAATATCGAGTTTATTCCGATTAAAGCATATTTTATTTTAAGATTGTCTTTGGTTATGTAACCTGACCAGATGTGTGCAATTATTACAGCTAAGAACGGATATGCCGGCAAAATATATGTAATTAATTTAGCGCCAGACAGGCTGAAAAAGATTAATGTGACTAAAAAGGCAATACTATTCAAAATCAGAAATTTGGAATATTTGTTTTCTAAATTAGGCTTGGTGAGTTTTATACCGTTCAAGAGTTTTCCGATTATAACAAATGTATGCGGCATAAGCCCCCAGAGAAGCGTAAGTATATAAAAATACCACGGCTCATTTCTGTGTATAACTTCCGAACCTAAAAATCTTAATATATGATGTTTGTAAATGTATTCGCTAAAAAACAAATCGGGATAAGTTTTAAGCATCAAGATATGCCATGGCAAAGTGATTGTAAGGAATAAAACCATCCCGATTACAGAATGTTTCAAAGTATCTTTGTACGTTTTAAAAACAATAGTAGAGATTAAGATTGTTCCAAAAGGAATTACAAACCCCGGAATTCCTTTAGCCAGTATGGCAAGTCCTGAAAAGAAATAGCTGAGCAGCCAGAAGTATTTTTTGTTTTTCTCCCGAACGAAGAATGTGTAGAAATAACATAAAACTGCGCTTGTGACAAAACTTGTAAGAACACTGTCCAGTATCGCAATTTTTGTTATAAGTACGTATTCAAGCGAGGTTAAAAGTACGCATGTAGTGATAAGTGCAAATCGGATATTTTTAACTTTTTTGCATAGCCCGAATAAAAGTCCGAGCGGCAGCAATGATAATAAGATTATCGGCAGGCGTGCTGTTAATTCGTTAATTCCGCCAAAAGTTTTGAATGCCAGACACTCAAGCCAGAAATATAACGGAGGTTTTTCAAAAAAATATTCGCCATTTAAGTACAAAGTCATAAAATCGTGATTTTTTATCATTGTACGTGCAATTTCTACATATCGAGTTTCATCAACATCCAGAAGCGGGTATGAACCAATTAGTAAAAAATAACCGAACAGTATAATAATTGTTAAAATAGAGTAAACTAGTGTACTTTTTTTCATAAAAGCTATCCTTAAAAGTCTATATATAATTAGGATAGAATAGAATTGTTAGTTTTTTGTTAGCGTAGGGGTAAATGTATGTATCTGGCTGGTGAGAACTACAAGCTTAATAATATTGTGTGGTGATATGTTTTGTATAAAACAAAGGGGCGCTTTGAAAAGCGCCCCTTTGTTTTATAAATATTAAAAAATTAATATCTGTAGTGAGCAAATGCTTTGTTAGCTTCTGCCATTTTATGGGTATCTTCACGTTTTTTGCAAGCTGCACCATTTCCATTAGAAGCATCGATAATTTCGTTTGTTAATTTTTCAACGAAAGATTTACCGCTTCTGTTCTTTGCTGCTGTAATAATATTAGAAGACGCAAGTGCAAAACCTCTGTCAGGTTTAACGTCGATAGGTACTTGATAAGTAGAACCTCCGATACGTCTTGCTTTAACTTCCAATAATGGAGTTGCATTTGTAATCGCTTTTTGGAAAACTTCCAAGCCTTTTTCGTTAGTTCTTTCTTCAATCTTAGTAATTGTAGAATAGAATATTTTTTCAGCAAGTGACTTTTTACCGCGTCTCATAACTCTGTTGATGAATTTTGAAACGTCGATGCTGTTATAAATAGGGTCAGCTGCAGGAATTCTTCTTTCAGGTTTAGATCTTCTAGACATTATTTCTTACCTCCTTTAGCTCTCTTAGCACCATATTTAGAACGGCTTTGTGTTCTATTTGCAACACCTGCTGTATCTAAAGTACCACGTACGATGTGATATCTGACACCAGGAAGGTCTTTAACCCTTCCGCCTCTTATAAGAACAACGCTGTGTTCTTGAAGGTTATGACCGATACCAGGGATATAAGAAGTTACTTCAAATCCGTTAGTAAGTCTGACTCTGGCAACCTTTCTCAGAGCTGAGTTAGGTTTTTTAGGGGTTGTCGTGTAAACCCTTGTACATACGCCGCGTCTTTGTGGACATTCCATAAGAGCCGGCGATTTGGTTTTGTCTTTGAGCTTTTTACGTTCTGAACGTACAAGCTGGTTCATTGTAGGCATGATTTTTCTCCTTTTACCTATTTTACTTTTACTGTAAGCAAAACTGAATGTCATAAGCTTTGCTTTTTTGACTAGCCTCTGTGTTAAGAGGGTGCGTCATCCCCCTGGCCGTCAAATCCGGCAAGAAAATTTCGACTAGGGTATCTTAATAATAGGACGAACAAATATGTGTGTCAATCATGACGGGCGAATTGCGTTACAAATCGTAGCATGTTTGTATACTTTTCTCTTGTTTATTGTATAATTAGGGGTAAACAGATAAAAGTTGGGTTTAACAGGTTGATTACTCTCTCTGTATATTATTAAGAAGGAAAAGATTTTGAAAAAGTCACGATTAACAATAGCGATTTTTGCGGCACTGTTTTTGGGCGTGCTGGTAGGTTGGGCTTTTCCATGGTTTGCTGTAAAGATGCATGTTCTTGCAGAAATCTTCTTGCGAATGGTTAAGATGATTATTGCGCCTTTGCTGTTTGCGACTCTTGTTGTCGGGATTGCCGGTCATGGTGATGTTAAGAGTCTCGGACGATTAGGTGTTAAAACCATTGCTTATTTTGAAGTTGTTACGACTCTGGCTTTGTTCATAGGGCTTGGTTTCGCTAATATATTTAAACCAGGTGTGGGGATTGCAAATATTGCTTCTGATGATACCGGTTTGACAAGAATTGTTCAGATGGCTTCTACTACACAGCATAATTCCTTTGGTGATTTGCTCTTAAGCCTTTGTCCTACAAGTATTTTTCAATCAATGGCTGAAGGAAACCTGCTCCAGATTGTTGTTTTTTGCCTGTTCTTTTCAATTGCTATTTGTGCGGTAGGTAAGAAGGCTCAGCCTGTTATTGATATTCTTAATTCAGTTGCTTCGGTTATGTTTAAGTTTACCGAATACGTAATGTTCTTTGCTCCTGTCGGTATATTTGGCGCAATCGCTTATACTGTTGGTTCTAATGGCATTGAAATTTTGTTTAATTATGGAAAAATAATTTTATCTTTATATGTAGCTTTAGCTGTGTTTGTTGCTCTGGTTTTGTTTATTGCCTGCAGAATTGTGAAAATATCAATGCGTGCTTTGTTTAAAGCAATTCAGGAACCTGCTTTGCTTACCTTTACTACGGCAAGTTCGGAGGCCGCTTTGCCTAAGGCTATGGCAATTATGGAAAAATTTGGAGTTCCGAAATCTATTGTTGGATTTGTAATGCCGACTGGGTATACTTTTAACCTTGACGGCTCAACGCTTTATCTTGCAATGGCAGTAATATTTTCTACCCAGCTTGTCGGAATTCATCTTTCTTTTGAGCAGCAGCTTGTTATAATGTTTGCTCTTATGCTTACAAGTAAAGGTGTTGCGGGTGTTCCGAGAGCGTCTTTAATTGTGCTTGCGGGAACTCTTACCAGTTTTAATATCCCGATAATCGGTGTTGCAGTTCTGCTGGGTATTGATCAAATTCTCGATATGGGCAGAACTACGGTTAATTTAATCGGAAACTGTGTTGCAACTGTTGTGATTGCAAGGTGGGAAAATGCTTTTGATTACAACAAAATGGCTGATTTTATTAAGATGAGGAATCTTAAAACCAATACACTTACAAAGGTTAATTCCGGGGTAAGCTTCCAGGAAGATTTTAAGAAAGCAAGCTAGAGGGTTCTTCATTTTTTCTTCTTTTTTTTAAGAAGAAAAAATGAAGCAAAAAAGAAGAAATTTTGATTGTTTCCAATGCTCTTGCGAGCATAAAATCAAATGGCTGTTGTTGCGGGTAACCCCGCACTTTGACCCTCGCTAAGAAACGCTCGGGAGGGCGCCGCCACTGTCAGAACTAACAAATCATCGCGCTGCGAGCGTGTTATGCGGGAGCATAACAATAGCGAGCGAAAGAGTGCAGGCTCCGCCTGCTATAGCCGTTCAATCCCACGTTCGTAAGAGCGTTGAAAACTTTTGCGTGATTTCTCTTTCTTTTGGTATCTTTTCTTTCTCTTTGACCCGCAACAAAAGAGAAAGAAAAGTACAGGCATCAGTTATCACTCTCCCCAGCCCTCCCTCATATAGGGAGGGAGAGCTCCAAGTCTGGCGCATTCCTTACCTTTTGAGGGAAGCGGCTTGCCGGCAGAGAGCGAAGGAATTTTGCGTAAGCAAAATCCGAAGACTCGTTTAACGCCGGCAAACAAGCAGGTTAGGATAGGTGCTTTTTTATAATTATAATTTCTTCATTTTTTTATCTTTTGAATCTCTTTTATAATAGCTCTGTTTATGATATTTTAAAGTAAACGTTTATTTGTTAAGTTATTGTCGGGTTAGTAAACCCGACCTACAATGAAAACGTTATATGTGATAATAGAATAAAGTTTATAGAATCTACTGCTTCGGGTGTAAAATTTTTAAAAAAGCAAGTTGGATTTACCAACCCGACAAAAATAGTAATTTAACGAGGTGAAGATGGAATATAAAGAGACATTAAATTTGCCAAAAACAACATTAGAGATGAGGGCAAATGCGACAAAAAAAGAACCTGAAACCCAGAAGTTCTGGGAGGGTGTAAATGTGTATCAGAAGAATTTAGAGCAGCGTGATAAAACAAATTCGTTTGTTCTTCACGACGGGCCTCCTTATTTGAGTTCAGAAAAAATTCACGTTGGGACTGCTTTGAATAAGATTTTGAAAGATATTTTGATTAAGTATAAATCAATGTCAGGTTTTTATGCTCCTTATGTTCCGGGATATGATGGCCACGGGCTTCCGATAGAAAATGCCGTTGTTAAAAATATTAAAGGCGGAAGAGAAGCGCTGACTCCGGCGGAACTTAGGGCAAAATGCAGAGAGTTTGCGCATAAAAACCTTAAAGGACAGGAGTCTGAATTTAAGCGTTTAGGCGTATGGGGTGATTGGGAAAATCCGTATTTGACAATTAATCCTGATTTTGAAGCCGAGCAGGTCAGAGTATTCGGTGAAATGTACAAAAAAGGTTATGTTGAAAAAGGGATGAAACCTGTTTACTGGTGCGCTTCCTGTGAAACAGCATTAGCCGAAGCGGAAGTTGAATACGCAGATCATACTTCAACCTCGATTTATGTACGTTTCAAGTTTGATGAAGATGCGGTAAATAAAATTGAAAAACTTATAAATCTTCCAAACAAAAATGTTTATGCGGTAATCTGGACAACAACTCCTTGGACGATTCCTTCAAATATGGCAATCAGTATGCATCCGAGATTTGAGTATACGTTCTTTACTTATAATAATGATGTTTACGTTGTTGCGCAGGAGCTTCTCGGACATTTTCTTGAGGGTGTAGGCTGGGAAGAAAAAGATATTAATGTTCTGGGCTCTGTTAAAGGTGCGGATTTAGAACTTTTGAATACAAAACACCCTCTGTATGACAGAAAATCTCCTATTATTTTAGGTGAACACGTAACGCTTGATGCCGGTACAGGTTCTGTTCATACCGCTCCGGGACACGGTCTTGAGGACTACGAAGTAGGGTGTAAATATGGTATTGAGGTCTTTTCTCCTCTCGACAGCAAAGGTATTTGGACGGAAATTGTTGGCGACAAGGATTTAGAAGGTGTTCCTTATTATAAAGGAAATAAAATTGTTATAGAAAAACTTCAAAACTGCGGTGCACTTCTTGCTGCTGCGGATATAAATCACTCATATCCGCACTGCTGGAGATGTAAAAATCCTGTAATTTACAGAGCAACGCCGCAATGGTTTGTAAAAGTTGATAAATTCAGGGCTGAAACTTTAGAGGCAATCAAAGGAGTAAAATGGATTCCGGCAAGCGGGGAAGCCAGAATTTCAAATATGGTGGAAGGTCGCTCAGACTGGTGTATTTCCCGCCAGAGAGCGTGGGGCGTTCCAATTCCGGTATTCTACTGCGAGGATTGCGGAGAAGTTATTGTAACTGATGCGACTATTGAAAATGTTGCGAAAATCTTTGAAAAGGAATCTTCTGATGCGTGGGTAAAACGCTCTGTTGAAGAACTTTTGCCGGAAGGTTTAGTATGCCCTAAATGCGGAAGCAAGCATATCAGAAAAGAAAAAGATATTATGGACGTATGGTTCGATTCAGGTATAACCTGGAGAGCTGTTGTTGAGAAGCGTTCGGATGAGCTGGGACACACTCCGGTTGATATGTATCTGGAAGGCTCTGACCAGCATAGAGGCTGGTTCCAGTCATCTCTGCTTACTTCAATGGCAACTCAGGGAAAAGCACCGTATAAATCTGTATTAACTCACGGCTTTGTGTTCGGAGAAGACGGCAGAAAAATGTCTAAGTCACTCGGGAATTACATCAGACCGGATGATATTATCAAAAACTATGGTGCAGATATTTTGAGACTCTGGGCGGCTTCGGTTGATTACAGAAACGATACCAAAATCGGCGATAATATAATCAAGCAGCTTGCGGAAATCTTTAAGAAAACAAGAAATACTGCAAGATTCCTGCTCGGCAACATATTTGACTTTGATCCTGAAAAAGATTATGTAAAATATGAAGATTTAAAACCGATTGATAAGTTTGCACTCCACAAATTGAACAAGGTAGTAGAAGAGGTTACTGTTGCATTTGATAATTATGAGTTTTACAAATACTTCCAGACTCTTCAAAACTTTGCGGCAGTTGATTTGAGTGCATTCTATCTTGATATTGTAAAAGACAGATTGTATACTGCAGGCAAAAAGTCGCTTTCAAGAAGAGCTTGCCAGACGGTTCTTTATGAAACTTTGCAGGTTCTTGTAAGAATCTTAACACCTGTAATGCCGCATCAGGCTGAGGATATCTGGCAAAATACTCCTGAAATTCAAAGAGGCGGGCTGGAAAGTATTCTGCTTGCAAACTGGCCTCATGTAAACAATGAATGGGAAAATGCGAAATTGGAAGAAGATTTTGCAAAAATCCTCAAAACGAGAGAAGTTGTAACACGTGCAATTGAACCTTTGAGAGCGGATAAGAAAATAGGAAGCTCTTTAGAAGTCGGTGTTTACGTAAAATCTGATGATAGTGAAGTTCTAAAAGCAAACGAAAAAGATCTTGCAGATATTTTTATAACTTCTCAGGCTTATGTAACCGACTCCGCTCCGGAAGGTGTATTGAACGAATATACAGAGGGCACAATAACTGTCTGGGTTGTGAAAGCAGAAGGCGAAAAGTGCGAACGCTGCTGGAAATACAGAAAGCTCGGTGAGCACGCAGGTTATGAGACAATCTGCTCTGATTGTTATGAAGCAGTAACGCAAGGTTGAAAAGTGGAATAGTGGAAAAGTGGAATAGTCAAAGACTAAAGAATTTCTATTCACTACTCACGAGTTTTTAAATAGAGAGCTTATCGGGCGGAAGCGAAGCTTCCGCCCTTTCTTTATAAATTAAAAAATCAAGAAACTCCGGTTAATATTTTGATATCTTTCTTAGGAGGCTGACCAAACATTTTTTTATATTCCCTGCTAAACTGCGTCGGACTTTCGTAACCTACTTCATAGCAGGCGGAGGCAGCATCATATTTGCCTGTAAGCATAAGTCTTTGAGCTTCGTAGAGTTTTAATTGTTTCTGATATTGAAGCGGGCTTACACTGGTAACTTTTTTAAAATTTCTGTAAAACGATGATGGCGCCATATTTACGCATTGTGCAATTTCATCCATATTTAATTTTTCGCTGTATTTATCCTTGATTAAAGAAATTGCATGTGCAATCTGATTTGAGCGGGTGCCGTTTGTATTAATTAATCTTAGCTGGTTTCCCATTTTCCCGCTCAAAAGCCTGAAATAAATTTCTTTTATAATAATCGGCGCCATGATATTTTGTTCAGACAAAGGTTTTTCCAGAAGCTGTGCAAGCCTGAAAAATGCATCCAGCAGCTCTTCGTCAGTTTCTGCAATTGCAAGTGCTTTTGTATTTGCCCCTGGAGTTTTGGGAAGTTTTGTTTCAAGTAAAATGTTTGAAATCAGATTTGAATCCAATTCAAGGATTAGGACTACAAAAGGTTTCTCTTCCGTTGCTTCAACCACTCTGCTTGAAACCGGAATATCAGTACAGGATACAACATACTGCCCTTTTGTATAAACAACATTTTCTTTTCCATAGAGCATATTTTTTAAACCCTGCAATACAAGAATGCAGCTTGGATTATAAAAACATCTCATAAACTCTGTAGGATGATTTCTTCTTACAATTCTCACTCCTTTAATAGAAGTTTCAAAGTTCCCGACTCCTGGTATAGTTTTCAAAATAATATCTTTGATTGCAGAATATTTTGATTCCATATTAAGACTCCCCTTATTTATTTATACTCTAATTCTATAATTTACACAAGTGAGAGAATTAGATAAGAATTAAGCAGAATCAGGTCTTTAAATTTTCCAAAAATTTTTCATAATAGAATTATAGGTATTTATCATAAAATTAGAGGTCAGATATGAAAGTATTATTAATTAATGGTTCACCAAACAAGAATGGCTGTACTTTTACGGCGCTTGATATTATCTCACAAACTTTGAATGAAGAGGGGATTGAAACGGAGATTTATTACATAGGAAAAGACGCAATTGCTCCTTGCCGTGCCTGCAGAGCTTGCGGAAAAATCGGCAGATGTGTAATCAATGATAAAGTTAATGATTTTGTGGAACACGCACGAGAGTTTGACGGATATATTATAGGCTCTCCAGTTCACTATGGATCTGCAGCCGGCGGATTAATCCCGTTTCTTGACAGAGCATTTTTTGTAGATTATATGTCCGGACACGATTCTTTTAAACATAAACCCGGAACGGCGGTTGTCTCTGCAAGACGTGCAGGTACCACTGCAACTCTGGATCAGTTAAATAAATATTTCCAGATAAATCAAATGCCGGTTATTTCAGGCAGATACTGGAATATGGTTCACGGGCAGAACCCTGAAGAAGTAAGAAAAGATAAAGAAGGTGTTCAGAATATGCGAATTTTGGCTAAGAATTTTGCATATTTTCTCAAATGTCAGGAGGCTGCAAGAAAAGCCGGAATTAATCCGCCGGAAGCGGAAGAGGTTGAATATACAAATTTCATAAGATAGTTGACTGATAGCAGCTATCAGGTGATAAATTAAGTTATAGGAGAGTTCAGATGGAAACAGTTAAATTAAATAACGGTGTAGAAATGCCGATTCTGGGATACGGTGTTTTTCAGGTAGATCCCGCAGAGTGCGAAAGATGCGTAAGTGATGCAATTAATACAGGCTACAGACTTATTGATACGGCGCAGGCATATTTTAATGAAGAAGGTGTCGGAAGTGCAATCAAAAAATCCGGTGTAAAGAGAGAAGATTTATTTCTTGTAACAAAAATCTGGATTTCTAATGCCGGAGAAGAAAAAGCGGCTGCTTCTATTGATGAGTCTTTGAGAAAATTGCAGACGGACTATGTTGATTTGTTATTAATTCACCAGCCATTTGGCGATTATTACGGAACTTATCGAGCAATGGAAAAAGCTTACAAATCCGGAAAAGCAAGAGCTATAGGGGTTAGTAATTTCTACTCTGACAGATTTGTAGATTTATCTCATTTTGCAGAAATCCAGCCGGCTGTAAATCAGGTTGAAACGCACATATTTCAGCAGCAAAAAGAAGCAAGAAAGGTTATGAAAAAATATAATACCCAAATAATGGCGTGGGGACCTTTTGCAGAAGGCAAGAACAATATGTTTAAAAACGAAACCCTTGTTTCTATTGGCGAAAAATACGGAAAATCTTCTGCACAGACTGCTTTACGGTTTTTAACTCAGGAGGGAATAATTGTAATTCCTAAATCAGTAAAAAAAGAGCGTATGGAACAAAATCTTGATATCTTTGATTTTAAACTTACGGAAGAAGAGTTAAATGAAATAAGGGCGCTTGATACCGGTAAGAGTTTATTCTTCTCTCATTATGACCCTGCAACAGTCGAAATGATTATCGGTTTAGCGGGGGGGAAAATGTAACGGATTGATAGGTGAGACTACAAGCTTAACGTCATGAATAAATGGATTGGGCTAGTGATTAAGTAACTGAGTAGGTCAGGTTTTACCTGACAATAACATAAAAACACTATATGTTAAGATAAACAAAAAGGATAAATAAGAGGTTTTATGAAAAACATAATATTACTACTACTATCATTGATAATTATCGGTTTCGGATTTGCTTATGCCGTGGGCAGCAATCCGGAGCCGGATGTTACTCAAAAAGGAGAGCTTATGGACAAAAAAGTTTTGGTTGCTTATTTTTCATGGGGCGGTAATACAAAATCTATAGCGGAAAAGATTCACGCACAAACCGGCGGAGATATTTTCCGTATAGAACCGGTTACACCATATCCGAGCGATTACAATGAAACAGCTTACGGTGTTGCAAAAGAACAGAAAGATAAGGGAATTCATCCTCCGATAAAAAATAAGGATGTATCTTCTTATGATGTGATTTTTGTAGGAACTCCGGCATGGTGGTATACAATGGCGCCTCCTGTTATGACTTTCCTGAGTGAAAATAAGTTTGAAGGCAAAACAATTGTACCGTTTGTAACTCACGGAGGCGGCGGAAGCTATTCAATTCCTGATGATATTGAAAAACTTGCAAAAGGCGCTAAGGTTTTGAAAACTCCGTTTGTAGTGTATGAGCACGGTAATGCAAATACAGAAAACGAACTAAAAAATTGGCTGAAAAATTTAAATTACTAGCGAAGTTTTAGAATAAAGCTGACGTTTAATATGGATAATTATAGACCTGAGTATTGGGCAGCAAAGGAACAACTTATGGTAAATATCTGAGATAAGGCCTCTAAGACTGCTGCATACTTTTTTTTGCAGCAGTCTTTTTTTAGATTATAATATTGAAAGAGTCGGGATAATGTTAGAAAATTATATTACTTATTTAAATTTTTTGAGCCAAAAGTTTGATAAATTTTTTGAGAGTCAAAAGCCTTATATCTGTTGTAAAAAAGGCTGCGGAAAGTGCTGTAAGAATGCGCAGTTTCCTTATTCTCAAATAGAGTTTGAATATTTGATGAGAGGAACGCTCTATCTTGATATAAAAACAAAGGAAGCTATTGTTAATAATATAAAAACCACACTTGAAGCAAAGAAAAATTTTGAAGGCAAAAAGTTTTTATACGATTGCCCATTTCTGATTGATAATGTTTGTGCTGTTTATGATTACAGGGGGATTGTATGCCGCTCATTCGGGCTTCCGACGGTTGGCGAAAACGGGAAAATTAAAGCTCCTTTTTGTTGTTTCCAGGGGTTAAATTATTCAAATGTTCTTGAGGACGGCGGAAATACAATTTCTGTAGAAAAGTTTAAAAAACTCGGGGTAAAAGAAGAACCTGTTGCATTTAATATCAGCTATGAATTTTTAACCGATCCGGATTTTGAACGCGGATTTAATTTTTCTTTTGGTGAGAAAAAACCTTTGATAGATTGGTTTGAAGAGTTGGAGAAGGTTAGAGATGAACAGGATAATGACGGCGTTCCGGTCGCTTAGGTACAGAAATGGTAATAACTTAAATCCTGTCCCCCGGAATCTGTTTCATCATAATCGTTTTGTGCTTGCTGGATTCCTTATGCTTGTTTTCCGTATTAAATAAAAATGCCAGAGGAATAAGCAGAAATGCAATCAAGGCAAAAATTGAAAATACATCGACATAAGCCATCAGCCTTGATTGGGAAAGCAATGATTTATAAACGTATGAATTTGCTTTGATTGTCGCATAAGAGCTTGAAGCATTTGACATAAATGTACTTATAAGAGATGCCATTTTCTGCTGGAATACGAGGTTGAAGTTTGATAGATTATCAACCAGATACACCTGATGCATTTGAGCGTGCCTTGCAACAAGGGTCGAAGCAACAGATGCGATAATTGCAGTCATTGTACTTTTGCACAAATTATGCAGGCTTGAGCCGTTTGTTAATTCCAATTTCGGAAGTGTTCCGAGTACAAGCGACGAAACAGGAATAAATGTCATTATAACACCGACTCCCATTAGTACCTGCGGTATTGCAATATAAATAAAAGAAACGCTTAGATTTAAGTTTATGAAGAATAAAATTGAAATTCCTAAAAAGAAGAATCCGATAGCTATTAAAATCCTGTTATCAAAAATTTTCATCAAATAATTTATTGCAATCATCATTAATACGCAGGAGATAATGCGGGGAGAGAGCGCAAAACCACTCAACATTGCGGTGTAGCCCATCATATTTTGTAAAAACTGCGGCACAAGAACGATTGATGAAAATACTATCATGTTAACAGAAGCGCTTAAAATTGTACCGATTAAAAAGTTTCTGTCTTTGAACAATCTTAAATTGATTAAAGGGGCGCTGCTTTCCAGCTCACGGATTACAAAGAATACAAACATACAAACCGAAAAACCTGAAAGCCAGCATATCCACGCACAGTCAAACCAGTTGTACTGCTGCCCTTTATCGAGTACAACCTGCATGGAAAGCAGCCACAAAACAAGAGAAATCATTCCGAGAAAATCTGTTTTCTTAATCTTTTTCCTGTTTTCAAGTTCTTCTATATTTGCATGAACCATAGAAATTGAAAGGATTCCGACAGGAATATTTACGAGATAAATCCATTGCCAGTCAGCATTATCAACAATAAATCCGCCGAAAGTCGGACCGAGAATTGCAAAAACCATAACGGCAATTCCGTATAAACTCATTGCAATTCCTCTTTTCTCCTGCGGAAAAGCTGCAAGCAGTATGGATTGTGCTAAAGGTGTCATAGGTCCTCCGCCGACACCCTGAATTAGTCTTCCGAGAACCATTAAATTAAGGTTTGGAGCCATTGCGCAAATCAGGGAGCCGAGCGTAAATATTCCGATAAATATTTTCAAAAATCGTTTTCTTCCAAGAACATTTTCCAGCCAGCCTGACATTAGGATTAAACAGGAGTTTGCAATCATATATGATGTAATAATCCAGTTAGCTTCATCAATAGTTGAACCAAAATACCCTGAAATATGTGGAATCGCAACGTTTGTTGCGGAAGTTGCAAGACAGGCAAAGGAGGTTGGCAGAAGTATTGATAATGCCACAAGCCATAACGGTGCGGGGTGATGTTTGTAAACGACTTTTGCCATTTATTTTACCTTAACCTCCGGAACTACAGACATTCCCGGAACAATATTGTAATCTGAAATGTCTTCCGTAAATACAATTTTGACAGGAACTCTCTGAACTATTTTTACGTAACTTCCGACAGCATTTTCAGGCGGAAATAAACTTGCTCTGGCGCCCGTTGAGCGCTGAATACTGTCTACTTCCCCCTTAAACTTTTTGCCGCCGTAAGTATCAATCTTTATTTTAACCGGCTGCCCTTTTTTCATATTTGCAAGCTGTGTTTCTTTAAAGTTTGCAATTATCCACATTTTTTCCGGTACTATTGCAAACATAGGCTGCGCAACCTGAACATAATTTCCCTGTTCTACGCTTCTGTTTGTAATTCTGCCGTCTTCAGAGGCATAAATCTTGGTATAAGAAAGGTTTAGTTCGTCCTGTTCAACTTCTGCTTCTAATCTTTTTATTGAAGCATTAATCTCATCATATCTTGCTTTTGCCGACTTGTTGTTAGATTGAGCAACAGTAAGTTTATTCAGGCTCGCATCATAATCCTGCTTTGACGAAATTCCCTTATCAAACATTTTTGAGTATCTGTCATAATCTGCCTGTGCAAAATCCAGATCAGATAAAGTCTTTTCAACCTGATTTTCAGAATTTACTAATGAAGCTTTCGCTTCATCCAGTTTTGCCTTTGTTTCTTTTAACTTGGCTTCATAATCCTTAGGATCGATTTCTAACAATAGATCTCCTTTTTTGACCTCCTGATTATCTTCAATATTTAAGTGTATTACAGGACCGAAAACCCTCGGTGCAACAGTTATTACGTGACCTTCTATAAAAGCGTCATCCGTAGATTTGTAATAAACCGTGTGAACTGCATAAAAAATACCGCAAATCAGGAATATTATTCCTGTTATCATCGGTACCAGTACTCTTTTCTTCATATATTCCGGGCGTGTATCTTCTACTTCTATTATCTCTTCGGCTTGTTTATCTTCTTCCACATTTTTCTCCTTTTATATCTGCAATTTAACCTTATCTCTAATATTCATATTCATTTTTTCCAACGTTGCAAATGTCACAGCAAGCTCTTCTTTTGAAATATTGTTTGTAATTTGTTTTCTCAAATCAATATCTGTCGGAAACACAAGATCTCTTGCCTTTTTACCTTTTTCAGTCACAACAAGTTTATAAATTTTTCTTCCGTTTGAATCCGGAATTTTTTCTATAAAACCTTTATTATGCATAATTTCAATTATTCTTGAAATATTTGCCCTGTCTTTCAAAGTAATTTCCGCAAGCTGTCTCTGATACATAATTTCTTCGTTTTCCAGCAGAAGGTTAAGAATAACATACTGATCCGGTGTCAGTTCAAATCCTTTTTCCGCAAAAGTTTGCGAGGATAATCCTCTTATGAAAGTACCCGTAATAAAAACCAGTGCGCCTATTCTTCCTTTTAAATATTCTCTGTACATAATTCCTCAAATTTTTAGTATCCTTGTGTTGTAATTATAGCACAAGAAAATTTTTTAGGTGCAAGTGGGGAGTTGTAAATGTATTTTTAGTAGTGAATGATAATTAGTAGTAGTTGGGCTTGCAGCCCAACAATAACATTAACGATATTTTAAATCAGGTACATTATCTAAAAGAGAAGGCGGAATTATATCCTGAAGAACCGGTTCCGGGGTTTTATCAAGTTTCGCCTTTCTTACGGCTCTTTTCCACTTTATGATCCATAAATACAATGTAGCTGCAAACATCTGTTGTAAATACAAGTACAGGCTTGACACAAAGGCAATGTATATAATTAGAATAAGCCAAGCATTATCGGAAAAAACGATATTTCTCTCATCTGCGAGATAAAACATTATTCCTACTGGTGTACCCAGTATTACTGCAATAATTTCTATAGAAAAAAAGCCCGAAAGAAACTCTTGAAAATTTTGCTTTATTGCAACTGCAGCCTTTTTTACGGCATCAATGCAATTATCTTCTTCCCAGGCAATTGCTGGATAGATAAAAAATACTATCAGCCTGACTCCGGATTTTATTAAGTCAAAAGTAAGTGATGCCAGAGAAAATGATTGATACTCGGCTGCGATTCTGGCAGCATTCTCAAATGTAAGCGTATCATTTTCATTATCATTAACTTTTTTATGCGAAAAGATTGCTTCAAGTATATCCAGTATAAAGCATATAAACGCCCATATAAAAATAATAGGAAGAGCTTTATAAAGATCTTTGAAAATTGCATCAGAAAAAGCTTTGAATATATTAACTTTATTGTTGGTTTCAATTTGCTCGATTATTTCCAGCATTATAAATGAACTTATAGAAAAAATTGCACAACAGCTTAATATAATTAAGAAAATGACTAAAAATAATTGATTTTGCGTACAGGCATTCCAATTAAAATAATATTTGAAATATATAATTTCAACAAAATAAAATATCCAACCGATAAGAATTGGTAGTATTAAGATTGGATGTCTTAACAATACTTTTGCAGTATCTGCTAAGATAGTAACACTTCTTGCAAATTTATAGCCAAAACTTCTTTCACTGCTTCCCATGAAAATTCATTCCTAAATAATAATTATTACAATTTTATCATAAATACTTAATTGAGTAAATATAAGACATATTCTTTCACCAAGCCGACGTTAACTTTTCCCCTATTTACATTCCGATATTCTTGTGTTGTAATTATAGCACAAGCAGTTTATAGGTAGCAGATTTATGAGAAAAATTTTTATACTGGTTTTGTTGTTGAGCTTATTTATTACTCCAGGGGCTTTTTCGCAGGGTAAAAATAACGCATCGCAAAATACGATTGAATATATGAATCTTACATGGTGGGAAAGATTCGGAGATGAAAATTTAAACAATAATCTCCTGAAGCTTTATGAAAAAAACTATGATTTAAAAAATGCGGCGCTGAAAGTTCAGGAAAATGAAAAAATAGTTAAAATGCAGTTTGCAAATGAGCTTCCGCAATTAACCTTTTCAGGAGACTTATCCAGAGATTTGAGAGGACCTTATCAGCAATACGGAAACATGAGAATTCCTCCTTATTCCCAATACAATTACCTTTTACCGTTAACTGCTTCATACGAGGTCGATATCTGGGGGACAAACAGATTAAAAACCAAGAGTGTAAAAGAGCAGCTGGAAATGGTTAAGCAGGCTGAGCGGGCTACATATATTGCGCTGACTTCCGATTTCGTTTCTGATTATTTTAATCTTATTAAGACTGATGAGTTTTTGAAGATTCAGGATGAACTTATAAAAGCACAGGAAGATATTATTTCTAAAACTAATGATAAGTACTCAATCGGGCTTTGTTCAATAAATGAACTTCTTGCAGAGGAGAGAACTCTTACAACTTTGCGCGAAGAAAAAAACAGGCATATCAAGACTCAGGAAACACTTCTTAACAGTCTTAGAGCATATCTCTCCCAGACCGGCGGCGAAATTGAGAGGGGAAAATATGATAATGTTCTTCTCTTGAGCGGGATTCCTGAAACTTACACAACTGATATTGTTTCAAACCGTCCTGATTTTTTGCAGGAGGAAGCAAATATCAGAAGGGTCGGGTTTGATGTAAGAGTTGCCAAAAGGGAGTTTTTGCCTAAATTTATTATTTACGGTCAAATAGGGTTAAATGCTTATCATCTTGATACACTTTTCAATTCTGTATCTCAATTTTTTAATGCGGGAGTTATGCCGTCTGTTGATTTATTTTCCGGCGGAAGAAAAGTGGCTCTCTGGAAATTAAGAAAATTAGAGTATCAAGAAGCGCTGAACAGTTATCAAAAAACAATACTTGAAGCAATAAAAGAGATAAATAACGGGCTTGTTGAATACAAAACGGCGGCTGGAAATTATAAGGAAAGTGCAGACAGAACAGCTTTGCAGAACAAAACCTTCAATCTTGTAAAAGACAAGCATCAAATAGGTGCGGCAAGTGATCTTGACGTGTTATACGCAAGCGAGATTTATCTCATGATGAAAAAAGAAGAAGTTTCCAATAAGATCAATTCTCTAATCTCTGTAATAGGACTTTATAAAGCTGTCGGCGGGATTGATTTGTATAATTTAAATAACAATGTATAAATTATATGTTATAATTTGTTTGGCTAAAAACAAAGGTTAATTTCTATGCAAAATAATAAAATTCCGGATAAGATAGAAATTAGAGGGGCGAGGGTTCATAATTTAAAGAATATAAATCTTGATATTCCTCTAAATAAAATTGTTGGAATAGCAGGCGTTTCCGGTTCGGGAAAGTCTTCTCTTGCTCTGGGAGTTTTGTATGCGGAAGGTTCAAGACGCTATCTGGAAGCGCTTTCCACTTATACAAGACGCAGAATGACGCAGGCTGCAAAGGCTCAGGTTGATGAAATTTTATACGTGCCGGCAGCACTTGCTCTTCATCAACGTCCGGGAGTTCCGGGAATCAGAAGCACTTTTGGAACTGGAACAGAATTGTTAAACAGTTTAAGGCTAATGTTCTCACGACTGGCAAGCCATAGATGTCCTAACGGGCATTACTTGGAGCCGACACTTGCTGTAGCGGCAGAAAAAGAACTTGTCTGTCCGAAATGCGGTGTTCATTTTTATGCTCCCGGAGCGGAAGAGCTTGCATTTAATTCTCAAGGTGCTTGTGAACGCTGTGGCGGTGTTGGAACTGTAAGAACAGTTGATGAGACTACTCTCGTTCCGGATGAATCTTTAACAATTGACGAAGGTGCTGTTTTACCCTGGAATTCTCTAATGTGGTCTTTAATGACTGATGTTTGCAGAGCAATGGGTGTAAGAACCAATATTCCGTTTCGGGAATTAACAAAGGAAGAGCGTGAGATAGTTTTTCACGGACCTGCCGAGAAAAAACATATTTTTTATAAAGCGAAAAATTCTAATCAGGCAGGAGAAATTGATTTTACTTATTTTAATGCTGTTTACACTGTAGAAAATGCTCTAAAGAAGGTAAAAGACGAATCCGGCATGAAACGTGTAGAAAAATTTTTGAAAGAAGAAATTTGCCCGGCTTGTGGCGGAACACGTCTTTCTGAAGCTGCACGTGCGCCAAAGATTAGGGGGCTTTCGCTTGATGAGGTTTGCAAAATGACCTTATCGGAGCTTGTAGAGTGGGTAAAGGGAGTTCCCGAAACGTTGCCGGAGAAAATGCGACCGATGGCCGAATCAATTTGTGAGTCGTTTGAAGTAACTGCGAAGCGCTTAATGGATTTAGGGCTTGGGTATCTTACACTTGATAGAGCAGCTTCAACCCTTTCTACAGGTGAAAGGCAGAGGATGCAGCTTGCACGTTCTGTCAGGAACAGGACTACAGGGGTTCTTTATGTACTGGATGAACCGTCAATAGGTTTGCATCCGGCAAATATTAAAGGTTTAAATGATGTAATGCACGATCTTATCTCTGACGGAAATTCCGTAATTCTGGTGGATCATGATACGCAAATTCTATCAGAGTCGGATTGGATTATTGAAATGGGACCAGATTCCGGTTCGGATGGCGGTGAAGTTATTAATGAGGGTACAATTCCTGATATTATAAAAAGCAAAACAACAAAAATCGGAAAATTTTTATCAGGAAATACAGATAAAAGAATAAGACCCAAAATAAGCAATAAAGATTTATTTAAACTCGGTAAAATTTCATTGTCGACTTCCTCAATTCATACAGTAAAGCCTCTTGAACTATCTATTCCTAAAGGCAGACTGACAGTAGTTACGGGAGTTTCGGGCTCGGGTAAAACAACTTTAATTCTTGAGAGTTTGATTCCTGCCCTGCAAAATAAACTTGAAGGAAAAGCTTTACCTGAACACGTCAAGAATGTAGAGGCTGAAGGGATAAAACAGGTTAAGCTGATTGATGCCACACCGATTGGTATAAATATTCGCTCAACTGTTGCTACTTATGCAAATGTTCATGATGAGTTGAGAAAAGTTTATGCAAAGACTGCGGGTGCAAAAGAGGCGGGATATAAAGCCGGAGATTTTTCTTATAATACAGGTTTGCTGCGTTGTCCGACCTGTGATGGTACAGGCAGTATAAGTCTGGATGTTCAGTTTCTGCCGGATGTGGAAGTTCCATGTCCTGATTGCAGAGGGTCAAGATATGCGAAAAAGGCTGAAAATATAAAATACACTTCAAAATCCCAAAAATCATATTCTCTGCCGGAGATTATGGCAATGGATATTAATCATGCGCTGGAAGCTTGCAGGGATTTAAATATAGTAAGGCAGCGGCTGCAAATACTGCAGGATTTAGGGCTCGGGTATTTAACTCTTGGAGAAGCGACTCCGAGTCTTTCAGGAGGAGAGGCGCAGCGATTGAAACTGGCTTCCGAAATGGGACGCCGGCAGGAAGATTCAGTATTTGTATTTGATGAACCTACAATAGGTTTGCATCCGCTCGATGTTCAGTCTTTGCTGGGGGTGTTCCAAAAACTTATTGAAAGCGGCGCTACGGTAATTATTATTGAACACGATCTGGATATTATTGCAAATGCAGATTATATAGTTGATATGGGACCCGGCGGCGGTAATGAGGGTGGTGAGATTGTTGCAGAAGGCGTACCGGAAAATATTTTAAGCTGTAAAGATAGTATTACGGGAAATTATTTGAATAAATATTTGGCTCATTGAAGTTGCAAACTCCTAAAATCGTCCACATGAGAATAAATCTGGCGGGATTTTTACCTCTGAATTGATATTAGATTTACAATGTTGAGTAAGTTTATAGTTTTTTATCCATTACTCTCGAGTGTTCTTAGCGGGAGCAAAGTGCTGGCTTTGCTGTAACTGCTGGTAAAAACTCCTGTGTGTTTTTATTTTTCAAGAATCATTTTTATGCTTACGGTAGAAAAATTCTTTTTATTATATTTCTTTAATTTTCTTAGGGTATCTTCATCCGGATACTGAGATTGATGCCAGTCTCTAAGCTCGAGAATTTTAAACTTACTTCTGTTTATAATATCAATATAGTCATCAAAAAACAGTCTGTTTATAAAATTACTATGCAAAATCTGACGGATAATTCTTTTACAGACTTTTTCATTGTAGTGCTTAATCAGCTTGTCAAATAATTCGGGTTCTGAATAGATTAAATGCCCCCATTTTTCCAGTTTTAGATTATTAAAATCTATTAATCCGTATTCTTCTGTATTAATCCAGGTATGATGCCCTTTGTATGATGAATAAATAGGTCCGGCTAATGCACTTAAACGACCGCTGGGCTTTAATAAATCATACATTCTATCAAGAGATTCTTCCAAGTTTAAAATATGTTCAAAACAGTTGGTTGCATAAATAAAATCAAAATCACTTTCGTTATCAAAATCGGAAATACTACATTTATATTGCCTGTATTTTTCAGTAATTATATCATCAGATCCAAGATAGGGATCTACACAGCTCCAAGATTTTACATTAAGTTTTGAGCAAATTTGCTCCGGTGTTGTTCCGCCAACCTCCAAAACTTTTTTGTTATCAAACATTTGTCTTGTACAGCAGTCTATTATATGATTTTTTTCGCCAATACTTACGCAGTCTAAATCTGTTTCTGAAATGTTATCTTTTTCCATAAACTCTCTTCTGTATAATTTAGTATTTTAGCTTTTATTAAACGAAAGCTCTACAAGAGCATTATACACGGAATAATGTTTTAAAGTAAGTGGTTATCAATTAGCATGGTTCACTCTATAACTAAGTTTTTTGTTGGGTAGGTATCGATCTACAGACTACAGACTTTGTGTTGTGGTGGAAAACCGACTTACATTTCTTTTTTCGGATAAAGGGTGAAGAGTGAGGTGTTAAAGGTGATTTAAAAAATATGTGGGGCAGGCTTTACCTGACATTAATCTTCGCCCAATAATAAAAATAAAAGTAGATTGGGCATTCAGCCCAACAAATTTTTAAGTCTTAATAAAGTTTTAAGTGTTGGAGTAGAATGAATAGTCCCCACTAAAACGTAATCGGTCAGTAGGACATTTCAAGGTATTTTCTGTATTCACAAGGTGTCATTTTGTTTAAC
>CALURU010000020.1 GCA_944323255.1 Candidatus Gastranaerophilales bacterium
AGGGTTTTTATTTTCCATACAAACTCCTTTGTAATATTAACTATATGTAATTATACATAATTTTAGTATTTATGCAAGTATACTACATAAAAAGCAGTTATAGGGATTCTTCGGACTCACGTCCTCAGAATGACGGCACACTGGTAAGAAGGGTTACTAGAATTGTAGGTCAGGCTATGCCTGACCATAACTTATAAAATCGTAAGGAGGGCAGAGCATGAGCATATGCCCGCTAAATCAAACAGCATCGCTTACTCAACCGTAACTGATTTTGCGAGATTTCTCGGCTGGTCGACGTCTTTGCCTAAAAATTCTGCTATATAATAAGCAAGAAGTTGGAGTGGTACAACCGCAAGTGCAGGAGAAAGAATTTCCGCAATTTCCGGAATCCTTATAATGTAGTCAAAGAGTTCATTCAATTTTGTATCATCCGAATCCGTTAGTGCAATCATTCTTGCGTTTCTTGCTTTTGCTTCTTCCGAATTTGAAAGGATCTTGTCATAGACTTTACCCTTCATCAAAATTGAAAGAACAGGCATTGTCTCATCAAGCATTGCAATAGGTCCGTGTTTCAATTCTCCTGCAGTGTAGCCGGTTGCGTTAATATAACTTATTTCCTTTAATTTCAAAGCACCCTCAAGCGCTGTCGGGTAGTTGATTCCTCTTGCAATAAAGATAAAATCCTTGGAGCCGGAAAATGCTCTTGCACATCTTTGAATTTCTTCTTTATGAGAAAGAACTTTCTCTATTTTTTGAGGTAAGATAATAAGTTCGTGTTTTAAATCGATTAACTCTTTTTCATTTACTCCCTTGATTTCTGCCATGTAAATTGCAAGAAGATAGAAGGAAATTAATTGAGCCATATATGATTTTGTCGCAGCAACGGAAACCTCTATTCCGGCGTAAACCGGAACTAAACTGTCGGCTTCTCTTGCCATTGTTGAATCAGGTCTGTTGGTTACAATAAGAATATGCGACCCTCTGGCTTTTGCCTGCCTTACTGCTGTAATCGTATCAGCAGTTTCACCTGACTGGGAAACTCCTATTACAAGTGTGTTTTTGTCCGTAATTGTTTTTCTGTAAATATATTCGCTTGAAGGTTCTACATCAACAGAAATTCCACAGAAATCTTCTATAATATATTTGCCAACCATTGCTGCGTGAAGCGAAGTTCCGCAGGCAACAATTTGTATGCGGCTCAAATTTTTGAGCTTTTCTCTGTCAAGCGTTACTTCTTTTAAAGTAATCGGCTCATCCATCGCTCTGAGTTTTCCTGAAAGAACATTTCTTACTACATCCGGCTGCTCGTGAATTTCTTTGAGCATAAAATGCTTATATCCCATTTTGCTCAACGCAACCGGCTCCCAAGGAAGCATTTCTATTTTTTCTCTAACCGGATTTTTATCAATATCAATTAATTTCATTGAATCCGGTGTAACTGTAACAATTTGGTTGTCTTCAATATACATTGCCTTTTTTGTGTATTGAATAATTGCCGGAACATCAGACGCTATATAATACTCGTTTTCACCGATTCCGACCAGAAGCGGAGCATTTCTTCTTGTCGCAACAATTGTATCTTTTACATCCTGATGAATAACACAAAGAGCATAAGCACCTTCAATCTCTTTTGTCGCAAGTCTTACCGCCTCTGTTAAATCGTTAGTTTCCGCAAATTTTGTCGCAACAAGGTGTGCAACGGTTTCCGTATCTGTTTGTGAACGGAAAGTGCATCCTTTTTTCTCAAGTTTTTCCCTTAATTCTTTAAAGTTTTCAATAATCCCGTTATGAACAATTGCAACTTTACCGCAATTGCAGGTGTGCGGGTGAGCGTTAGCTACCGTAGGGGCGCCGTGAGTTGCCCAGCGGATATGCCCAATACCGATTGTTGATTTTGCAATTTCTGAATAATTTTTTTCGACAATGTCTTTTAAATTCTGGAGCTTGCCCTCTGCTTTATATAACTGAACTTTTCCGTCGACATTAACTGCAATTCCTGCTGAATCATATCCTCTGTATTCAAGATTAGTAAGTCCTTCAAGCAATATATCAATTGCTTTTTTTCTTCCTACATATCCAACAATTCCGCACATATATATTCTCTCCTTTAAAATCAGTCTAAATCGGGATTAATACCGTTACCACATAATATTAGCATAAAATTTAAAATTTCCTAATTAAGATTTTCTAAAGGGGGTAAATGTACTAGGCTGGTAAGCAAGATTACAAGTTGGGTGTCATTGTGGGGGGGGTAAATATATTAGGCTGGTAAGCAAGATTACAAGTTTGGCGGTATTGCGGGGGGAAATGGATTATTGGTGAGTAGTGAATAGTGAATAGTGAATAGTGAATAGAAATTTAGTGACTAAGTGATTAAGTGACGGGGTGACTAAGAATTGTAGAATTGTAGGGTGCGCATACTTGCGCACCTTATTTTGGTGCAATTGAATATCCTGCCCGCCGGTTTTAACAGATTAACAAACAATTCATCAAGAGGACTTAAAGAATCCTTTTATTTTGTTAATACCTGCAATTCCGGCTGCAGCAACAGCAACACCCCCAAAAATCTTGAAGTATAGAGAGCGGTTAAATTCTTTTTTCTTTTTTTCGTTTACGGCTCCTGCATAAATGTCATTGTTTATTGAGTTAATTTTTTGTTCGGCTTCTTTTTCAGAGAATAATTTATGTTTTGGTAAAAGCATAGGTGCCTGCGCAACTGTAACTTTCGGGCGCTTAACTTTCGCCTGCGTTGAATAATGTCCTTCAAGAATATTATTTTGGATTTCAGTCATTTAGAATAATTCTCCGTATCGTAAGAGTTTATGGAGCCGGCTTTTAGACAGATACATCATTCCTACCTGCGCCGGTATATCGGGAATTTTTTTATTTATACATTCCTCCATATACATATTAGCTTCCGGACTGGTAAACCTGAACCCTAGTTTGTAGAAGAAAATTGCCGGTGAAGATTCCTTGAGAATTGGCGATGAAAACGTTACAATCCTGCCCTCCGCTTTCGGATCAAACATTGCTTTTTCCGCCAGATTTTTAACAGCTTCAGTTCCAAGCCCGCACCGTGGTTTTGGTGATTGAATATAATCTATAATATAACAATTTTTCAAATATTTTATCTTACTTTTAATCACAGGTTGGGCAAATTCAGGGGCGGTGAAGAAATTCGCTCCGGAATTCGGCGAAGCAGTTTCTTCTATAATATCTACATAATCATCATCTATTTCGCCCGGAATAATTATGTTATCGCCACGCTTAATTTTTTTAACCCTTATTTGAGCCTTTTCCTTCAGTGGAATTGATTTAAATCCCAAAATCGGAGGCATGCTGAAACCCGATACTGACTGCGTGGGCTTTGCAACCGCCATTTGCGGACGCAAGTCCATTGTCGTAATATTATTAATCATAACAACCTAACCTATATTTATCTAACCTTATTTATATAAAGTAATTTTTACCGTAAAAATTGACTTTTTCTTGATAACATTCAACATCTTTGTTACAAAAGTTTACATTATTTGCTTAAAATAGTTATGTTGTCTATATTGAAAACAATTCTTGTTTTTGTTAATCTTAAAGTAAAATTGCTTAACAAAATTTTACTTAATATTTCTTAATAAATAGCATAAAAAAGTTAAATTTTTTTGTTTGTAGTTTTTTATATATATAGAAATTATGTGTGTAAGGAGTTCGTGTTATGAAGATTAACGCAATTAGTAATGCTGATTACTCGGGTTTGAGAGCAAGAAAAATCGGAGGGCTGAACGCTGAAAAGCAGGTAGCTGATGCAGGATTAAAATTGCCAAAAGGCATGTCAATGATATCTTTTAGAAGCGGAAATCCAAGACACATAGCTCACATGGTTTCAGAAGAACCGCTGTTCGGATTCAATGGCGGCGGGGTCGGTACTGTTGTAAATGATTATAACTTTTTAGACAACAAAGATGTTGATAAGATTGTAAAATTTATTCCGATGTATAATCAGGAAGTTAGTTATAAAAAAGACGTTGATCCTAAAACAGGTAAAGTAAAACAGCCTGTTGCGCAGGGTGTAAAAGTACGCTATATTCCGAAAAATTTGCCTGCTGATCACCCTTTCAAGGGCAAAGAAGGAACTCCGTTTATTACAGGGCAGCCTCTTGATAATTCAACGGATCTTGTAAAATTTTTGAAAGAAAAACAAAACAATATTTTCCTTTTGGAAGAAGTTAAATCCTCAAATATGAATTGGGGTACTGAAGAAAATGTACCTATCAAAATGTTCAGAGCTCAAAAAGATGATCATTTAAGAAAAATTATGAATGGTAAAGGTATGGGGAAAGAGCTTCAAGATAAGTTGGAATTTATTTTTACTTATGTTGATTCCACTGCAAGCATGCCAAAACAATATTCCGATGATTTAAGTTATTCAAGTTCAAACGGAACGGATTTAGAAAAAAGGTTTGCCTCCGGTTGGAAAGGACAGCCTTATGCTAAAGAATCAAAAGCGACAATCGAATTGATGCCGGCATTGAAAGAAAAATATAATATTGATCCGAGATATATTTTAGTATCAGACGGTCAGCCAATGTTTGCAATGCATTATGCTGCACAAAAAAATGCTGCCGGTGAAGCATACTGGCAGGATAAATTCTTCGGCGGTGTCGGACACAATATGAATGCCGGTTATGACCAGCCAATGGGCGCAAGGCAGGCTATTGTTAACCTTGGTGCAACAAAAGAAGAGTTAACAAAATTGACAAACAGCAAGGCTTATATAAATGCTCTTAAAAATGGTGAAGAAGAAAAGTTTTTGCGTGAGACTGTATTGAAAGATTTTGTAAGACCAAAGAGCGGTATGAATGCATATAATGTTGCCGTTCATTATGCAAAAGCCGGATATGTGCCAATGTTAACAACAGTTTCCGAGGGGTATCACGATTCATTAATTACAAATGATCTTGTATCTGCAATGTATGATGACCTTGTAAAACTGGATGAACTTGGCAGATTCAAGGGTTTAACAAATCCGCTGATGGATCCTAATGTTTCACCATTTAAGTATGATATATTGCAGCCGGGTTATAAAACGGATGTTAAATTAAAGTTAAAAGACGGCTCAATTGCGACCGTAAATAAATTCCAAATTTTTGACAAGAATAAATGTGATTTGCAGACAGTAAGAGAAGTAAAGCGTCAAAATAAAATAAACTTGTTAGATAGATTTAGTAACAAATATGAAGGCGCAATTTTATTAGATAAAGACGGAAAAGAAATTAGTAAACCTAATGAAGGTCGCATGCATATTACAGCGGGTAAATCTGATAGAACTTTAAAAATATACGGCGGTATTTCAGATGAATACCTGACAAAGCTTAAAAAAGGTGAAGATATAAAACTGATTGTAAGCTGGGGACGTGGCGATTTTCAGAAGGGTATGGATACTGTTCTTGATTCTTTTGAGAAATATGCTAAAAAGGATCCTAATGCTATTTTAATTTTTGGCGGAGATATGAAATATGAGCCGCAGACAGTTGAGAAATTTGGACTAGCAGTTGCTAAGCCTGAACTCAAAGGGCGTATGATTATGACCGATGGATGGACACCTGGTAAAGATTTTGCTATGGCAGCAGATGCAGCGCTTCTTCCTTCAAGGTTTGCACCGTGCGAGTTAACGGATTTGGAAGCTAAGAAAGCTTTGTGTACTCCTATTGTTCCGAATGTTCAGGGTATGGCACAGAAAGATTTTGACCCTTCAATTCCGGAAGAAGCTGCCAAGATGGATTCTTACAAAGGTAAGCATGAATACTTTATGTCGGAAGAAACTGCTCTCAAGGCTGCAAATGAAGATGCTAAAAAATCATTTACAAATACAAGAGATAAGCTGGTTAAAGAAATCAGTAACAAATACAAAGGGCAGGTAAATGAAGAAATTCCGCAGGAATTGTTAAAAGAAACTTTGGAAGGTAATGAAACTTACAAAAAAGCTCTTAGAAAACTTAGAGATTCTGTAATTTCTGACGAGATGGCAGAATGTCTTGAAAGAGCATTAATTACTGACAGAGACAGCAAGAATGCAGAGACAATTCTCGCTAACCAGATTAAGGCTGATACAACGTGGTATGGTAATGCGTGGTTAAGTAAAACAGGAAAATCTTCAGGCGACTTGTATTTTGAATACCATTTTAACAACAAAGGCAAGAATATTTCTAAGAAAGATTTAATCAAACTTGATTTTTCGGATCTCGGTCGTGGCATATCAAATGGTGAAGGTGCAGGGAATATTCACTTTAACGGTAAGGCTAAAAAGATTGCTACAGCGGCTCTGGGACTCGCTGCACTTGCTGGTCTTGGTATAACAGGGTACAAATTCGGTTGGTTTTCACCTAAGTTTACTGAGGAAAAACCTCACGGGCATCTTTCCTGTGTCGGCTAGTGGGCGGGGAAATGTATCAATTAGTGAATAGAGGTTAAATAAAAATGTAGGTCAGGCTTTGCCTGACAAAAACTGATAGTAATTCAAAATAGGGATTGCTGCATAATTGCGTGAGGAAAGTTTTTATTATAAGATTGAATTATGATTTTAAAAACTTTTATTGAACCTCCAATCGGGAATAATAACTACTTAATAATAGATGAAGAGTCTAAGGAAGCTGCACTTATCGATTGCTCGGCAATTGATAAAGATATAGAAAATGCTGTAAAAGAAAATGGAGCAAAGTTAAAATATATTTTGTTAACTCACGGTCATTTTGACCATGTTGCAGGGATAAGACCAAATATGGGATTAACGGCTCTTTATGGTGAGAATGGAAGCGAGCATGCTCAAATCGTAATGCACAAAGCGGATTTAGGTTGGTTGAATAAAGTAAATCAGTTTATGCCAATGTTTGGAATGCCGGAGATGACGATTCCTAAAGTAGATGTTTTTGTAAATGACGGTGATATTCTTAAACTCGGGAGTTTGGAAATAAAAGTTATTCACACTCCGGGACATACTCAGGGCGGGGTTTGTTATCTTGTTGACGGCAAATTATTCTCCGGCGATACAATTTTTAGAGAAAGTGTCGGCAGGTGCGATCTTGAAGGCGGTGATTTTGATCAGATTGTAGAAAGTATCGAGAATAAAATCTTTACTTTATCGCCGGAAACATTAATTTATCCGGGACATGGAAAAATGACTTCTGTTGAATGGGAAAAAGAGCATAACAGATTTATGTAATGAGGTAATATATGAACAAGTGTAAAATTACTGTTTTGAGAAAAACTTTTCAGGAGGATCTTGCAAAAGAATATGGTGCGGAAAATCTTGGCGCTTGTCCTATGTTAAAAGAAGGTCAGGTTTTTTATGCAGATTATTTTTGTCCGGAAGGTTTTTGCAATGAAGCTTGGAAAGCTATTTACCAGTATGTTTTTGCCCTAGCACACGGTACCGGAAAACATGGTGAATTATTTTATTACGGTGACTGGATAAGAAAACCGGGAGTTGCAATTTGTTCCTGTAATGACGGACTGCGTCCTGTTATATTCAAAATAGAAGCGACAGATGAAGAATCTTCAATTGATTATGAGCCTGTAAAATAATTATATTCCGAGTTTTGCTCCATAATTTTCAACCTGTTTGGACAGGGCTGTAGCTGTTCTGGTTAAGATTTCCGAGAATGTACAAATATCCGAACCATTAAGGTTTCCATTGCCATTTTTAATCAGTTCTTCAAGAATTCTTGCAAGATGTTTAACATTCCATGCTTCAATGCTGATTTTTTCTATTTTTTTGCACAAATAGGCTTTTTCTTTTTCGTTCATATATTCTCCTTTTAAATTTTGTAACAATATTAAAGTTGTATTAATCTTAAATAAGACAAATATGTCTTTTATAATACATTTAATTGTCAAAATTGTCAACAGCAAGACGTATTCGTATAATAAATGTATGGAAAATCTTGTAAAAAAACAAATAAAAAGGTTACTATTAGAAGAAGATTTGAAATTAAAAGAGCTTGCATTTTTATTGTCTGAAAAGTATGAAAAAAAGTACAGTCCGGATTCTTTATCTCACAAAATTGCAAGAAACAGTATTACGTATAGTGAGATGGTGTGTATAGCTGAGATTTTGGGATATGAGATTAAATTCATAAAGAAGTGATTTTCGGTGGGCATACTTACTGCGTTCGGAAATATACTTTTAAAAACGTAATTAATCAGCTTTGGCTTATGGGCAGTGATGACTGCATCTGTAGTTTAAGCAAATTACACAACATGGATAAATGAGTTTTCTACCAATTAACGTTTTTATGCTAAACTTGATTTAGATATTTGGTATTAATAGTTGAGGTAGGATAAATGTTAGATATTAAATTAATTAGAGAGAATCCGGAAAAGATTAATGAATTACTAAAAAGGAGAAATCCCGAATTATCAATAGATACAATTATCGCAATTGATGCTGACAGGAGAAAAGTTCAGGCTCAGGCGGATGAACTTAGAGCAAAAAGAAAATCCGAATCGCAGAAAATCGGTATGATGAAAAAGAACGGTGAAAATACTGATGCGATTCAGGAAGAAGTTCGTAAACTCGGCGACGAAATAAAAGAACTTGAAGAAAAACAGGTTGATTTGGATAATATCCAGAGAGATATGCTTCTTAGAACGCCAAATATTCCTGACGAGACAACTCCTATCGGAACTTCTGAGGACGATAATATTCCGGTAAAATTCTGGGGCGAACCTACTAAGTTTTCATTTACTCCGAAACCTCACTGGGATATTTGCGAAGAAAAAGGAATCGTCGATTTTGAAAGAGGTGTAAAAATTTCTCAATCAAGATTTACATTATACAGAGGTAAAGGTGCAAGACTGGAGCGTGCAATTATCCAATTCTTCCTTGATACTCATACGGAAGAACACGGGTATGAAGAAATTCTGCCTCCGTTTATGGCAAATGCCGCAACTATGACAGGCACAGGACAATTGCCGAAGTTTGCGGAGGATATGTACAAATGTGTTGATGAGGATTTGTATCTGATTCCGACAGCAGAAGTTCCTGTTACAAATATTTATTCCGGCGAAATCTTGTCAGAAGAAGATTTACCAAAATACATGACGGCTTACACTCCATGCTTCAGGCGTGAAGCAGGTTCAGCCGGTAAAGATACCAGAGGCTTAATCAGAGTTCACCAGTTCAACAAAGTTGAGATGGTTAAACTCACCACTCCGGAATCAAGTCCGGCAGAGCATGAAAAATTAACAAGAGATGCGGAAGTTTGCCTGGAAAAATTGGGACTTCCGTACAGAAGAGTTGCATTGTGCACAGCCGATATCGGATTCAGTGCAAATAAATGCTTTGACTTAGAAGTTTGGCTTCCTTCTTACAATTCTTACAAAGAAATTTCAAGCTGCTCAAACTACGGCGACTATCAGGCAAGAAGATCTAATACAAGATACAGAACAAAAGACGGACAAATAAGATTTGTTCATACGATTAATGGTTCAGGGCTCGCTGTCGGAAGAACATTTGCGGCTATTCTGGAGAATTTCCAGCAAGAGGATGGAACAGTAATTATTCCGGAAGTGTTGAGGAAATACACAGGATTTGACAGATTATAAAAAATAAACCCCGCAAAAAGCGGGGTTTATTTTTTATAGATATGTTTCAAAAATAACGGGATTTATATCTCTGTTTACACCCCAAAAGCTGAAATTGTCGCCCTGAACTTGTTTCAGGGTCTTACCACAGGCAAGATTCCAAAACAAGTTCGAAATGACATTATAACTATATTGCAAGTACATTTTGTAAAAAATTGTCCATAAGTCTCCAAATAACATTATTGTAAATTTATCAATTTAATAATGTATTAGTATTATTTGATATGTGTACTCTAAGGCTAAGTTATGATTCAACCGGTACAGCCCAAAATAACTAACTATCCAAATTTTAAACAAATAAAGCCGCAAGATTTTTGTGTTATTGGCGGAAAGTCTGCTCAAAAAATTGATGATGAGCAGGATTTTCGAAGAAAACTAATAGAGCAAAATGAAAGAATGATTTTTATCTTAGGAGGTCTTACTTTGACGGCTCTTTTAGGCAGCTTTATTTTTAATGTAAAAGTATTAACAGAATTATTATCCAAAAAGCATAATAATTATATGCCGGCTAAAATACATTCGTTTGAATCATTAAAAAATAATACTAACATACCAACGCTTGATAATTGTAAAAGTATTAATAAAGATTTGAAATCGATCTTAGAATCTCAAATTAATTTTACAAAAGCCAGTAATGAGGTAAAAAATGAAACCGGCAATCCTGAACCTTTAAACAGATTATTGTTATATGGTCCTGCAGGAGTTGGCAAGTCTTATTTTGCAAAAGTTTATGCTAAATCTCTTGATGCAGAATATATGGAAGTAATGTTTTCTGATTTCAACTCTATGTAGGCGGGAGAAGGTGTAGATAATTTAAAAAAAGTTTTTGATAATATACTTGAGACAGCCAAGAGAAATCCCGACAAGAAATATGTTGTGACTTTTAATGAAATTGACGCAGTGTTAGTTCCGGCAGATAAAATCAGTGATAAAACAAAAGGTACGCATTGGGTTAGTAAACTTGAAGAACGTTCAGTATTTTTAAATTCTCTGGAAGAACTAAAAGAAAAAACACCTAATGTAATGATTATTGGCACAACAAATCTTTCGCCTAAAAATAATGGTTTAGATCGTGCTGCAATGAGTCGTTTCCAAAATTTAACAGAAGTTCCATATCCGGACAAAGACTGTTTATATGAAGCTTTAAAAATGAATTTGAATACAATAAAAAATCATGAAAAATTTGTATCTGCCAATGATGTTGAATTAAAAAATCTGGCTCAAAAGATGGCGCAAAGAAAATTTTCATATAGAAATCTGGAAAATGTTATAAACAATGCTAAAAGATATCATATGGATGATACAATAAACGGTAAAAATAGCGGTTTTAAACTGGAATACCTAAAAATGGCAGAAGAGAAACTAAAACTATCTGATGGAGAATTGGAACAAGGTGTAATTGCTTAATAAAAGTTTATAATTATCGACAAATAAAAAAATATTGTGTATAATAAGCTCAAATGTGTGTAAAAGATTATTGTCGGGTTAGTAAATCTGACATGGAGATGATAAAGAAAAGTAAAAATGCGTAGGTTGGGCATACTTGCCCGACAAAAACAACCAAGGAGTGTATTATATGAAAATTAATGCAGTAAACAACAACCAACCTGCTTTCCAAGAGGTTAATCAAAAATATTTGAAAGAAGCTGAAAACTGGTACAAAAGAAGAGGAAATATTGATACCTCTTGGTACGAATCATTAAGAGATGACGTTACTTTGTTTAAAGATATTTCTTCTAAAGACGGTATTGATACTATGAATGCTGCACGCAAATATGTAACTGAAGGCAGTATGAAATTCTTTAATCATGTAATGGATTGCATTAAAAGAGCTTAATCAATAAGGTCACTGACTTTATTTCCTACGATAGCTCCGACTCCCATGCCGACAAGTGAGCCGACAGGTCCGAAGTATTTTGCACCGATAGCTCCGCCATAACCGATACCGGCAACAGAGCTTACAAAGTTTACTGCGGATTTTGCAGTCGCTTTTATTGCATTCTCGCCATCAGAAATCTCTTTAACCAAATGTGCGGCTTCTAATCCGCCAAGTACAGCAGCGCCGATTTTTGTTGTTCTCGTCATAGCACGGGCTGTTAATTCTCCAAATGGTGATTTTGTAACAAATTGTTTTGCACCGACAAATGATGGGTTTGCTTGTGTAGATATTATATTTTCTATTTTGGTATCAACTGATTCCACATTGATATTGCACAATCTTGATATAAAATCTCCTAATTTTGTTTCCATAAGTGTCGTATCATTCTTCAGCAGCCACTTTGCAAACTTAGGGCAGGGACTTGTGTCAGGATTTACAAATTTGTGAAGCAGTGTCCCTCTAAAAAATGAAAACGGATGCTGGGCAGTTTTATAATCATAAGACGGTGTAAATTTTTTACCCTCTGCTCCTGATTTAATTTGACGATAAGCAGATTTCATATCACGCCAATCTTCCGGAGCATTCAATACCGCAAGCGAAACAAGACCCGCAGCCGGAACATAATCGCTTGCTTCAATTTTATCCGGTACATGTTCAAGACGCCTGAATATCGGGCATACGTCAAAAATAGAAGTAAGCTCGTTCTCTTTATCTACCTGTTCCTTTACATCTTCATAATCACGTTGGATTTGAGGCAGCTTATTAACTTCGTTTTGATAAAGTATCGGATTAATCTCTGACACAAAAAACCTTCCTTCACACTATATTTATATAAAGTATTTTGGTCGTGAAAAATTGCGCAGCTTAAAAAAAAATTTACACTTTTTAATGTTATATAAACTCTTTTTTATCGTAGAGTATTCATTAGCCTCGGCTTCAACAATATAAATCCTTAAAAAGCTTTTACTAAAAAAATCTTTATTCCCTTATCCAGTCGTTCAACTCGCTTAACATATCTATAATCCGTTATATTAGTAAGAATTAAAACAACAGCAGGAGCCTTGCCGGTCATCTTAGAATAATAAAGTGCCTGCCCTACCGATTCCGCCCACTTTTTTGCAAAATCAAATTCTATAGCATAGTCCTTGGACAAGCAGTCAACTCTGGTTAAATCCCACAATACAGCTTCCCTTCTGCCAAAATCCGACGTGCACCACTGGTTTACATAATAAGATTCAACTTGATCCGGCATCATTTGCTGTGTTTCATACCATTTCTGCGGAACATAACTTAATCCGAAATAATATATTCCGGTAGCCATCAAAAGAAATGTTATAATAAAATGAATAATTTTGTTTGATTGTCTCTTTTTGCGTGCCACGATTTCTCCAGAATAAATCCTATTATAGCATTACCTGTTTAAGATGAATAGTATTTTTGTGTAGCCAAAAGGCGGCGCTTTAGCGCCGCCCTTTGTAATACTATATCTAAACTATTTATTCAACTGGCTCATAACTTCATCTGCAAAGTTATCGCTTCTTTTTTCAAGACCTTCGCCAAGAACATATCTGTCAAATCTTACAATATTGAATTTACCTTCAATTAACTGTTCGATTGTTTGGTCAGGATTCTTAACAAACGGCTGTTCAATTAAGCATCTGTGAGACATTAACTTGTTAACTCTGCCTTCAACAATCTTAGCTCTGATTTGTTCCGGTTTTTTAGCCAAATCTTCTTTGCCCATTTCGATTCTTGTTTCTTCTTCGATAACAGAAGCCGGAATATCTTTTCTTGAAACAAATTCCGGAGCAGAAGAAGCAATGTGCAAGCAGATATCTTTTGCAAGAGCTTCGTCTTTTGCATCAGTCTGAAGTAATACACCGATTTTACCATTGTGAATGTAAGTTGCAATGTTGCCTTCATATCTTACAAATCTTCTTACGGTAATTTTTTCACCGATAGAAGCAATTTTTTCTTTGATAATATCTGAAACCAGCTTTCCGCATTTAGGGCAAGTTGTTGCAAGTAATGCATCAACATCAGCAGGGTTTGATTCTGCAACCAATTGAGCAAGTCCGTTAGTTAATTCGATGAATTCAGCATTCTTAGCAACGAAGTCTGTTTCGCAGTTAACTTCAATCATAGCGCCTACCGAATCAGAAACATATGAACCGATTCTGCCTTCTGCAGCGATTCTTCCCATTTTCTTATCAGCAGAAGCAATACCTTTTTGGCGTAAAACTTCCATTGCTTTTTCCATATCGCCGTCAACTTCTACAAGTGCTTTCTTTGCATCCATCATGCCGGCACCGGTTTTGTCACGAAGTTCTTTTACCATAGTAGCTGTAATATTCATTTTAAATTCTCCTTCTTTTTAGGGAGTGATTAAGTGACTAAGTGATTAAGTGATTAAGAACATATTTTATAAAACTTAGTCACCCAGTCACACTGTCACTCAGTCACTAATATTTATACAGTTGCAGGTTCTTCAACGCCTGCATCTGCAGCTGTAATAGATTCGATTTTGCCTTTAGTGTTAGCGTTGTTTTCTTTCAACTGTTTGCCTTCAATAACTGCATCAGCCAATTTTGAAGTAATCAACTTGATTGAACGGATAGCATCATCATTACCAGGGATAATGTAGTTGATACCGTCCGGATTTGCATTTGTATCAGCAAGGCATATTACAGGAATATTTAATTTATTTGCTTCCTTAATAGCGATATCTTCTTTTGCCTGATCAACGACAAAAATAATATCAGGAAGCCCTCTCATTTCCTTAATACCGCCGAGAGTTTTGCTTAACTTAGCAAGCTGTCTGTTTAATTGAGCCTGTTCTTTTTTAGGCAATTTTTCTGCATGACCTGAAGAAATAAAATCTTCTAATTCTCTTAGTTTGTTAACTCTTCCTCTAATTGTTTCAAAGTTGGTTAACATACCGCCGAGCCATCTTCTGTTAATATAATAAGCGCCTGCACGGGTTGCTTCTTCTGCAACAACTTCTGCAGCCTGCTTTTTAGTACCTACAAAAAGAACATTTCTTCCTTTTGCGGCATAATCTCTAACTACGTCATAAGCTGCGTCCAAAAGAGTGGTAGTTTTTCTTAAATCAAGAATATAAATACCATTTCTTGCACCGTAGATATACGGTTTCATTTTAGGATTCCAGTGCTGTGTCTGGTGTCCGAAGTGAACGCCTGCTTCTAAAAGTTCAATAAGTGATGCTGTTGACATCTTTTGTCTCCTTTGTTTTTTCTAACTTGTTTTACTACGGGCTATACTGCTCCATCGGGGAGGATGTACCATTATGTATAGTAGTAAACTATTTGTTTTGATTTACCACGCCATTTACCCCCGCCGACTAGGGTTATGCCTATCGACCAGTGTAACCACTATAATCTTAGTATAAACATGCTTTTCAGACAAGTAATCTCTTTACAACTGTTACAAAAGACTTCCGGCATAAGTTGTATTTGGTATAAAAATTAGGTAAATATAAACGACCGGATGTTTTATCCGGTCGTTTGATTATTTTTCTTTTGCTTTTTTGTATGCCTGCATAATAATATTTCTTGCTTCAATTGCCTGATCATGAGTTAACGGCGGAACACCTTTCAGAGGATAATCTATTTGCAAATTCTCATACTTAGGTATCGCCATATCATGATAAGGAAGTACGTCTAAGGCTGCTATATTATGTAAACCTGCAAGAAATTCACCCAATTTCGTTAAGTATTCCTCTTTAAATGTAATTCCCGGAACAACTACGTGCCTTACCCACATTGGCTTTTTCATATCAGATAAATACTGCGCAAATTCCAGAATATTTTTATTGGAATGTCCGGTGAGTTTCTTGTGTTCTTCATCATCAATATGCTTAATATCAAGAAGAACTACACTCGTATATTTTAAAAGTTCATCAAGCTTTTGGGTATTATTTTTGTTAAACAATACTCCTGAAGTGTCGAGAGCTGTATTTACCCCTTTTGCGCTTGCCCTTTTAAAAAGTTCTGTTACAAATTCCATCTGACACATAGGCTCTCCGCCAGTCACAGTTATTCCGCCTGCACAAAATTCTTTTACACTTTCATATTGCTCAAGAATTTCATCGACGGACATTTTATTATTTTCTCTAAACTCCCAGGTATCAGGATTGTGGCAGTACTGGCATCTCATCGGACACCCCTGCGTAAATACAACAAATCTTATCCCCGGTCCGTCGACGGTGCCGCAGCTTTCTATTGAATGAATATTTCCATATACTTCTGTCATTATTTTCTCCTTTCGCTCCGCCCGAATTTCTAAATTCGCTTCGCATATTAAGAAATTATGCCTCTCAGTCTTTATATTTACAGAGAGGGAAAAGTTTTAGTTATCTAACCTTGTTCTCATTTCCGTTTATTAGACGTTTAATATTTTCTCTGTGCAAATATACTATATAAATAGCTCCAAGAGCGCAGTAACCGATATATGCAAGCGGTGCATGAAGAAAATACATTACAAACGGTGATAATACCAAAGCCGTAATAGAACCTACAGATACATATCGGGTTGTATATGTAATAACTCCCCAAACTGCTGCAATTATTAATCCTGCTATCCAGTTGAGAGCAATAATTGTGCCGACTCCTGATGCTACAGATTTCCCGCCTTTGAATTGCAAGAAAACTGATTTACTATGCCCGATTATTACCGCAATTGCTGCCACAACAGGAATTAACCCTATATTAGCGGCAGTTGTCGCAAAGATTTTTGCAAGAACTACTGGTAGTGCACCTTTGAGCGCATCAAGAAACATTACCAGAAAAAAGTAGTTTTTACCAAGCACGCGCTTTACGTTTGTTGCTCCGGTAGATCCTGACCCTACTGTTCTTATATCTTTCCCGGTTTTTGCCTTTACAATTAAATATCCGGTAGGTATTGAGCCTATCAGATAAGCAATTACCGCTGCCAGACATAATTCGACTATCATATATGACATTAAATTTTCCTCCAAGTTCTTTTTAAATTATACCGTAAATTATTTTATATCAAAACATTTGCAAAATACATTAATATCATTTAAAATCGTTTTATGGATTATAACTTTATAGATAGTTCTATTGATATTGAAAATATTAATCTGCCGGAAGTTGAGGGTGTTAATAAGTTTCTAGTAAAAAATAATTACGCAGAGATAACAAAAGCGCTGGAATTTTTTAATTCAGACGGAACTTTTTTGTATGTACACGGTTTTTTAGGTACCGGTAAAAGACAGTTTATTAATTATGTTTCACGCTTTTTAAATAAGGATGTTATTAAGCTCGAATATTATTGCAAAATATCAACAGTTTGCGATGATATTCTGCTGGCATTTATGGATTTGATAGAGAAAAATTCAATGGCGAAACCGGTAACATTAAATGCTAAAGTAACAACTCTTTCTGTCAAATTACAGCAATATATTTCTTCAATAAAAAAACCGTTTGTTATAATTCTTCATTCTTTTGATGATATCTTAGAAGAAAACAGACAACTTGTCATAGATTGTTTGGAAAATATTGCGAATGATTCAAATGTTAAAATAGTTGTTTCAACAAGGGCAATGATTCCTGGAGCGTTTGGAAGTATAAAAGTTGATAAAAAAGTTTTTCTGAAAGCTTTTTCTAAAGATATTTTTAAGGATTTTATAAATTTCCACCAAATAACATATACCGATACTGTACTTGAGGATTTTTATAAGTATACAAGAGGATATTATTATTACACGGCTTTGTCACTCAAAATAGTACAGGCTATGAAAATATCTTTGAGTGATTTTCTGGCAAAGTTTAACCAGTCAGGCATAAGTTTCGATTCCTATTTGGGACTGACTTATGTTAACCTGATTCCTGCAACAATCAGAAATTTTTTCTGGTTTTTGCGCACAATCAGGCATGGAATTTCTATTAATGCACTTGCTGTATTTGATTTGTATGATGAGTTTTCACTTGAATATCTGAAAACTAATCTGATGATATTTCAATCCGGTGAAATGATATATGTTCAGGATTATTTTCAGCAAAATATAGATATATCTATACCGGCAAAAACTGAAATTAAGTTGCACAAATACATTATAAATATTTATGAAAAACAACTGAAAGAACCGCTGCAAACACGGGAAATAATGATATCTAGGCAGGCTTTGAGAGCGGAAATTGATTATCACAATAAACGGATTAAAGAAATAGAAAGTGGAAAACAGCCGCAGCAGACGGTCGTTGAAACTGTAACCCCGCATGTTCCGGTTGAGAATGCGGAAAAATCTCCGACAATTGATGAAAAACTTAAACAAGCAAAGCAGCTTATAGAGGAAAAGAAAAATACTGATGCTATAAATGTTTACAAAGAGATTTTAAATTCTCCGGAAATAGATCTTCATACATTAATGGAAGCGAGGATGCTGCTTGCAAGATTATATAAAGAAATTGGTGACTATTCCATGGCGCAGCATTATTATGAACTTGTTGAAAGTTTCTATAAAAAACATAACGAAGTAATAAATTTAAATTATTTATATTATGAATTAACAGATTTATATTTTTTAATGTACAAAAATGAGCGGGCAATAGAGACAATCAAACAGGTTATTTATTCCGTAGACACGCCGCAATCTTTGATGGTTTCTGCCTGTACTCTTCTGGGAAATATTTATTCCAGCATGAATAATCCTGATGAGGCTTATTCTTATTATCAAAAAGCTTTGGAGTCATTGGATGAAAATACTTCTGATGAGACTCTTGCTGAACTTTATTTTAAGTTTGCACTGGCAAATGATGACAGACATGACGAGAAAAACGCCTTTGAATATTATTCAAAATGTATCGCAATAAGTGGTAATAATCCGTACCGGGCACTTGCTTATTCAAACATGGGATCTTGTTATTTTGATAATGGAAATTATTCCGATGCAAGGGATTGCTTTTTGAAAGCGTATAATCTGGAAAAATCCAGAAATAATTATGACGGAATTTTTTATACCGCATCTTATCTTGCAAAAATCTGCCAGCAGGAAAAAGATAAGAAGGCTCTGGACTATCTTTTGGAAGCGAAACAGAGTGCGGAATTTATAAATGAGGATTTTTATGTACTTGAGGCGACTTTGGCTCTCGGGGATTATTATTACAATAATATTTCCATGAATAAAAAAGCGCTGATTGAATATTTTAAAGCCCGTCGGATTGCGCAGGCATTCGGCAGTTCTGTAGATATTTCTAAAATCCAGAATAGGATAAAAGATATGAAACTTAGAATGGCAAAAGATGTTTTCGACGATATTGAGAAAAAATATGGATAAGTTTGAAATAAAAGCGGATTTTGAAGATTATAAAAAAGTTTTTCTTGAAGAAAATAGTAAATTAAATCTAATTTCTAAAAATGATGAGAAACTTCTTTTTGAAAAACATATATACGATTCACTGGGTATAAAGTTATTTTTCGAAAAATACGGTATAAAAAGCGGAGAAATACTGGATATAGGATGTGGCGGCGGTTTCCCCTGCGTACCTATTGTAATAGAATTTCCTCAATTTAAAGTTACGGGAATTGACAGCATAAGAAAAAAAATCAACGCCGTTAGTGAAATTAAACAGGCTTTAGGGCTTCACAATCTGGAAATGATATGCGATAGAGTCGAAAATATAAAAGGGAAAAAGTACGATATTATAACAAGTCGTGCAGTTGCGGATTTAAGTAAAATTTGTGGCTATGCGCTGCCGCTTTTAAAGCAAAACGGATATTTTGTAGCATACAAATCGAAAAAAATGCCGGAAGAACTTGAAAATGCTAAGAAAGTTTTAAGCAAATTCCGTGCAAAAGTTGTGGATATAATAACTTATACTTTGCCGCTTGAAGAATGTTATGAAAGGAACTTGATAATTATATCTTTTGTTTAACTTTTGTTAAAGGCTTGTAAGCATATCTATCATCCTGATGCATTTACCCGCCTATAATTCATACAAGCAAGTAGCCATACCTATCACCCCAATATATTTACTCCCATAATACATACAAACTGGTAACTATACTTATCAACAAAATATATTTACCCCTAGTTGATGAACATGCAATCGCCATAGCTATAGAAGCGGTATTTTTCTTTAATAGCTTCTTCGTAGGCTTCAAAAATGAAATCTTTGCCGGCTAAAGCGCTTACCAGCATAAGAAGTGTTGATTTCGGCAGGTGGAAATTGGTAATAAGTTTATCTATAACTTTAAACTCATAAGGCGGGTAAATAAATAATTCGGAAGCTCCTTTACAGGCTTTTATTTCTCCAAACATTTTGTGGGCACTTTCTAAGGTTCTTACGGTTGTTGTGCCAACTGCAACTAGTTTTTTGCCCTCATTTTTTGCTCTATTAATTAAATTTGCAGTCTCCTGCTTAATCTCAAACGTTTCTGAATCCATGTGGTGTTCAAGGATATTGTCGCATTTTACGGGTCTAAAAGTCCCAATTCCGACATTCAAGGTTACGTATCCGATTTCAACGCCTTTATCAGAAAGCTTCTTCAAAATATCCTGTGTAAAATGTAATCCTGCGGTCGGAGCAGCAACAGAGCCTTCTTTTTTTGCGTAGACTGTCTGATATCTTTCAAAATCCAGTTTTTTAAGTTCTTCATTAGACATTTTACGCTCAATATAAGGTGGAAGCGGGATATTTCCGACTTTGTGCAGAATCTCGAAAATGTCACCTTCGTAAATCATTTGTACAAGCCATTTTCCGTCATCAGGAAGCGGCATTTTAACTTCGCAAGATAGCTCATCGGATATTTTTATTACAGTCCCTACCCTTACACGTTTAGAAGGTCTGATTAAAACTTCCCAGGGGTAAATATTATTGTTCTGTTTTTCTACTTTTATCCCTTTTTCCCCTTCTGCGTAGTCCGGTCTTTGTTTTAAAAGAAAGACTTCGATTTTTGCACCCGTATCTTTGTAACCAAAAAGTCTTGCCGGAATAACCTTTGTGTCATTAAGAATCAAAATATGGTTTTCATCCAGCAGGTCAACAATGTCGTAAAAATGTTTGTTCAGAATTTCATGTTTGTCACGGTTGAGAACCATCATACGGGAATTTTCACGCTTATCGCTCGGTCGCTGCGCTATTAATTCTTCAGGTAATTTATAATCAAATTCTGATAGTAACACTTTTACTCCATTCTGGTTGACACCTGACCCTCTCCTCAAGGAGAGGAGGATTTTTTACTTTTCTTTTATTTGTTTAGCGTTTGCCAGGTCTGCATCATCAACTTTTGCTTCTTTTTTAGCATCTTCCGCTTCAAGCTGTTTGTTAATAATAACAGTTTGAATTACCTGAAATACGTTGCTTGAAATAAGATATAGCAGAACACCTGCTGGTATCGGGATTATGACAAATGTAAAGGTCAGCATAATAGGCATAAATGTGTTCATAGATTTTTGCATTTGCTGCTGTGCAGGATCTTGCGGAACATTCTTATTCATTGCCATCATTGCTCTTTGTGAGAATACCATTGTTACTGCAAATAATGCAATCAACAGTAATACATCATAATGGAATGCCGGTTTGACTTCTTTTGTCGGAATCGTGCTTATTAAAATACCATCTTTTCTAACAAAAGTCATTTTTTCTGATTCTTTTGTCTGAATATCTGTTACGTCAATTTCAGCCTTTTCTATCTGGTCAAGCTGGCTGAATTTGAGATTCAAATTATCAAGACTGATTTTGAAATCAGCAGGTTCGCCCGGCATTAACTCGCCTTGAACCTCTACAGCCTTATTAGGTTTTTCTATTTTTACGTTCAAAAGCGGCTCTTCAACACCCTGCAAATAAACTTTTGCGTTTTTACCGGTCATAAAAGTATCATCTTTTGAAACACCGAAGATTCCGTCATGAGACACTCCGGCAGAAGTTTTCAAAGTTGCATCAAGTCTTTTTATAAATAAAAATTGTGAATCGCCTGCCATTTGGATAAACTGCGGGCTCATAAATGTTGAATACAGTAAAATAAATATAGGCATTTGAATCAACAGAGGGAAGCAGCCTGCCATCGGGTTAAACTTGTGTTCTTTGTAGAACTCCATCATTTTTTGCTGCATCATCTGCGGATTACTTTTATAACGCTCCTGAATAGCTTTCATTTTTGGCTGTAGCATTTGCATTGTTCTCATAGAACGCTGCTGTGAAAGACCTAAAGGCCACATTAATGCTCTTACAATTACCGTAAGTAATATAATACCGATTCCATAACTTCCTGCAATAGAAAGCATCTTTAAGACTTTGATAGTTAGTGTTGTAAAATCCATATTCTCTTCCCTAAGTTGTGCTAGTATCAAAAAAAGTGTACATATGTACACTTTTAAGATACTTGAAATATAATTTAATGTCAAATTTGGAGATTAATTCACTCTTCATTTTTATTTGTATTAGAAATGGTATTTAACCTTCTTGCAGGGTCTGTAATGTGAGTGATTCTTAATCCGAAGTTATCTTCAATAACAACAACTTCACCATATGCAATAAGTTTTCCGTTGGCATATAATTCTACAGGTTCGCCTGCAGCTTTATTCAATGTAACAATTGAACCCTTTGTCAGTTCCAGCACTTTTTTAATAGGAAGTTCGGTTTTTCCGAGCTCTACTGTTAATTGTAATTTTACATCCAGAAGAATATTTAAATTTTGGTTAGCAGGTCCTTGCACCTGATCCAGATCTTCAAACGAAGCAAATTGAACCGGCTGAACCGTAACAGTTTTATCTTTGTTATGTTTATCGGATTCTTCATATTCTTCATCAGGTTTAACAGCCGGTTCAGGACTTACAACATCATCAATGTCTGCTCCGGCATCAATATCTTCGTTGTTTTCTTCTTCAGGCTCATTAGCCCTTTTTATATCATCGTCGTCCAGCATTATAAACCTCTCCTAAAAATAATTACGCAGTAATTCATGCATTTCATCATACACATCTGTTATTTTAACACAAATTTTGTCCTTCATTGTTCCAGGGCGTGCAAAGAATTTTTTCTCGCCGTTAACTTTGACTATCAAATCGTCCTGAACTTTGTTATCAAGTTTAATAATATCTCCTTCAGTTAATTGCAGAAAATCATCCAGTGTAATACTGCACTGCCCAAACTGTACCCTTATATCAACATTAGAAGTGTTGATTTTGGAAATCATTTTCATTCTTTCATCATTAGAAGCGACAAGACCCTTGGTCTGGAAAATATGCTGTGTACTCAAATGTCCGAGAACGGTTTCTAAAACAGGATAAGGGAAACAAAGGCTGAATAGCCCGAAGTGCTTACCTGATATTTGAACCTCAAATGTCAGTAATGCAACAATTTCACCTGCTGTTGCAACCTGAATTGACTGGTAGTTGTCATCAAGGCTTATGAATTTCCCGCTTACAGGAATAATTGCATTCCAGGAGTCCTCAAGGGATTTGATTATAATATTAATGACCTTTTTAGCCAGAGCCTTTTCTATGTCCGTAAGCTCTCTTGTCTGCTGCTCAATATTTCCGACACCTCCCAGCATTCTGTTTACTATGCAAGAGATAACTTCAAAACTGATGCCTAAAAGTATTTGTCCGGAAAGCGGTTCAAACTCAAACACACCAACACTTATCGGTGATGGCATTGAACGTACAAATTCTTCATAAGTAAGCTGGTCAACTGATACGATTTCAATCTCAACACGCATACGTAAATAACCGCTCAATACAAGCGAAATTGCTTTGGAGAATTCCCTGTGAATGTCTCTCAAAGCTCTCAGGTTGTCTTTTGAAAATTTGTCCGGTCTGCGGAAGTTATAAAGCTTATAGCTCTTGTGTTCCGAATCCGAAAACTCATCATCAAAAAAATTTAATTCTGTTAAATCATTGTTAGCACTTTTAGCCATTTTATTATTGAGTTTATTTCCTTTGTTTTATTGAATAATAAATTGTCCGAAACTTACTCTCAAAACTTCCCTTTCTCCGCCAAGTATAGAATTAATATCGTTTGTTATTTGTTCTTTTGCAAGTTCTTTTCCGGCAGCAGTTGCAAGTTCTGCAGAGGTTTTGCTGGAAAGATTGGTTATTATAGCGTCTCTTATTGCAGGTTTGTACTGATTCATTTCTTTCTGAATAGCTTCCATCGGATCAGCAGGTGCCGGTGCAGCGCCGTGCCCACCGTGTCCTCCGCTCTTTTCCTCCTCAACCTTAGGGAAATCTGTTTCTTTTTGTGTAACTTCTATTGCGACATTAACTTTCAAATATTTTTTCTGATTTTCGTCGCATAAATTCAAAATAAAGTCGCCTAAATCAACTATGATTCCTTTTTGAATTTCATCTTCACTGCCTTCATCTGCAACTTCTTCCTGTGAAAGATTCAGCATTCCGATTTTTTGGCTTATGAGATTTTCCATTACCATGTAATTGACAGCAGCAAAAACTATGAACATTATAACAATTGATGCAATTGTCATTATCAAAAACTTAGTTATATCCTGTTGTTTTGCGTCTCCCTGTTTATCATTATCAGCCATAATATTCTCCAACTATGCCTATTTTAGTATAATTATAATCTCTTAATGTATTTATTAACACCATTGTTTGGTGTATTTATCCTGTCCAAAATTCTATTATTAAATTTATACTTTATGAAGTGCATTTCTATTATACCAAAACATTTTTATTTTGCCAAAAAAGAGCAAAACTTATGAAAAATTTTTAAAATAATATCTGTTAAGTTGATTATACTTATAAATCTATAATATAATATAATTATGGGGAAATTTGATTTATTTAATAAATTCACCAGTGCTGTTATCATTGTTAATGAAAACAGAGAAATGGTTTTTGCTAACAATGTTTTTAAACGCTTATTTCCGGATTTTAAGACTCTGGAAAAATTTTCACATAAATTAAACTATAATGTTTGCGCTCTTGTAAGCAACGACGTAAAGGTTCATTCTCCTATAGCGCAGGCGCTGAAGTCACGGGAAGATTTTTCTGCCTATATATCCTATCAGGCGTCAGGCGGAGAATTGTATTATTATGAAATGAATTCTACAAGAAAAGGAACATATAATATCATAGTGCTGACTGATGTTACGGCAAAAAGCCAGCTCGATGGAATTGTTCTAAAAAATCTGAATCTGCAAAAAAAAATTTCTATTCTCGAAAATGATAATAAAAACCTGTCTAAAATAAAGCTTCAAGCTCAATCACAGGCGATGAAATTATTATTGCTTAATAATATTTCTAATATAATAAGAGAATCTATAGATACTTCGGTTATTCTAAATTCTGCTCTGGAGGAAATAGCACAAATGTTTGGGGCATTTAGAGCCTACTATGCGGAAGAATGCGGAGCTAATAAATACAGGATTGCAGAGTCATTGCAGAACAAAGATAAAGGTATGGAGCTCTCTTTTGAAAAATCTGCCGACGATTGCATAAAGTCTAATAAAGTTTCATGCGTGACCTGTATGAAAGAATACAAAGAGGCTAAGCCATTCAGGGAAATTGTCCAGCGAGTTATTTTACCTATTTATCATATGAATAAACTTCTGGGTGTTATTGTTCTTTCGACAAAACAAAAAACAAAATTTGATGATACTCTGGAGGTTTTAAACGGTGTTTCTTCGCAGCTTGGAAATGCAATAATTCAGGCAGAATTGTACAAAAAAAATGAACAGATGGTTAGGGATTTAACCAAGACATTAAAGGAATTAAAAGATACGCAATTGAAACTTATAAATTCTGAAAAAATGGCATCACTTGGTCAGCTTGTTGCCGGAGTTGCGCATGAAATCAATACTCCTGTTGCTTCAATTAAGTCTAACAATGAAATTACTAAAAAACTTATATCAAAAATAAAAGATGAAGAAATTCTAAGTCTTTTAAAAGAAGTTAATGAAATAGATTCAGAGGCAATCGAGAGAATAAACAGGCTGGTTGTGTCTTTAAGAAAATTTGTAAGACTTGATGAGGCTGAATTGCAGGAAGCGGATATAAATAAAGAAATTGATTTAACGCTTGATTTAATCCGGCATGAAACAAAAAACAGGATTGAGGTTGTAAAAAATTATTCGAAACTCCCGCCTGTAAAATGTTATCCGAATATGCTTAATCAGGTGTTTATGAATATTCTTGTAAATGCAGTACACGCAATAAAAGGCAGGGGTACAATAACTATTGACACAAGCTATAAAAATGATAATTTGTCAGTCAAAATTAAAGATACCGGATGTGGAATTAAAGAGCCGGATAAGATATTTTTTGCAGGATATACAACAAAAGGTGTCGGGGTTGGAACCGGCTTGGGACTTGCTATTTCTCAAAAAATTATTGAAAAGCACAAAGGAAAAATTTCTGTAAAAACTAAACTAAATGAGGGAAGCGAATTTACTATTACCATCCCTGGTAAGTAGGAAATCTTAAGTTTTGTAAAGCTGAGTTTTTCTTACTACTGTTAAGTTTTAGGAATATATTAATTATAATAATAATTAAATTTTGTAAAAATATCTGGTAGACTAGTTATAAAAATGTCAAAATATGTTATATTAATACTACCGAGATTAAGTGTAAATTTTACCCTAATTCAAAGGGATTGTAACAAAAAATTTACAAATTAAATAGATAAAGGCAATTTTTAGAAACAAAAAAACTTTATATTACTGTGTAGAAGTTAAAGAAATATGTTTACATATTGGAGGTAACGTGTATGGCAATTACAGTAAACAGCAAAAAAAAGCAAGTTAAGAAAACTTTTCAGGAATTAATCAACGATTTGATGACTTCAAGTTCTGAAAAAGTTAGATATAATGCTGCCCGTGTTCTTGGAGAAATGGGCGATTCTAAAGCTGTTGAGCCGTTAATTGAAGTTTTGAAAAACGATAAAAACGGTTCTGTTCGTTTATATGCCGCTCGTGCGTTGGGCGAATTGGGCGATTCTAAAGCCACTGAACATTTAATTGAATCTTTAAGAGAAGACCGCAACGTTGACGTTAGAGTTCGTGCAGCACGTGCACTTGGACGTCTTGGCGGTAAAATCGTAGTTGAACCTCTGGTAGAAGCTCTTAATGATGAAAACTCTCAGGTTTGTATAACAGCAACAGATGCTTTGATTGAAATTGGTGATGTTGCTACTGACGCATTAATGAAATCATTAGATCACGAAAAAGTTAATGTAAGATGCGACGCTACCCGTGCTCTTGGTGAAATCGGAAATAAAAAATGCGTAGATAAAATTATCAATATGTTATACGATGAATGGGTTAACGTTAGAATTTATGCGGTAACTTCTTTAGGTAAATTGAATGATAAAAAAGCAGTTCCTGCATTAATCGACGTTATGAAAAACCGTTCAGAAAACGATTTAGTTAGAGCAGGCGCTGCAGCAGCTTTGGGCGTTCTTAGAGACCAGAGAGCACTCCTTCCTTTAAGAGAATTGATTATGGAAGCTGAAGAGTTAGGCGAATTGGAAGATACAGCTTTAAAATCTTTTAAAAAGATTATGGCAGCTAACTGGCAGGCTATTCCGGGTGCTACTCAACAAAAGAAACCTGCTCAAACATTTTAATAAAAAAGATGTAGGATATATAAAAAAGACCTTGATGAAAATCAGGGTCTTTTTTTGTTGTTAATCTTTGTAACAAAAAAGCAATTTAAGAAAAAAAATTTACTTTTTAATAATACGGGGAATTATTAAAAAGTTATGGGATATCAGTTTTTAATCAAAAAATTTATGCAAAAACCTGAATTGGGGCTGAATGTTAATTTTTCAAGATTAACTTCAGGGTCTAAAGATATGGAGATTGCGTTTGCATCTAAAGATGCTGCTTTAAAAAAAGCTGATTTAGGGACAACGGCGTATCAAATCGGTGAGGATTTGAAGGCGGGTTTTTCGGATGCCAGATTGCAGGTTGATAACATTTTTGGGAATTTATCAAGTGTAAAAGAAATAACAAACAGACCTAAAGGTGCATTATCAATTTATACCAAGTTAGAGCGCGGGATTAAAGAAAAGAAGATAAGTTCTTATGAGACAGCCGTAGAATATATAGGCGACGGCATTGGCTCAAGAGTTATTACAAAATCTCTGCCACAGCTTTCATCTTCAGAGATTAAGAGTTTGATTGAGAATTTTAAATTAAATGGTGAATCTTTGACAAAAGAGCAGAAGATTCTTCTGGGTAAATATATTTATAATCATCCAATGTCTACAGAAGAGGCTGATAGAGCATTTCCGATATTTGAAAAATTTGTTCAGCCATTAATAGAAAAGCGTTCTAAAGAGGTTGTAGATGACTTGGCTGTTTCTATTGCAGCAAGCAGGATAAAGAAGGGTGAGCTTAGTATTGAGCAAATTAAAGCGCAGAAACTGCTTGCGGAGGATTTAATTAAACGGCTTGAGGAAAATAAGTTTGAGCCGTTGGAGGTTTTGAAAATAAATAATTATAGAGGAGGTCACGGTCTGCCGGAATTCAGCAGCAGGCAGATACAGGCTTTGAGAAAGATCTGCGGAAATGGTGTTATTGTAAATTCACGTCCGGAGCTTGCTGGCTATAGCAAATTTCCGAATTATAATTATTCAAAATCGGAGGCAAAAGACTTTGCAATAAAATCTTCGGGTTACAGAACAGGGCAGATGAATGTTATTCATTCTAATGGAATGAGAGGTGAAATACAGTTTAGAGGTGCACAAACAAATTATTTTGGTGAATATGAACATATAGCTTACGACTTGAGGCAGGGTAAAAATACGCTGGGACCATTGTTTGATGATTATAAACGGGAAATTTCTAAACTGTCGGATAACAAATATGCAAGGTATAATAAATATTTGGAGGAGTGCTATAATTATTATAATCGTATAGAGCTGGGGTTGCCTGCGCTAAAACCGAAACTCCCAAAAGGGTTTAACAAGGTTCTCTCAGAGGAAAATATGAAAAAATTGTATGAAGCAAATGAAAAACGTTTGGCAGATTTGAAAACCGGATTTGCCCCGCATTTTGTAGAAGTTGCATAAGGGAAACAATATATGATAAAATACGATATCAAAAAGATTAATAATAAACATATAAGGATGATGCCGAAGAAGATGGAAAAAAAGTTTTCGGAAGAGCTTAAAGCTGTTATATCCAAGATGAAAGATCGTATTTCCAGAGAGATTCCGGATGTGGGTTATTTCAGAAATTTTGCGGTGGATTTTGAGAATAAGGATAAGAATATATTTGCCAGAGCAATTTCTCTGGGCGTTGAACGGGATGAGAATATCGAAGGCAATGCGTTATTGATTCTTTCAGCGCTTCATCCGTCAATGAATGTTGATGCGTCTTCTATGCTGGTTTGCGGGAGTCGAGATGATATTTTGCGGTTTATGAATAAAGATAATTTCCAGCAAAAAGTCAGGGAAGAAATATATAAATTATCTGAATCTTTAAAGAAAATTTGATATCAAAAATCGGCGGGAATTTTTTAAATTCCCGCCGATTTACTTACATTTTTATTAATATTTTTATACTTTCTTTAGACTTGTTAGCTTCAAAGGCTTCTATTGCATCATCAATTGAATAAATTCCGCTGATAAACGGAGTAAAATCTATTCTATGGTTTTTAAGCAGCCTTAATGCCGGCGGAAATTGACCGCAGCGCGAGCCGAGAACAGTTATTTCATCGATTACAATCGGTGCAAGGTTAAGTTCTTTGCCGGAAGCAACCGTGCTTTTAAGAACCAGCGTTCCTCTCGGTTTAGTTAGAGCCATAGAGGTTTCAAAACCTGAAGCTGTTCCTGTTGCTTCTACTACGACATCATAAATTTTCTCAGGTGTAAATAAGTTGAGTAATTGCGTTTTAACTCCCTGAGCAGCAGCAATGTCGAGTTTATTTTGATGTTTTCCGACAAGCAGGACGTCAAGGTTTTGGGAATTAAGTGTCAGAGCTGTTGTAAGTCCTAGTTTTCCGTCTCCGAGTACAACAACTTTCTGCATAGGTTCAATATGAAGCTGTTCGGTAATTTCGCAGGCTGCTGCAAGCGGTTCTACAAAAACTGCTTGTTCGTCAGTGACGTTATCCGGAACTTCAAACAGCACATTGGTTGGCATGGTCATATATTCAGCAAAGCAGCCGTCTTTTCTCCAAATACCTAAAGTATGGCGGTTAGGGCAGTGGCGGTAATTTTTTTTTGCACACCATTCGCATTCCGGATCGTTGCAGCCGTAGCTGATTTCTGCAACAACTCTTTTGCCGACAAGCGATTTGTCATCCCCGTTCACTTCTTCCACAACACCTACAAATTCGTGTCCTAAAATTCCTTTATAACCCATATATCCTTTTGTAATTTCATAATCAGTATTACAAATACCCGCAAGTTTTACTCTGATTAAAGCTTCGCCTTTTTGCGGAGTCGGTTTCGAGTAATTTTTATCAAGTTTTAATCCATCATCAAATACAATTGCTTTCATTTTTGCTCTCCTTACCTATAATAAAAATACCATAAACACTGCACTCTGGGTTAAGATGTAAAAAAGTCTTAACAATCTTATGGTGAAAAATGAAAATGTAGTAATATAATCTTGTACTTGATTTTGAAACAAAGCTCAAACGCTGCGTAGGATAAATCTTTCAAGAGTATGAGGGGGCAGAATGCCCTTATGGTTCCAACTTGCGAAGAACCTGTTCTGTCTTTGCCCATACCTCTTTGCCTAAAGAGGATATTATAAAGTTAATAATTTTAGGAGGTTAATTGTGCGTCATTGCTGTCAGTTTACCCCTGATGATGTGTACTATCTCAGGGATAATGATTTATTTTCGTCCAGAAAATTATCAATCGGATTTTGTCCGGTTTGCTCCAAACCAGTTGCGGAACTTGTAGAATGGAGGTTCGACGGGGTGATGAATAAAGTTTCCGTTTCAGGTATCAGTGCTAATGATTTGATGCTGAGCCTGAGGGATCAGATTGTTTACTCCCTTAGAGAGTATAATTACTCAAAATTTAAATCCAAACCGTTTGGCTGGGTCTATGGAGTAAATAAGAGTGTAAAATCCGGAAAACGAGAAGTCGTAAAACAGTATGCCTGCGATTTTTACGGTAACAAAGAATTAGTAAAAAGTTTTTAAAATTTCTGACCGGAGGTTGTCGTTTCACCTTTCTCTCTCGTCACAAACTCCTTGTGTATGGATATTACCCCTCTTTCCTCCGGTCTTTTTCTTTTTTGAGGTATTTATGGCTAATAAAAATGCTAAAGATAAAAAACATAAAATTAATGAGAAGCATATAGAATTGTATGATAAAGCGCTTTCTGTGCTGGAATTTCTGCTTAATGAATTTGCACATGATATAAAGTATGCGGAATTTGAGTATCTTGATATTCCGAAAAATACTATCGGTACGATTGATTTTATAATTTCTGCAATAGGAAAAGTTCAGAAAGGGCAGCGGCTCGCACTCGGCCTTGATAACGAACTACCTGTTAATGAGGAACCGGAAATTAATATTGTTGAAGGGCTTTCGGAGGATAAAATATGATAAGGGTTTTGATTCCAAAAGATGCTGAATTTTTACGTTATGAAAATGAAATCAGAAGTCTTTATCAAAATTCGCAGTCGCAAATTTGTGATCCGAATCCGTTTGAATTTATCAGGGATAATACATTTTTTTACTTGTTTCTTGATGATGATAAATTAATCGGCGGAATTTATTATTTTCTGGATGAAGAGGGAAAGCTTTTTCTCAATGGTTTTGCAAAGAGGAAAATGTTTGAACAAAGCTTGGAGTGTTTGAAGCTTTCAACAAGCTGGTTTGATTCTGATATTTATGCAGAGGCACAAAACCGAGCCTCAGCCCTGTGCCTTTTAAGGTGTGGATTCAGGAGATTTAACGATAATATATTTATATTAAAGGTTAAATCATCTGCCAAGAAGGTATATTCTTCTTTCTTTTAAATGAAATTTGAAAAATACGCCTCTTATTACACGAATGTTATATTTTAATTGTTTGGGTGTTTTACGAGTTTTTAGATAATCCAAAATCAGATTTTTAGGATAATTTAATTTATATTTTTTGAATAAGAAATTTAATATGATTTTGTATACAAAATTATAAGTTTTTAATGCTGAGCTTACTTTTATAAACGGGGACATTTTTTCGCAAAACAGAAATTCTCCTGCAATATCGCCTTTGTTACTCAGGTATGTTTCAGGAATAAATTTGTTATCTATGAGCAGAGATGATAAGCCGATTTCATAGCTTTTTACAATTTCGTCTTTTGATGTCTGTTTTGTTATTCCGTTTATAAAGTTCTTAAAAACTTCCGATAAAAATACCTGTTTTTTAAAAACGAGAAAATAGCTCTGTACGTGTAACAGTCTTCCCGAAAGATTATAACTTTTAATTTGTCAGAAGGATGGCTAAATCTTTTGCAGGAATTGTTTATTAAAATGATTTCAGACACTGCCCCGTCTTTATCCAGAGAATGAATAAGATTTGTTAAAATAGTTTTGTTTTTTTGCAGTGTCGGTATTATGACAGAAACTTTTTTCTTTTGCATTGTAGAATCCTTTATTTTTTTACAAGGTGTCGTATTCATTACTTTTAATAACATGTTATCATAAAAAATATTTTTATTATCGTATTTGATACTTTTGTTAAATTATTATCGAGAAAGAAGTTACCAGCTTTTTATAAATGAGGTAATCTAGCAAAAAGTACGAAGGACGATACCATGGTTTTTGATGATAAAGAATTTATAGGGCGTAAAATAAAGGAGTTTCGCAGGAAACGGCACATGACACAGGGTAAGTTAGCCGAATTAGTCGATTTGAGCGAAAAACATATTAGTAAAATAGAGGCAGGCATACACTTGCCGTCGATTTCTGCATTTTTTAATATTATAAGAATTTTGGATATCGGACTTGAAGAGTTTGGATTATCAATAAAAAGAGATGAAAATAAAATTAGAAATGAGATTCTGGAATCGATCTATGATTCTACCGACAAAGAATTAGAGTTTATTTTACCTTTGATTAAGTGCTTAAAAGAAAACCTCAGAAAGAATGATTAAGCAAGAATAATATTTATTTGTACTTTTCTTTCTCTTTTGTTGCGATATAAAGAGAAAGAAAACTACGAAAAGAAAGAGAAATCACGCAAATGTTTTCGACGCTCTTACGAGCGATAGTTTGAATGGCTGTAGCAGGCAGAGCCTGCACTCTTTCGCTCGCTATTGTTATGCTAACGCATAACACGCTCGCAGCGCGAAGGCTTGTTAGTTCTCACAGTGGCTGCGCCCTCCCGAGCGTTTCTTGGCGAGGGGCAAAGAGCAGGTTTACCTGCGACAACCATTTGATTTTATGCTCGTAAGAGCATTGAAAACAACAAAGTTTCTTCTTTTTTGCTTCGTTTTTTCTTCTTTTGTTTTTTAAAGAAGAAAAAATGAAGAAGTAATTTGTTTGTAGTTTTCTTTCTCTTTTGTTGCGATATAAAGAGAAAGAAAACTACGAAAAGAAAGAGAAATCACGCAAATGTTTTCGACGCTCTTACGAGCGATAGTTTGAATGGCTGTAGCAGGCAGAGCCTGCACTCTTTCGCTCGCTATTGTTATGCTAACGCATAACACGCTCGCAGCGCGAAGGCTTGTTAGTTCTCACAGTGGCTGCGCCCTCCCGAGCGTTTCTTGGCGAGGGGCAAAGAGCAGGTTTACCTGCGACAACCATTTGATTTTATGCTCGTAAGAGCATTGAAAACAACAAAGTTTCTTCTTTTTTGCTTCGTTTTTTCTTCTTTTGTTTTTTAAAGAAGAAAAAATGAAGAAGTAATTTGTTTGTAGTTTTCTTTCTCTTTTGTTGCGATATAAAGAGAAAGAAAACTACGAAAAGAAAGAGAAATCACGCAAATGTTTTCAACGCTCATACGAGCGTGGGTTTGAATGGCTGTAGCAGGCGGCGCCTGCACTCTTACGCTCGCTATTGTTATGCTAACGCATAACACGCTCGCAGCGCGAAGGCTTGTTAGTTCTCACAGTGGCTGCGCCCTCCCGAGCGTTTCTTGGCGAGGGGCAAAGAGCAGGTTTACCTGCGACAACCATTTGATTTTATGCTCGTAAGAGCATTGAAAACAACAAAGTTTCTTCTTTTTTGCTTCGTTTTTTCTTCTTTCATTTTTAAAGAAGAAAAAATGAAGAAGTGATAATTATAAAAAAGCACTCATCCTAACCCGCTTGTTTGCCGGCGTTAAACGAGTCTTCGGATTTTGCTTACGCAAAAGTCCTCCGCTCTCTGCCGGCAATCCGCTTCCCTCAAAAGGGAAGGAATACGCCAAACTTGTAGCTCTCCCGCTCTAAATGAGGGAGGGGGGAGGTGACAACAAATAAAGAAATTTAAATTTACATAATTGGAGAAAATCTCCGGAAAGGAAAACTATGACTTTTGAATACATTATTGAAAAGGATAACTCTACAAAAAAATTGAGTAATGAAGAAGAAGGAAAATTGATTAAAAAGATTACTTCAGATTTTACTAATCTTAATGCAGAAAGAGCTTCCAATCTTGAAATGGCATCTAATCTTGCAAATGAAATCTTTTTTAAAAACGATTTTAAATCTATTTCCGATAAAAACCAAAAATGGAAAGCTAAGGTTAAAATGTGCAAAACATTTATGTTTTATCAGACTTTAAAGGCATTTATATGGAGAAATACTTATGCGAATGTTAATTCTATGTTCGACGTATCCGGAGAAAACCACGACTCAAACAACGCTTCCAACAAACAAAAAGCAATGCTTGTGGACATACTTGAAAAAATGGATTACCAGAGAACCTGTGACCAGATTATCGATAACGCTTTGCTTTATGGAGAATTAATCTCTTACACTGCATGGAAAAAGAATTATGAAGAATATCGCCGTCCGATAGACTTTTTCAAAAACCTTTTTGCACTTGATGTGAATAAATTGCCGCTTATAATGGAAGCGATTTCTAAGGGTAAAAATTATTGGACTGATACAAGAAAAATCTACGATAACCCGTATATTTATCCGGTAAATCCGGCAGATCTTGTGTTTGATTCCGCTCAGAAAGACAACTGGGATTCTTGTCCTAAGATTTACAGAACCTATAAAACCCCTTCCGAGATTTTGGCTAATAAGTATTACACATTTACACCGGAGCAGAAGGAAGAGATTTCTAAAATGGTTAATGACAGCAATCCGAGATACACCAATCCGAAAGGAGATGTTGTCAAAGGCTCTACTATAGAAGTACTTGAACACTGGGGTGATTTGAAATTATCTGACGGAACACTGCTCAAAAACTGGCATGCTGTTGTTGTCGGAAGAAAATATCTGGCTTCTTTCGGGAAGAATGAAGGTATAATTAACCCGTTTTCTTATGGTGCATTTGTAACCGATCCTGAAACAAAGAGAGGAATAAGTCCTCTGTATTCAGTTCTTTCGCTGGCTCATTTTCAGGAAGAGCTCTTGAACAGAACCTGCAATTTGCAGGCGCTTAATGAAAATCCGCCGCTTCTTGCTCCGGAAGGATTCTTTGACGAGGATGAAATTAATCTTTATCCGGGTAAAATCATAGAATACGGTGATAACCTCTCGCCAACTGCCGCCTTCCAGCAGTTGACGTTCAATTCAGGAGTATTCATGCAGGATATATCCTTCCTTAATGACCTGATGGCAGAGGTTTCAGGAATTTTCCCTAATATGATAGGGGCTGTGGAAACTTCTGCTTCCAAAACCGCAACAGAGATTAATACAAAGACTCAGGGTCAGATGATAAGGCTTGCAATGCTTGTTGATACAATAAATCAGGATTTAATTATTCCGAATGTTGAAAAAGTTGCAAAGCTATGTGCGGATTTTAAATCCGGAGTGGAGACTGTTTTTGTAAACCACGAAAACCAGCAGGAGGTTATAGAAGTCGATGATGCCGTACGTCAAGGGGATTACAAATATATGTATTCGGATTCCTCTATGACGACCCAGAAATCCCAGCAGGCAGATATCGTAATCCAGGCGGTAGAGCGTTTTGCATCACTTATTCCGTTGAACCTACAGGAAATATTTGTCTGGTATTTTGAGCAAAAAGGTGTCGACAACCCTGAAAGATTCCTCAA
>CALURU010000021.1 GCA_944323255.1 Candidatus Gastranaerophilales bacterium
ATTCGCTGGATTTATTACCTGGTACCCATCTATACTTCAACTGCCTGTATATACCCGTCTGCGCAATATTTTGTTTGTATTCCCGCTCGGGCATCACATCGGCATATTTAGTTTTCAAATTCCTAAACAAATATCCGGCAGAATTTCCGCCACAAACCAAATTAAACCAGAAACAAAATAAAATATCAAGAGCAGTAAAAAAATAGCAAAAAATTTTTTCAGCAGTTTTTACAAAAATATGATTAGTACATACTATAATTTCAATACACCATCATTTACCGGCTACAAACCGATTTCAATATCAAAATTAGAAAACTATCTTAAAGAAGGCAAAACTGTTAAAGAAATTGCCCTTTTGTTCCAAGTCAGCGAAAGAACCATATATAATTTAATGAAAAATTTCAATATAAAAAAACCGCAGACTAGAACTGTAGAAAATACAGACAATATTATGAGATCTATAGCTAAACAGAAACTTACACTTACACAAATGATCAAAATAACAGGCTTGAGCAAATATGCTATAGTAAAATGGTATAAAGAACAATTTGCAGCAACCCCCAAAATATTACAAAAACAAGAACTGATTTCGTTGCTACAAAGCGACCTGACTAACAAAGAAATAGCAGAGCAACTGGATGTCAGTATCAATACAATAAAGTCAAACAGGCAAAAATACAAACTTAGCAACAAAAAACGAAAAAAAGAATCTTTAATGAATAAAATACTCGAAAAATTACAGCAAGGTATAGACAGAATGCAAATTGCAGAAGAAATAGGAATTTCATATTCAACAGTAAACAAATACCTGAGATCACAGAAATAGAATTAGATATTGAATTAAGAAGTAAAGCTGCATTAAATCGAATAAAAATACTTTTAACTTCACATAATGTGACCACATAGCTATTTTGCTGTTATATTTTTCTTATTTTCTGCAAAACTGCTTTCTAAAAAGATTATTGAATTCTTTTTCAGAAGGATTATTTACTATAGTAGTATCAATTTTATAAAGCTCGTTTATTTCATTCCATATGGGCTTTATATTTTTATCCCACCATGCAGGGTAAATATTTGAATATTCCTCTCCCAATAACCCATTAAATACTTTTTTATTATCTTGGTGAAGCAATTTTCTAAACAAATATTCCATAGGTCCCGTTCCGTCATCACTTCTGGATGGTTCTATATCCGTAATTTTACCCCTATTTGTTTCTATCACTCCTCTAGCATTAAACAATTCTCCACTGCGATATACCACTTTTGTTTCAATAACTTCTTCAGAAGGATGATTTTCAAATGCTTTGCATATTTTAGAAAATAAATTTATATTACGATTTGATGAAAACCAACCTTTTGGAGCATCTTTGCAACGCTCTAAGTAGTCACAATACTCTGCGATTCCTGATGAGTTCATATTAATTCTTGCTTTAAAAGCAGGTAACTTTGTTTGTACAATTTGCGAACCGATTTCAATTTTGCTTATATGCATATATATTACCCCTTTTTTAATTTAACATAAACAAAGATACTACTAACATGATTATAAATGGTACATTGTATGAAATTCAAAAACTATTTACAAAAAAATAAAAATTTAAAAACTTTTCCTCTGTCCTATCAAAAAATCCTGAACTATCCCAAAATTCTTGAACAGCGTCTAAATTCTAGCCATTTAAGATTTTGAGCCACTGTCTTGTTTTAGACATTGACGAACAGTAATCGGACTGTTTTACCAGTTCAGGAATTTCATTCTTAGCAAATTCCGACTAAAAAATCGAGATATATTTAAAACACAGCCCTATTGATTCAAAAAAAAACTTCAATGTCTATTCAATCATAATAACCTGCTGCAACGATGGCACCAGACCCGTTATTTTTAAACTCGAACGAATTGACTATTAAAAATAAATTATTTGAACAAATATGCAAACATTTAACAGAATGACAGAATTTTCAAAAACCTCAAACGACTCACTTGCCCAAAATAATCGCACCATCTGTCATACGCAAAGCACTCACTTCTATACATCGGACTAAAATACAGAGGGGATGGGATTCGAACCCACGGTAGAATTGCTCCTACACAACCTTTCCAAGATTGCACCTTAAACCGCTCGGACACCCCTCTTTATTTATCTATAGAGCTTGCGGCTCACCTTCGTTATTCTATTGTACATAAACCGTACCGGATTGTAAATAGTAAGTTTTCAGGAATATAACTCCCAATTCTGCAGGACAAGACTCAAATCTACATCCAAGCTGCACTCACCAATTATCCCTCAAGCAGCGAGAGCAGCTTAGATTGAAAATAAAAAAGGCGAACACCGAAATTATTTGAAGTGGGGCATGCGATGCTACAACTACTTTTGCTTTTTTATTATTTTAAAATATAAAAACTTTAATGATGTATGTTTATTTTTTCACCTATATTGTAATATTCAAAACCTTTAGATTCAAGTTTTGCTCTTTCATATTGATTTCTGCCATCAAAAATTATTTTTTGCTTTAACAATTCAGCCATCTTTTCGTAGTCCGGACGTCTAAATTCATTCCACTCCGTCATCAAAATCATTGCATCTGCACCTTTTAATGCATCATAAGCATTTTGTGCATACTGTATTTTATCTCCAAAGATAAACTTGGCTGTCTCCATTGCCTTAGGATCATAGCTATGTATTTTTGCCCCGTGTTTCAAAAGTTCATTAACAACATATATAGAGGGAGCCTCTCTCATGTCATTTGTTTTTGGCTTGAACGCAAGCCCCCAGAGTGCAAATGTCATTCCTTTCAAGTCCTCACCAAACCTTGACATTATTTTTGTTACAAAATTTGCTTTCTGTCGTTTATTAACCTTATCTACAGCCTGAATTATCATCATCTCACAATTTTGCTCTTTTCCGGTCTGAATTAAAGCCTTTACATCTTTAGGGAAACAGCTGCCGCCATATCCCACCCCAGGGAACAAAAATTTGTTGCCGATACGTGCATCTGTTGCCATACCAATTCTTACCATTTCTGCGTTTGCACCAACTTTTTCACACAAAGCTGCTATTTCATTCATAAATGATATTTTTGTCGCAAGGAAAGAATTTGCGGCATATTTTGTCATCTCTGCAGATTTTACATCCATAATTACAATTCTGTTTGCGGTTCTAAGATATGGAGAATATATTTCCTGCATAATTGCTGTTGCTTTGGCTGAATTTGAACCTATAACAACTCTATCCGGCAAAAGAAAATCATCAACAGCATTACCCTGTTTTAAAAATTCCGGATTAGAAACAACATCAAACTCATAAGCAGTATTCTTTCTGATAATCTCTTCAACTTTTTCTGCAGTACCAACAGGTACAGTTGATTTATCAACAATAACCTTGTAGCCGTTCATTGCTTTTGCAATTGCTTCCGCTACGCTATAAACATACGTAAGATCTGCAGCCCCGTCTTCTCTTTGAGGCGTTCCTACCGCAATAAAACAAACTTCGGATTTTTTTACCGCATCATCCAGATCAGATGAAAATTTTAGTCTGTTTTCCGCAGTATTAGATGTAACAAGCTCTTCCAAACCCGGCTCATATATAGGAATGATACCCTGCTTCAACTGCTCCAACTTTTCACGGTTGTTGTCTACACAGATAACACTATTACCCATATCTGCAAGACAAGCTCCGGCAACAAGTCCTACGTATCCGGTTCCTATTACACAAATCTTCATACATCCCCCAAACTTTTTACAACATTAGGATACAATAAAAAAGACAGAAATACAACTCTCTTAAGGTTTACAAAATGAAATTTGAATAGCTGTCCTCAATCTGATCCTGCTCTATACCAATATACCTTAGAGTTACAATAGGACTTGAGTGATTAAATATTTTTTGCAAAAGTGCCAGATCTTTAAACTTTTTATAATGATGATACCCGAAAGTTTTACGCATTGTATGAGTTCCTACATGCGCTTCAATTCCGGCTTCCGCACAGGCATCCCTTATTATAGTATATGCAGCTATCCTATTTAATCGATTATTATATGCGGTCAAAAAAAGCGGTTCATCAGACGGACGCTTGCGTGTAAACCTTCTTAACATCGGTTGCAATTTCGAATTAATTGGTATCTTCTTTGTTTTACCTGTTTTTTTCTCTACAAGTTGTATATAAGATTTTTGACAAACGTCCCCAACATTAAGTCCCAGCATATCCGAGACCCTTAACCCGCTATTTATTCCCAGAGCAAATAAAACAAGATTACGGGAACTTTGAGCAGCTAATATCTTCTCTACTTTTTTTATTTCGTCCTTGCTCCGTATTGGCTCAACTGATGTCATTAATCACTCCTTTCTTATATATCAACTATTTCAATAAGACAAATATATAAATATCTAAAGCCCGACCTTGAGAATCAATAAGTTTCGTTAAGATAAGTACTATTAATTAAAAACTTTCTGGTAAAATATAATTATTGATACTCTATAGGAGAGAAGTTATGAGTGAGTGTATATTTTGTAAAATCATAAATGGTGAATTTAATACCGATTTTGTTTGTGAAAATGAATATGCAGTTGTGTTCAGGGATATTAATCCAAAAGCCGACACACACCTGCTTGTAGTACCTCGCAAACATGTCGAATCACTAAATGAACTTGATGATGAATTTCTTCTTGGAAAGCTTATGATGACAGTAAAAGAGGCTGCTAAAGCAGCAGGGCTGAAATCATACAGAACAGTTATTAATACAGGTAAAGAGGCAGGGCAGGAAGTTTTCCACCTGCACATACACATATTAGCGGGGAATATAAGACTATGACAGATTTTTATCAAGAAATAACTCCTGGCGGTTACGGTATTGCCATTAAAAGGAAAGAAACTTTATTCAGTGAACAATCACCTTTTCAAAAAGTAGAAATCTTTGAATCTGATTCTACTCTCGGAAGAGTTTTAACTCTGGATGATTTAATGATGACAACAGAAGGGGATGAATATCATTACCACGAAATGATAGCGCATATTCCTATGATGCACCACAAAGCTCCAAAAACAGTTCTGGTAATCGGAGGCGGTGACGGCGGAACTGTTAGAGAAGTACTTAAACACGATACCGTTGAAAAAGTTGTTTTATGTGAAATTGACGGCATGGTAATTGATGCGTGCAAAAAATACTTGCCTACAATTTCCTGCGAATTGGACAACCCTAAATGTGAAATTCTTGTTCAGGACGCTATTGAGTACATAAAAGACAAAGAAAATATGTTTGATATTGTACTTATTGATTCTACAGACCCGATGGGACCTGGAGAAGGTTTGTTTACGGAAGCATTTTATACAAATGTAAAACGTTCTCTTAAACCTGGCGGTATTGTATGCGCTCAATCAGAATCACCTTTTGCCCAATCTGATGCTGTCAAAAAAATGTATATGCTTTTGAAAAAAGTTTTTCCAATTTGCGCAACATTTACTTCAAATATTCCTACTTATCCGGGTGGATACTGGGCATGGGCATTTTGTTCGGAAACAGTTGAACCACTCTCATACTGGGATGAAAGAAGGGGAAATGCAATTACAAAAACTTGCAAAATTTATAATAAAGAATATCATGATGCAAGATTTGCACTTCCAAATTACCTAAAAGAATTGTTATAAAAAGAAAAGCGGTTGATTAAATCAGCCGCTTTTTTTCATCTCATAATCTCATATTATAAATCAATTCTGCTTCTTCATCGCTTAAAACTTTCGGTCCCCCCAGAACTTCAGTATTTAAAACAACCTGCGCATATGCTTCAGCCAACTCAAGTTTCATATAAGCATCCTCTATTGTTTTTGATGCAACAATAAATCCGTGATTTGCCATCAAAACAGCATCATACTTATCAAAATGCTTCAATGTATTATCAACCAGCTGCATAGTAGACGGAAGAGCATATTCTGCAAGTGGAATACCACCAAAATAAAAGACATTTTCTGCCATCACCGGAGCCATTAAATCTCTGCCGGAAGAGGCAAAAGCACTTAGATATGGCGAATGTACATGTATTATATAATTAATTTCCGGTCTTAACTTGTAAATACCGATATGCAAGAATTTTTCACTTGAAGGTTTTTTCCCGACCTCTAAAGAATTTCCCTCAAAATCAGTATAAACAATATTATTCTTTTTTAAATACCCGTTTGAAGAGCCTGAAGTCGTTATCAGCATTCCATTCTTATATCTTGCAGAAATATTACCTGAATAGCCCGGTGAAAAACTCTTTTCGCCGCATATTTTCCCGTATTTTATAATATTTTTTACTAGCTTATTTTTATAAAACATCTTCCATATTCTTTACATCTTCTACTACTGCATGCTGCAAAACAGGAGCTTTTGGTGAGCTTTGAAAATCAGATTTCTCTTCTTCAGCATACTCATCATCATTGGATTTTTTAGCTTTCTTATCCTGTTTAATTTCCAATCGATCATATTCAAGTTTTGCACCTTTTGCATCCATCATTACTTCAACCATAAATCTGGTGTTTTCACGAATGAAATCATAGCCTATACTGAATTTAATATCATCCGGTCCAAAAGATACAAAGAACGCATTTTCCTGGAAAGTTTTATCATTCGGCGCATCATTAGAAATATTCATAGATCCAAACCAAGAAACTGTAAGGTATTTGTTTATTCTCAAATACTCTCTCAAGTACACATTTGACTTACCGTAACGATATGAGTCAAAAACCGGCATTGGCGTATTATCTTCATATGCGGAATGAAAATATCCTATATCCTGCATCCATCGTTTATATTGCAAGTGCAAACTCGGACCGATACGACCGATAACCTGAGTATCACCCGTTCCATATAATGCTGCTGACAATTGTCCTACTACACCAAGCGTAACAGCTGTCTGCTTTGCTTCATTTTTATAAGTATAAAAGTTTTGGTTAACCTGAGCCATGTACCTGGTTCTTGTTGTTGCAAGTTCAGAACCACCTAGCTCTTTATAGCTTGAATCCTCATCTATATCCTGAAAGAAACCAAAGTCAAACTGGTGAGCAAAGCTTGATAACTGGTTTTTCAAAAGAAAACCTTCCTTACCCCAACCGTTTTCATAAACAATACTAGCTCCGTATTTTGCACGGCGTCTGCCTAAAAACCACTCTCTTGAATAATCATTCATTACGTATTGCAAGTATAAATGATCATCCAATTTTTGTTTACCTCTGATGAGGAATTTACTGTCAGCAGTACCATATGCAGCCTGTGTCCAGTTGGAAGCACTGCTATAACGGGCAATACCACCGATACCAAAGCCGTGATTGTAGTTCAGAATTGGCATAACTTTCAATACAGAGCCGCCCGGTATCTCAAATACATGCCCCGGACCTATATACATGCCCAACCCTCTTATAGAACCTAATTCCCAGGAAGCAGTTTCAACGAAATCGAAATTCTTATTTGTGTATATTTTTCCCGGAGGCAGCTTTATTATTCTCCTGTCACCTTTAAAAAGAGCCGCTTTTCTCAAGTCAGTAACAATCAAATCCCCTTTTTGAGTAATTTTGATATTTTTTGCTTTTAAAGTTATATGCCCTTTTTCAATATCATTTGTTAGTTTTTCTTCCTCTGGAACCATCATTCTGGAGACAATAGGACCTGTGTTGATTGATCTGAAATTTATCGGAAAAGACTTGTCTACGGTCATCTCACCGTTTTCCTGAACAATTCTGTCCCCGTAAACATAACCTTTATCAGAATGAATACTTACAGTTGCAGTTTGCGCAATCGGCTTTTCTATCAAAGCATTTTCTTCATTCATATCTACAAAAATGTATTCTCCGTTTATTGTCTGACCATTCTTGAGAATTTTCACATTTCCTTCTGCCTTGATAGTATTATTCATCCGGTCATACGTAATCTTATCAGCCTTTACAATCGTATCCTGTTTCACGAAATTTACAGTAGCATTGCCTGTGGCGTAAACACAATAAGAATCAGTATCATAATCTACGTGTTCACAATCAAGAATAATACTGTCTTCTTCCTCCGGTGGAACACTTTCTTTTGCCTTTGATTTACGCTGCCAAAAATGACGTTTTGCTTTCTGATTATCGCTTACAGCTTCTTCATCTGCTTCAAATCCATCCGGCATCATTGTCTCATCAAAATCTTCTTTTATTTCTTGCGAAGCATATTCGGAGGTTTCTGCACCGGCAGCATATACATCATCTTCCTGCGGTGCAGTCGGGGCAAGCTCATACTTCTTAGCATTTCTTTCATGCAATTTCTTTTTGATTTTTAATCGCAGCTTTTTTAACGGTGGAATAGAATGTTTCACTCCTGTATCATTAGCCTGTCTGGCTTCTTCTTGCTGCTTTTCCATTAATGCCGGAGGTGTAAAAAAGGCATCGCCGGTGAAATCTGAAGAATCTACATATGAGTATTCAGCATTTGCAACGTTTCCAATTATTAGAGAAAATAATATAAGTAAGATTAATCTTTGTTTCAATTTCTATACCCTGCTATATATAATTCAACGGATTATTAGGTTGACCGTTAACCCTTACTTCAAAATGGCAATGAGGTCCGGTACTGTATCCTGTTGTACCTTCATATCCAATAGTCTGTCCTTTTGAGACCCGCTGACCATTTGAAACAGCTATTGAATTCATATGAGCGTAAAGCGTTGTCATAGGCTTGCCATTTACAACCCCATGCTCCAAAATAACAACTTTGCCATAACCGCCATACCAGCCCGAATAAATAACTTTACCGGAATTAGATGCCTTTATTGCACCTAAATTCGGTCCTCCTATATCAACACCGGAATGGAATGATTTTGTGTTAAAAATAGGATGAGTACGCCACCCGAAAGGCGAGGTTATCCGTCCCTGGATAGGTTTTATGAAGCCTGATGCAATTTGCAAATCAGTATCTTTAGCAGTTCGGTTGATATACGAACCAATACTTGCCGACTGTTTTGCAAGCTCTCTCTCTGCCTTTTGATAAGCCACACGATCTGTACGCAGCTTATTAATCATGCTTTCATTTTTAGCGATAGCCTGCTGAATATAAGACTGCTGGGTGTTAATAGAAGCAACCGAACGCTCCAGATTACGTTTACGAGCCTCTATATTATATTTTAGCATCGCAATTTCCTGCGCCTTTTGTTTTGCAGACGCCATACGTTGATAATCATCTTTCAGAATAATTTTTTGGTAATACATTCTGTCAACCAGCATATTTATATCTTCAGATGTTATCAAAAGCTCAAAGAAAGCTTTTCTTTGGGATTTAAAAACTTTTCTTATGTGACCTGCAAGTACATTATTAAGCTTGGTATACTCTGCGGCGGCTTCATCGAGCTGTGCCTGCATGCCATTTAATTCTTTTTGGGCAGAAATTATTTGAGTCTTTGATTGTTGAAGTGAATTTGTCGCATTTTCTAATTTTTGCTGATTCTTATATAACTTGTTGGTTTCCAAGCTCTCTAGCCATTTTAAGTGATTAATCTTTGCACGTGTTTGTTTTTTACGTGCTTCCAAATCTTGAGTCGCATATGAACTGCAACACGTAAAAATTCCGAATATTATGCTGAAAAATATTAATAAACTTAATATTTTTTTTGAATTCATCCTAATTCCCCATGCTTAATATGGCAATAACAGCCGTACCGCCTAAAAGCCACAAAGCAACGGCAGCAAAGATAAATCCCACTATCACCTTTTTGTTTCTTCTAAAAAATTCCATTTCCACCTCTTTTAATATAATATTACAAAAATATCAGAAGAGCAATTAATTTAATATTTCTATACGATACACACAAAAAAAAACGAAAATAAAAAAAAGCAGCAATAACGCCGCTTTTTTTTTATGGTGTCGTTAACGTTACTATATTGGAACCCTTTGACAATAGAATTGTACCTGATAAAAACACCTGTTTGCCAGCAGGCATGAACGTTTACGTCGAACTTATCAGTATAATTAAAGACTCTACGCAGGAATATTACAACATGAGGATTGCTTTGGGGATGCAATGCCACTAGTTCAGTTTTCATTGTATAATGGATTAAAAGGAGTTAATATGGACGAGGAAGATAAAAAAACTTCAATAAAACTGTTTGAAGATTATAAGGTCAGAACAAGTTGGGATAATGAAAAAGAAACCTGGTATTTTTCAGTAGTTGATATTGTAGGTATATTGTCAGGAAGTACAAATCCTAACAATTATTGGAAAGTTCTTAAAAACAGACTACGCAAGGAAGGTAGTCAGTTGGTTACAAGTTGTAACCAACTGAAAATGAAATCTTCTGATGGAAAGTATTATAAGACAGATGTCCTTGATACTGAAGGAGTATTACGGCTTGTTCAATCTATTCCAAGCCCCAAAGCCGAGCCTTTTAAGCTATGGTTAGCAAAAGTCGGAAGTGAAAGACTTGATGAAATGCAAGACCCTGAAATTGCTATTAACAGGGCATTGCAATATTATTTAGCTAAAGGTTATTCTCCTGAATGGATAAACCAACGCTTAAAATCCATTGAAATAAGAAAAGCACTCACAGATGAATGGCAGAGAAGCGGTGTCAAAAATTCTGAATATGCTATTCTTACAGATATACTCACACAGGAATGGTCCGGCATGAAAACCCGTGAATATAAAAATTTTAAAGGGTTAAAGAAGGAAAGCCTTAGAGATAACATGTCGAATATAGAACTTGTTTTAAATATGCTGGCGGAAGTATCAACAACAGAAATTTCAAAACAAAAAAATCCTAAAACATTGAATGAAAATAAATCCGTAGCAAAACAAGGCGGCAGTATTGCAAAAGAAGCACGTAAAAAACTTGAACTTGAAACAGGGAAACCTGTTATAACTGATGAAAACTTTTTGCCTAATCAGCGAAAAGCCAGGCGAATAAAGAAAAATGATTAAAAAACATTGATTCGTTTGAACCCGCAAATAATATTTGAATACTAAAATTATGATAAAGGAGATTTTATGAAAAAGTTATTTATTTTATTTATTACTGCAATTCTATTCACTGTGAATGGAGCATTTGCCCGTGATGTTGACAGAAAAATTATTAAAGATGCAACAGTAGAACAAATACAAGCAATAATTCTGGATACAATTAGTCTTTATGAAGGAGTAATTACCAAAAAAGAGATAAATAAAAATGAACACAAATATGTGGTTGATTATAATGGAACAACTTTTTTGGGTATGGTAGGCTGGTCTAAAGATAAAAAATATCCTAAAGCTATGTTTTCTTGCCAATTAAAACAAAAAGGCAAGGATGTAGAAATAGTTTCAAGAAAAGTTATTTATTCAGGTTGGTTTGGTCCGCAAGCTGTTTTTAATCACTACAAAAAAATATATCAAGAAATAGAATATCAAGGATTTGTAATAGAAAAAGGATAGAAACTTACAATATGCAATTTTTGTATTTAATAAATAAAAAAGAGAGTAACTTTTGTTACTCTCTTTTTTATGGTGTCGTAGGCGGGACTGTCTTGGTCGCTCGCATTTAACGGCAATTCCGTGTTTTGTTTTCTGTAATTTCATCACATCAAACAAAAGCACTCCGCTCCCGCTTGAACCTGACAAGGCTTCGCCTTGTGGGGTTCTGCGTCCCCCAATACAATCTACTTGCATTAAAAAAGACTCCGTAAGGAGTCTTTTTATGGTGTCGATAAACTCCCGAATATGGAACCCTTCGATAAAGTCATTATACCAGAAATTAACTTATATTCAAGTCTTATCCATGTAATGAAACAATCAACTCAAGAGTATTACAATATGAGAAATCTTTTAGGATTTAAGTACTCCTAAGAGTTGGAATTACCTTTGTAGTATAATAGTATTGTTGAAATTTTTTAGGGATATATGAATGGATATTCTGATTATAGGGAATGGTTTTGACCTTGCACATGGCTTAAAAACTTCATACAAAGACTTTTTAGACTTTTGCAAAGAACAGTCAAGGACACATACCCCAGTAACTTATTTTGATTATAAACATTGCTTAGCAACTAACCTTTGGTTGAAGCACTTTATTAACAGGCAAGAAAAACTTGGAGATACTTGGATTGACTTAGAAAAGGAAATTTATGAAGTCGTCAAATTTATTAACAAGCATCCTACTGCAAGCAATAGTGGCTCTACATCAATGTTTTGTCCTAAAATATTATTAATTGAAAAAACTGATAACTCTTTTACTTTTAATCAATTAAAAGAGAAGTATTTTAGACAGCCCAAGGATTTTGAACAAGTAAAAACAAATAATTATAAAATATTAACGCAAATCGTTGATAGTAGATTTGTTGAAATATATCTGGAAAAATCTAACTTTTTTATCAATTTCTTATACGACCAATTAAGAGAATTTACAAAGGGATTTGAGCTTTATTTAATTCATGAAGTCCTTGAACAATTAAATGAAAATTCACCATATAAACTATCTCTACAATCTATTGGTGTTGCTCCTAGTAGCCAAGATGTACATATTCTCAGTTTTAATTATACTGATACTTGTGAAAAACTTTATAATAATAAATTTAATGCATACTGCGAATTAAGAATCAAGCCAGTTTATGTACATGGAAAAGTAGGATGTAATAATACTTGTGAACTTGTTCTAGGAACTCATAGCTTTGAAAGCTCAGAAAAATATGGTGCAATTTCTCCTCGTTTAAATGTATTTAAAAAACATAATCAGAGACATCGATATGGAACTATTGAGGCATATCAAGGTTTAATAAGAACTCTAACAGACCCTAAGCGAATTATTAAACCCGTATTTCACATAATTGGGCATTCTCTAGATGAAACAGACCATAAGATATTAAAACATATATTAATGATTAATAAAAATGCTACTATAAAAGTCTATTATCATAATGAAGAATCGCAAGAAAGATTGATTAATAACATTACAGATATTATTACCGAAGAAGAAGTAATGACAAGAGTTCAACTCATAGACCAACATGATGAAAAAAGAGGACTCCTAAGACCTGTAAATAAAGAAGTTTTAATTTCATCTTAATATCTATTGTTATACTAAATTTATTTATAACTACATTGTTAAAGAGGTTGTTTACTTAGAGCTATATGTGTTTGATGCATATACAGTTATATTAGAATTGTAAATAATTAATGTTTTTAACCTTAAAAATTTACATACTAGAGGCAGCTTATAATAAGGATTGTAAGACTTAAATAAATATATATAAGAAGAAACAAACTCTCCTTAAAACGCTTCCTAGTGGCTTCTAATTAAACAATTATAGACGCTAACAGTCATTATATAATTTTTCTTTACTGCAAATATCATAAACAGCATTTTTATAGTAAAATACAACAAAGGAGAATTCTACTATGGCAACTATTTTAGAGCAAAAATCACAGATTGATAAACTATGGGAAACATTTTGGTCTAACGGAATATCAAACCCCCTAACTGTGATAGAACAAATTTCATATCTCCTTTTTATCAAAGAGCTTGATGAAAAACATACTCTGGAAGAAAGAAAGTCTCTAAAGTTTAACAAGCCTATTGAGCATCCAATATTTAAAGATGATGCAGATTCTCAAATAATGCGTTGGTCTAGGTTTAAAGACTTGAAACCTAGTGAGATGTTTGATGTTGTCCAAAACAAAGTCTTTCCTTTTATTAAGACTTTGGGCGGTGATAAGTTTGCTCAATATATGCAAAATGCGGTATTTATGATACCAACTCCCGGATTATTGGCTACTGCCGTAGATATGATTTCTAATTTAGAGATGAAAGATATTGATACTAAAGGGGATTTGTATGAATACCTTTTGTCTAAAATAGCTCAAGCAGGTGTAAACGGTCAATTCAGAACCCCAAGGCATATTGGTAAAATGATGGTAGAATTGGCTGATATTAAACCAGATGATATTATTTGCGACCCGGCATGCGGTACAGCAGGCTTTTTAGTTTGTGCAACTCTATACCTTAGAGAAAAATATCCTGAAGCATTTATGGATGCAAAGTTTAACAAACACTTTAGCGAAAATATGTTTTATGGTTACGATTTTGATTATTCTATGTTGCGTATAGCTTCAATGAATATGATGACACACGGACACAAAAACCCTAATATAGAATATCAAGATTCATTATCTGAAGATGTTTCAAGTTTAGCTGACTTTTGTACTTGTGTTATAGCTAACCCTCCATTTAAAGGCTCTCTTAATGAAGATACTATTGCTAAAAATATAGTATCAGCTGTTAAAACTACAAAAACAGAGCTTCTGTTTTTAGCCTTGATGATTAGAATACTAAAATCAGGAGGTAGAGCCTGTGTCATAGTTCCTGATGGTGTACTGTTTGGAACGTCAAATGCTCATTTATCCATAAGAAAAAAACTTATTGATGAACAACAACTGCAAGCGGTAATTTCTATGCCTTCAGGTGTTTTTAAACCCTATGCAGGAGTGTCAACAGCTATTTTAATATTCACTAAGACGAATTCAGGCGGTACAGATAAAGTCTGGTTCTATGATATGCAAAATGATGGCTTTACGCTAAACGATAACCGCACACCAATAGAAGAAAATGATATCCCTGATATTATTAAAACCTACAAAAACAGATTTAATCAAGATAATACAGATAAAAAATCTAAACACTTCTTTGTAGATGTAGATGAAATTAGAAAGAATAACTACGACCTAAGTATTAACAAGTACAAAGAAGTAGAATATGAACAAGTCCAATATGACTCACCAAAAACAATTTTGGCTGAAATTCAAACTCTTGAAACCGAAATCCAACAAGGCTTGGCTGAATTGGAGGCTATGCTGTAGTGGTAGAGTATAAGAAACTAAACGAAATAGCTACTATTATAAACGGATATGCTTTTAAAAGCTCAAAGTACATAACCAACGGTTATAGGGTTATTAGAATAACAAATGTTCAGAAAGGTTTTCTTTGTGATGATGACCCAAAATATTATGCACAAGAAAAGAGCTTGTCGAAATATGAGCTTTTCGAGAAAGATATATTGATTTCCTTAACAGGAAATGTTGGTAGAGTAGGCTTTGTAGAGAAAGATATTCTTCCTGCATATTTAAATCAACGAGTTGGTTGTATCAGAATAAATAGTGAGACTATATTACCAAGATATTTATTTCATTTCCTTAATAATGATTTGTTTGAACAAATGTGTATTAAAGAAGCGAAGGGAATTGCACAACTAAACTTGAGTACAGAATGGTTAAAAAATGTTAGAGTGAGAGTTCCAAGTCTTGAAGACCAGCAACGTATAGTAAATATATTAGATAAGGCAGAAGAGATACGCACAAAGAAAAAGCTTGCAAACGAAAAGCTGGATGAATTCCTAAAATCAACTTTCATCGACATGTTCGGCGACCCTGTTACTAATCCAAAAGATTTCCCAACTCAAAAATTAAATGATATTGCTACATTAAAAAATGGTATTAACTTTTTAAAGGGGGATAGTGGATTCGAAGTTAAATGTCTAGGCGTATCAAATTTTAAAGATAATAATTTTATAGTTGATAGTACTAATTTCAATGTAGTAGAGGTTTCTAACAAACCAAGTGAAGATTATTATCTAAAGAAAAATGATATAGTTTTTGTTAGGTCTAATGGTAGTAAAGAATTAGTTGGTAGAACAGTACTAATTAAAACCGAAGGAAAAATAGTATTTAGTGGTTTTTGTATAAGATGTAGATTAACTAGCAATATGAATCCAATTTATTTACTAATGTTATTAAAAACAGAATCTATGAAAAATGCTTTTAGTCATGACGGTCATGGTTGTAATATTAAAAGTTTAAATCAACAAATGCTGGGTAATTTAGACATTATTATTTCACCACTAGAACTTCAAAACCAATTTGCCCAAATAGTCCACAAAGTCGAAGCACAAAAGGAAAAGAACCAAAAAGTAATCGAACAGATGGACAACCTCTTCAACTCCCTCATGCAACAAGCGTTTAATTATAAATAATTGTAAAGCTTTGTTACGATTTTTCTGCTATGAGCGTAGTGCCAAGCCATGCCACGTTGAAACAACTGTTATAATAGAAATATAGAGACAAGTGTTCCCAAAACACTTACTCTGTCGATGATACAAATTGTGTCGTCGTAATGGGGATAAAATAATTGAAAGGAGGTGAAACCTAATGGCTAAAATCTTAAAACCTGGGACTGATGCTCCAAAATCAGGTCAGTATAAAGAAGTTGGACCTAGAGGCGGATATGTTTCTAATACTGAAATAACTGCCGTTGCTGGTAAAAATTTGCCACCAACTAGCAGACCTGGAAACGGCTTCATTTTAGTTGACCCCACTAAGCACAGTAAATAGCTTGCATCTGGGAAATACAAGCTATTTATAAAACCACTTGGAATCCGTGGTTAAAAAGACAGGAATCATTTCTCCTGTCTTTTTATTTTGCCATTTTTTTATTAGTAAATCAAGTACTAATGGAAGAATATTGACCAATATAAGAGTTATTTGTCTCTTTATATTTAGTTCATCTCTAATGTATCAGATGGAATATCTTTCGCTGATATTGTTGGATTTAAAAGTGTTAAATATTTAAGATTATCACAACCTATAACCAATTTTCTTTTTTCTTCAATGTTTTGTGTAGCTTTTTGTGATAATTGCTTAATTTCTGGTTTTGCTTTTATTGCAGGAACTATTTCCATTCCTTGGATTAATAAGCTACTAATCTTTTCCAAGGCAATTCTAAGATAATTCTTGAATTCATTCTTGTTAATATCATCATTTAGGACCATTTTGCTTTCGTTGATTGCTTCTTCGATTAACTGGTCTATATACGCTTTTCTATCATTTTCCTTGTCGGCACGTAGCATTTCAATTGTTTGCTCGATTATCTTTAATTTTGAAGCGGACTTGTCTAATTTGACTTTTTCCAGTTCTTCAATGGTTTTTTGGCATTCTAAAACATGGTGAAAAAGGTTTGCGCCTTTATCAGCTAAGGATAAAAATAAGGCCGCACCGCTTCCGATAAATTTCAAGCCTATCCATTCTGTACCTACATCAAAATTGGAAACAACTACTTCCTCATTTATGTACTTGAAGGGTGAACAAATGGTTTTTATATCTTCAAAAAAAGTTATATAATCATCAATTGATGAATACTGTTCAGGAAGTTTAATATTTAATGTATCAATATCTTCCTCTTGTAAAACACCTAACAATGTTTGCTGTAAAAGCCTCATGGCTGTTATTGTTTCGGTTTTAACTGTACCTAAAAGAGTCTTGCTTTGAGTATTAACGGTAATAGTATTTTCTACCGAATTTTTTAAGTTTGGAATTGCAGATAATCTAGAAATCTTATCCTCAAACAAGTTTGCACTGTTCAATTCTTCAACCATTTTAAGGAAATTTTGAATATTTGTAACCTGATACATCCCAGGATAACCACTTATTGGACTATTTGGAATAGTGAGTTGTTCAAACACTGGTATAGCTCTATCTATTAAATCTTGGTAATCTCTTAGTCTCATTAAAATCTCCTAATAAAATGTGGTTATTCATCCCCATCTATTAAATCCAACAATTCTTGGAATACATACATATTACTTCTTCGTCCGCTTGCTTCTCTTTTGAGTGTAATAATGTTATTATCGGACAGCTTTTGGAGTGTTGTAGAAACAGTTTTTCTGTTTTGAATGCATGCATCTTCCGAGAATGTAGTTGATGTAAAGACTGGTCTTGCAAAAATTGCGTCAATAATATTTGGTGCATATTGTGATTTAGTGGTATCAGGAATAATAATCTTCATATTATTGTACAAGTCAAGTATTTGGCTAATTTTCATAGTATTAATGCTTGATTGTTCAATTATTGCCTTTAAGAAAAATTCAATCCAGTCTTGCCAGTTGTTGTTTGCGGTAATTTCTCTTAAACGGTTGTAATATTCTTCTCTATTCTTCTCAAAGTACTCACTTAAATAGAATATAGGTTGAGATAAGTAGTCTTTTGAAAATAAGAATATTGGAATCAACAATCTTCCTAATCTGCCGTTTCCATCTAAGAATGGGTGAATTATTTCAAATTGAGCGTGTACTATTGCTAATTGAATTAGTAAATCCGAATACTCGTTATTGATAAACTTTTCCCACTCGTCAAGATAGCTAACAATTTCATTCGGTGCAGGAGGAACAAAGGAAGCTGTTTCTATTGTTGAATTTTTTGGTCCAATCCAATTTTGAATTTTTCTAAATTCACCACGAGCTTTATTTTCTCCTCTAACACCACTTAATAGAACCTTGTGAATATCTTTTACCATGTTTAAGTGGATAAACGGTCTTTCTTGCAAAAGGTCAACAGCATATGACATTGCTTCCCTATAGTTCAAAATTTCTTGAATATCTTGATTCTTATAATTTCCAAAGTTTTCACCAGCTTCATGTTGTAGAACCTCAGTAAAAGTTGCTTGAGTTCCTTCTATTCTTGAAGACATTGTCGATTCTTTCACCGTCATTGGTGATAATAGAATTTTAGGATTGATAAGATGACTTAACGCTCCGTTATAATTTGAAAGAGAAGCATGGGCTTTTCCTATTAACGGAACTAATGGAACTAAGTCTATTTCAATATCTTTTATGAATTTAGGTTTTGCTGGTGTTGTCATGTTTATTCTCCTATGAGTTTATTATACCACAAGAAATAAATAGCGTGTAAAATTATTTCATTTATTACATACAAATTCAATTGTTTGTAATATTATACTTAAAACTATACACAAGTAACTTTGTGTGTAATATTTGCCCTATAAATTTATTTGTGTGTAATATTTGTACAAAAAATACATACAAATAATTTTGTGTGTAGTGATTACCTAACAAATGTATATAAACAATAAATTCATGCTATAATCTTTTCAGGTGGCGAGTATGAGCAATTTCGAATTCCTAAAAAATGAATGGTTTGACATATATGAATTAGCAAAAGAAGCTGAAGAGTTTGTTTATGCAAAGCCTGTATTTGCTTGTCTTACCAATAGAAAAGCTCTGGAAAAAGCTGTTATTTGGATGTACAAAAATGACAGTGATTTGATTTTGCCATACGATACTTCCTTAAGTTCTTTAATTTATGAGCAGAGCTTTAAGAACTTGCTACCACCGCCTTTATTGCCAAAGGTTAATGTAGTTAAAAAGCTGGGGAATATTGCAGCACATGATATAGGTAAATTAACTTCTAAAGATGCCCTACAATCTTCTTATGAATTATTTTATTTCTTGTATTGGTTATATAGGGTATATTCAGTTGATGAGCCTGTTATCGGTTTGCAATTTGATGCTTCAAAAGTTCCAACACAAACCAAAGAACAAGCAGAGATAGAACGATTAAAAAAGATTATTGAAGCTCGTGAACAAGAAGAGATAGCAAAAAAAGACTTAATAAAAGAAAACCAAGAGTTACTGGAACAAATCCAAAAAATTAAAGAACAGAACAAAGTTCACCAGCCTAGTGATTACAACTATAATGAAGCTCAAACAAGAAAGTATTTGATTGATGTTCTATTAAAAGAAGTCGGTTGGGACATAACAAAACCTGATGCAATAGAATATGAAGTATCTGGCATGCCAAAGACATACAGCTCTTCATCTGGTATAGGCTATGTTGATTACGTTTTATGGGGTGATGATGGTAAACCCTTAGGACTAGTTGAAGCTAAAAGAACAACAAAAGATGCCAAAATAGGAAGAGAACAAGCTGAATTATATGCAAATTGTTTAGAGAAAAAGTTTGGACAAAGACCAATAATTTTCTATTCCAACGGCTACAAACACTATATTTGGGATGACAAAAATTATCCTCCTAGAGAAGTTGCTGGGTTTTATTCAAAAGAAGCCTTAGAAAGGCTAATAACAAGACGTAACATAAAAAAAGACCTTATTAATGTTGATATAAATAAGACTATTACAGAAAGACCATACCAAGAAAGAGTTATCAAAAGCGTATGTGAGAACTTTCAAAACAAAAGTAGAAAATCATTGCTTGTTATGGCAACAGGTACTGGTAAAACAAGAGTTGCAATTTCTATTGTAGATATTTTAACCAGATATAATTGGGCAAAGAGAATTTTGTTTTTAGCAGACAGAACTCCTTTAGTAGTACAAGCTCAAAGGAATTTTGCCAAGCATTTACCAGAACTAAATCCTGTTGATATAACAAAGTCCAATAATAATGATTATACAAATAGAGTTGTTATATCTACATATCAAACAATGATGAATTTGATAGATGCCAAAAAGGGAGATAATAAAATATTTTCCGCTGGGCATTTTGACTTGATAATTATTGATGAAGCTCATAGGAGTGTATATAAAAAATTTGGTGAAATATTTAATTATTTCGATGCAATGATGTTGGGTTTAACTGCAACTCCAAGAGATGATATAGATAAAGATACTTATAAAGTATTCGAATTGGAAAAAGGTGTACCAACTGATTATTATGACTATGATACCGCTATCAAAGAAGGGTATTTAGTGCCATTTGAGAGTTTTAACACTGGAACAAAATTCCTGACACAAGGTATCAAGTATGATGATTTATCACCTGATGAAAAGGAAGAGTATGAACTGAAGTTTTATGATGAAGAAACTGATACGCTTCCTCCTATGATAAATGCCTCTGAATTAAACAAGTGGCTTTTTAATGTTGATACTGTTGATAAGATACTAGAATGTTTAATGACTAATGGTATTAAAGTTAATGGTGGCGATAAGTTAGGAAAAACTATAATATTTGCAGCAAATGAACAACATGCAAGATTTATTGAAGAAAGATTTAACGCAAATTATAAGAAGTATAACGGTGAATTTGCTAGGGTTATAACTCACCAAACTAAATATTCACAGAATTTAATAGACCAATTCTCAGACAAAGACAAAGAACCGACAATAGCTATTTCTGTTGATAAGTTAGATACAGGTATAGATGTTATCGAAGTAGTTAATTTGGTATTCTTTAAAGTTGTTAGGTCAAAGACTAAATTTCATCAAATGATAGGTAGAGGAACAAGATTGTGTCCTAACTTATTTGGCTTAAATAAAAATAAAGAAAAATTCTATATATTTGATGCTTGTGGAAATTTCGAATATTTTGATATGAATCCTGATGGTGCAAAGGCATCCGATACAATGCCTATTTCTCAAAGAGTATTCTTAAAGAAATTAGAATTGGCAGAAAAAATAAAGGATGATGATGAGATATTAAGGCTGTTATCTAAAAAAATTAAAGATGACTTATGTTCTACTGTTAAAACAATGGATAGAGATAATTTCATTGTAAGAAGACAATTAGAAACCGTAGAAAGTTTTTCTGCCAGAGAAAGATGGGATAATATAGATGATATAGACTTCATTAACATAGAAAAAAAGTTATCCAAATTGCCGAATAACAATGAAGATGAAGAAGAAAATTGTAAATATTTTGATTTAATGATTTTAAATTCACAGTTGGCAATATATGGTAAAGATGCGAAAAAACTTGAAAAATACCAAAAAGACTTGATTAAAATAGCAAGCAAGCTAGAGCAAAAATCTTCAATTCCTATGGTAAACAAAGAATTAGAAATTATACAGGAAATTCAGACTGATGAATTTTGGTGCAATATAACAATTTCAGACTTGGAAAATGTAAGAATAAGACTCAGAGACTTAATTAAATTTCTAGATAAAGAACAAAGAGAAATGGTTGTAACTAATTTTGAGGATGAAAGTATAACAAATATTCAACCTCAAACAGTACCAAATCCAGTACCAAGTATTGATATGGAAAGATATGAAAAGAAAGTAAAAGCATTTTTACTAGAGCATAAAGATATGTTGGCTTTGTATAAATTGCAACATAATAAAAAATTAACCTACGCAGATATAGAACAATTACAAACGATTTTAGAACAAAGCTCTGATATTGTCTCTATTGAAAATCTTCATAATCTTCAAGGGAGATTAGGTCTTGGTGAGTTTATTAGAAAGATAATTGGTTTAGATGTTGAATCTATCAAAGAAGTTTTTGCCGAATATTTAGATAGCAACAAGTTTAATTCTAATCAAATAAGATTTATAGAAATGATAATAGAATATTTGAGAGTTAATGGCACAATGTTTGATTTAAGTATTTTATATGAACAGCCTTTTACTTATTCAAATACAGATGGAATTGATGGTGTATTTTCGAGCAATGATTCAGACAAGATTATACATTTAATCAAAACTATAAATGACAATGCAATTATATCTTTATAAATAAAATATGTAGCAAATATTCAATCAATTATTGCTAAATTATATTGCTTAGACTTGTAAATAAAACTTTGATTTGAGTATATGACGTATTTTCAAATCTTTAAACAGTTCGGTTTTGGGTTAATTTGTATTTGGAAGAAAATATTCGTGGATTTAGTAAGACAAAAGCCTTGTAAGGGTTAATATTACAAGGCTTTTCTTGCATTTTAAGGAGCAATACTAAATTTATAATTCAAATTGTCTTAATGTGTTTTCTATATTATCTTGAGTTATTCCGATATACCTCAAGGTAATGGATGGACTGGAATGGTTCAAAAGATATTGCAAAATAGCTACATCGTGAAACGTTTGGTAATGATGATATCCAAAAGTTTTTCTTAGAGTATGTGTTCCGACATTATCTGTTATTTGTGCTTTTCTACAAGCGTCATTAATAATCATATATGCCATTACCCTTGTTATTGGTTTGTTTGAACCATTGCGACTTTTAAATAAGTAATCATTATCAAGTTTACCTTTAATATACTCATCAATCATTGATTGTAGATTACCTAGTAATGGGAATCTTTTAACTTTTCCTGTTTTTTGTTCTTTAATTTCAACATGAGATTTTCCTTTAACATCAATGACTTTGAGTTTTAGCAAGTCTGATATTCTTAAACCTGTATTAATCCCCATAGTAAAAAGTAGTAAATCACGGCTACCATTTTCCTTTAGATAGGTTTTAATTTCTTCAATCTTATTTTTATCTCTTATCGGTTGAACATATTTCATTAATCACCTCATTTTCTGCTGTTATGTTAAATTAAATTTTATTATATGAACCAATGTGTTAAATTAAGTTGTCCTTTAATTTGTTTATTTAGTCGTTTTTTCTTGTGTAGCTTAACTTTGAGTTGTTTTATTTCGACTTAACACAATCTATATTGTGTTAAATTGGAGTATGCCAATTAAAGGCACTCAATAGATACTTTTATGTTGTATGTATTTTGCTCAATAGTATCAATCAATGCTAATATTCCATTAAATTGACGGCTTGAATTTTGATTTATTTGCTCAAAATACCAAAGCATATCCTTTAATACCGTTACAAGTGCATAAGTTGTTTCTGATAGTTCCAATATTTCTTTTTGTTCCATCGTTGTTCCTTTATTTGTGCTGTTAAATCAATTTTTCTGAATTTACCTAAACTTTACCTTCTGCCATACAATCACTTTTTATAGATGATTAAATCAATTCCAAAAGGCTTGATATGGATAATTGCCTCAGCTTTATTCTTGAATTTAAATATCAAATCTAAATCATCTGTTATTTTTGAGGGTTCTAAACCGTATGGTTCAAGCTCTTTTAAAATCAAATCTTTATAGAAATCGAAATCTAAATCCTCGTCTTTATCGTATAAATGACAGTACTTGTAATATGATAAGACAATCTCTGAATGCGATTTCTTTACGTTGTTTAATTGCTCCCTGAAATCTTCAAATGTTTTTATTTTAACTTTTTCTATTTTTTTCATCTTTAATTCCTTTGTGTTTTTAATATAAGAGGGAATAATCCCCCTTATAATCAATATTCTGATGTCAGGTAAAACGTAAATTTAATAGGTTCTAATGCTGATAATGATAAGAAAAACTTATATGTTGTTGTTTCATTTCCATTTACAGGTAAACCTATATATGGTATCTCTTGCTTGATAATTTCTATATGTTCTTTATAATCATTGCCAATATATCCTTCTGTGAATACTTCCATGTAGCCTTGATGGTCTTTGTTTAGAACAATCTCTACTACATAAAATTCAAAACTTTTTTCTTCATAAGATTTCATTATGGTAGGCATATATGAAACCATATTATCTACCACCCAAAAAGCATCTAGTGTTTTCTGGAAATCAAAAATACCTTGTGTATAATTCAAGCATTGGCAATATGGTCTTTTGAATAATCTATCACTTCCATAATTTCTGCTGAAAATCTTTTCGACTGTGTTATATGTTGCTGTCATTTTATAATCCTTTCATCTTTTTTATTACTTAACTGTTGCCCCCATAAAGGGAGGGGATTTAATCCCCTATGAAATTGTGAACTTTCTGTAGTTAGTTTGTTTGATGAATGAATTATAGAGTTCTAGGTATTTCTTTTTGAAGGCTGATGTATTGAAGTTGTTTCTAACTACATTAGTGAATCTGATTGTGAATGCTCCAACTTCTAACTCCTTAAGTCCTGCATTGTCAAGAAGTTTCTTTAACTCAGCTTCTTTTTCTTCTCTGAGCTCTTTTAGCTCTTTTTCTTTAGCCTCGTAAGCTTTAATTAGTCTAATTTCTTCTTCCAAATTTAGGTTTGTGGTAATAATTTTTTGCATAGTTTCGCTCCTTATATTTGCTTTTGTATTACTGCAAACCCGTACGCTGTTTGCAATTTCATGATGTAGCCTTTTTGCTATCTTGTCAAGTTTATGGTATAATTTCTGCAGCAAAACTTAATGTTGACAAGATAAAACTAATGAATAAGCTATAATTAGAATTGGAGATAAACCGAATGAGAAAAACAAAAATAAAAGTTCCTCCAAAATACAAAGTTCCAGATGAAGTAAGGAACAGGGTAAGAGGTTTCATGAATGACTTTATGAAGGAACAAAACATTACAAAATCAGCATTAGCAGAATTAATGCATGAAAAATTAGGAAGGTCTGGATGCCGTCCTAGTCTTGTCAAGAAGTTTTCAAACGCTACCTTTCAGCTTGCTGAAGTTATGGAAATTCTTGACTTATTTGACTGCGAACTTAAAATAGTTCCTAAAAATGAGATAGAGGCACCAAGCAATAAAGATTAAGACATAAACTAAACATCACATGGAAATTTTCAGCAATTTGTGAAACTTTTACCTATAATTGTAAATAAGATAATATTGAAAATCATATAGGAGATGCTCTTGAATTATATAGATAATATAGCTTTAACACTATTAACAAGTCTTCTAATAAAGCCAGAGATTACTTTTTATTGCTATGATAGAGAGTCTCAAGAAGAATTAAAAACTTATATTAGAAGTATAAAATTTGCTCTTGATGATATGAACATATGCGATTCAGGAATAATATATAATCTCTCAGAATGCCCGCTTGCAATAACAATAATAAACAATAATCGAGAATCTCTTATTAATGTTCTTCGTGAATATGTGAATTTTTACAAGAGTAAAAAGTTGATTGAGCCTGGAGATATTAATACTTTTGAAACATTTGAACATTTGCATAATGATTTAATGCTATTGGTAAAGGATGCCAGAGTTGATATAACAAAATACAAACTAAATGATATAAAATTTGCTCCTGTTATATTGGCAAATTACTTTATTAATAATGATTTTATAGGAGAATTATTGATTGATACAGCTGAACCAGAAAATGCTCCTTACCCTATTAGAATATATAAGTATACTTCAAATGATAAAGATGAATGGGATGGTCTTTTTGAATACTGGCAAGAATATTTTGTTTGTCATTATGAATTAAATATGGAGTGGTACTTAAAGAATTATAATAAAACCAAACTACACAAACCTGTAATAACCTATCCTCCACAACAACAGAGTATATATCTTCATATAGAAAAGCGTGTTAGAAATGGCGAAAAGGTAATATATGAGGATAATATAAGAAAAATTTTAGGTCTTGGATATAGTAAAAAAGATACAGACGTTTTAAACAATGCTGTTAAAGAATTAAATGCTTGGTATAGAAAAATAAAATGTACAGATGATAAAAAAGTCAAAATTATCAAGAAGAAGAGAGGAGAGGATTATTACGAGCTTCAAAAAGCTTTCATCTTAGAATGCCAAACTAAGCCTTAGTTTCAAGTTTAAAATGTTACATGACTTTACAGAAAGAGCTGTTGTTTAGATAACGACAGTTCTTTCTGTTTTGTGAAAATAAGGAAGCATTTTTCCCCTTAGTTCCTTAGATTTAAGGTGATTTTATTTTTATAGGAACCCAAAAAGAGGAAATAAATGTCAAAGAATAATAATACAAAAAATGAATCAATTAATATATTGAATGATATATCTAGCACTGGTGATACAAAGACAAATGATTTTGACTTGATTGCTGATAAGTTACCAGCTCTAAGTACTATTAGAACACAAATCAGAAGTGCAAATAATCTTATTAAGGCAGGACATACTTTATCTCAAAGAATAGAGTTTGACCGTCTCAAAATTGCTTTAAACTTAATTCAATTTGGAGAAACTGTTGGATTTGAAAATCTAAAAATGGAAGATGTTGAAAATCCTAAAGACCCACCGTCATACACACAAGACCAGCAGCTTAAATGGGATTTATTACATGATGCATTGTATGCAATGGATGAAATACAGAGTAGCACTCAAAAACAAGATAATACCAATGATTGTTTTGATGAAATTGATGTATTTATACCTAATGAATTTAAATCGGATATTGAACCTGAGCCTTATAAAGAGCCTATAAAAGAAGAAACAACTACTTCTAGTGCCAATATACCCAATGGAATTGTTGATATCTTAAAAGACAAAACTGTAAAAAAACGTATCAGATATGAAAACTTTAAAAGCACTATTGGCATGTTAAATATGTATATCAGTAATGGTTATTTTGTGGTTGATTTATCAGGTAAATGGATGCATAGCAAAAGTGTTCTTGGAAGTCTTAATAAAGATAATATAAGGGAAGCATTGCAAAAAGTTCTTAACTTACAAGTTGTTAGTTTTAATCTTGATAAATTTATAAAGCACGCACAAGTATTTGTGTGTGATGTATGTCTTGATTTAGCACTAGATTCCAAGCAACAGGTTGAGAGATATATTGATGGATTAAGCTCATTCTTCCCAATTTCAACAAATAGATTCAATATAGCAAAATATAAAAGACATGGTTTAATGCTAAAACCTAAAGCTCAAAATGGAGGTTTTTCTCTAATTGTCTACTCTAAAGGGGAAGAACTTGATTGTAGTGTTAAAAGAAGTTCGAAAGCAACTAGATACACAATTGGTATTGGTGCAGAAGGTGAAAAACTAGCCCAAAGAACATTAAGATTTGAAGCAAAATTCTATAAGTTAAAAGATGCAAGAAAATATCTTGGGATAAGCAAAGATGAGAATTGTGTACTTTCTTTAAATGAAGTATTGAACAGTAAAACTCCTACTATATTACTGATGTTTGAACTGTTTTCAGGTCAAGCCAATGTACTTTTAGAACATCTTGAATGGCTACATGATTTAGTAATAAAACCAGATGAATTAACACTTAAAGAAATATTTCTTGCAGAACGATTTATTCAAATCTTAAAAGAAAACAATTTTGATTTAGCAATTGTTCGTAGTCATATTAAAACGGAATATATTAACGTTAGTGATACAGAATTAGAAGAATTTAATCGATTATCCAACCAAAAAAGAAATGTTTTAAATTTTCTTGTCTATAGAAAACCCAAATCTATAACAATAATGTTAGATATTCTTAATAGAATACAACGTTATTATCAAATAGTAACGGAAAAAGAAGGTGCAAATGGCTAAGAAAATCACTATTGATTTTGTACCTAATAATGAGACCGTTAATGTTGCCGTGGATAGTGCCTTATTAACACAGTTAATGGTTACAATAACACAAATTGGTATCAGAATTGATAACCATAAAAGTAATAATGATATAATAGTAAAGGAGAAAGAAAATGGCGAAAAATCTCAACAACAAAGGTAGAAAAATTGTAGTAGGATACGGTAGAGTAAGTTCTGCTGAACAGGCTAGTAGCGGACTTAGCCTTGATATGCAACGTGAACAATGCGAACTTAAAGCGAAGAAAAGTGGTTGCGAATTTGTTTATTTTGAAGACCGAGGTAAAACCGGGTCTAATATGAATCGTAAAGGCATAAGGGACATGCTTCGATATATAAAAGAACATCGTAACGAAGTAGCATATGTTGTTGTTTGGAAACTAGATAGACTCTCTCGGTGTCAAGAGGATTTCTTTGCTGACATTCTAAGACCAATTAAAAAATATAATTGTACAATTGCCAGTATCATGGAAAATTTTGATGATATTAGAAAAGAAAGAAAAGTTCTTCTGGGTGTATATATAGGTCAAACAGAAGATGAACTGGATAATATCAAAGATAGAACGAGTTCTGTTTTAAGTTCTAGAGCCAAGAATGGTTATCAGCTGGGGAAAGCTCCTGTTGGATACTTGAATGCTCGTGATGAGCACAGGCATGGAATTATAATCCCTGACCCAGAGAAGAAAGATTACATTAAACATTGTTTTGAGTTGTATGCAACGGGATTATTCTCCTATGATAGGGTTGGTAAAGAGCTTGCAAAGTATGGATTTGTTGACGGTAATGGTAGACCATACCCCAAAAAACGTATTGAAGACATTTTAAAAAGTCCTGTTTATATTGGTAAAGTTGTTCATAAAGGTGAAGTTTATGACGGTAAGCATGAAGCGATAATATCGGATGAGTTATTTTATAGGGTTCAATTACTCTTAAAAGGTTCTGAGAGTAAGAGTCCTAAGGGTATGGTTTATAACTATTCAAATTTTATTAAGTGTGCTAAGTGCGGTTACAATATGGTTGGAATAACCAAAAGAGGGGCTCATAATAGTGGAACTTACGTGTATTATCATTGCTCCAACTACACAAAAGCCCATAAGAAAGAGAAAAACATTAATGAAAATTTGATTGATGAAGCCATTCAAGAGGTAATTGAAAGCTTTGATATTACCGAAAAGGAAATTAAAGTTATCAAGAAAGAAATATTCAACGCCATCGACGATTTAAAGAAATATGAGCATAAGTCCATAGAGGAACTTAGAAAGCAATATGATGAAGTTGTAGATAGCATTACATCGCATCTAATTCAGAAGAATAATGATATTAGCGATATTACCAGAGGTGAAATTCTACGCAAATTAGAAGCTAAGAAGGAAAGTATTGCTAGAAATATAGCATACCTAGCAGAGAACTCCAAAGATACAACTAAACGTATCAGCATTTTAATAGACTTTGCTAATCGTATTCCTGAACTTTATCTTAAAGCAACACTGGATGAAAAACGTTTGATATTAAATACTATTACGGAAAGCATTACTTACGATGAAGATACTAACAAATTAACAGTGAAATTGAGACCTGTATTTGAACATTTGAGGCAATTAAAACTTGCTAAAAAACAAGAATTTTCAGCAGACATTGAAACCTTGAGTGGAACCCTTGAAACACGCTCAGAGCAAGCTAAACAAGCCCTCAAAAATAGTGCTTTGAATTTAACCAAAATAACAGTAATTGGAACCCGCAAAAGCCGCTTGAATACTAAAATAGAGCCCCATAATAAAGGCTCTAAAAAGTTAAATGTCGATGGCGGGACTTGAACCCGCAAGGATCTCTCCACACGCCCCTCAAACGTGCGCGTATACCGATTCCGCCACATCGACATGATTTTTGTATTTAATTTTCAATTGCCTTGTGGCGGACTCGGTAACTTCTTGTATACGGCTCGGGCGAAGGCTTACGCCTTCTAACTCGCCTGCCTCCTTCCAAAACTTGACATTTAGTCAACTTTTGGTGGAGTCCTTGCCACATCGACATGATTTTTGTATTTGATTTTCAAAGCGCACCCTGCGCAAAATCTATATTATCACAAAAAAAATTTTGTTACAAATTTTATATTTTTATTGACATAAAACTTCCTCTGTTTGAAAATAAAACCATAGAAAGAAGGTAAGTAATATGAATATATCATCTGTTTCACTCGGAGAAAATAACTCTCAAAGAAGAAATATGTTTATTAAATATTCTAATAGCTTCATGTCTATGATGAATGGTAACAACAATGCTATCGAAAAAGCTCAAAAAGCTAACCCCGTTAATGATAAAAAATTAGACAAATCTATGGGAATAGAAACACTAACTATTTTCCCTAAACAAGTTATAGACGGTAAAACAATTATTACAGCCTAGATTTTTTAAGGAGAAGTATGATACTAAAAATATTTAGAATGCCGCACAACAGGTTTGTACCGGAATACAAGACCGAAGGTGCTGCCGGTATGGATTTATGTGCCGCTATTGATGAAGAGATTACGCTTCAACCGCTTGAAAGAAAATTAATTCCTACAGGACTAAAGATTGAGCTTGAACATGGATATGAGGCTCAAATTAGACCTCGTTCGGGCTTATCAATCAAGCACGGCATCAGTCTCATTAATTGTGTCGGTACAATCGATGAGGACTACAGAGGTGAAGTCTGCATTCCGGTTGTAAACCTTTCTAATGAACCGTACACTATTAAACCGGATGAACGCATTGCGCAAATGATTATTGCTAAATATGAACAAGCAAAAATAGAAGTTGTAACAGAACTTTCTGAAACCGCACGTGGTGCCGGCGGATTCGGTTCAACAGGTAAAGTATAGCGAACGTAGGTCAGGATCTTTATCCTTATTCATCAATAATCATTATGTAGTTTTGTTTCAATATTTTCCCAAAAAGCTTGACGCTAATTGAAAAAAAGTATAGAATGAGTGCATGACGCTAATCACGTCTGGGTTATTAAATATTTAGGAGATCAAGTCATGTACCAAGATGAAACGCTTATTTGTGAAGATTGTGGCGCTGAATTCGTTTTTACTGCCGGAGAACAAGAGTTCTATGCAGAAAAAGGATTAACAAATAAGCCAAAAAGATGCGCAAACTGCAGAAAAATAAAAAAACAAATGCACAGAGGAAAGAAAAAAATGCACGATGCTATTTGCGCTAAATGCGGAAAACAAACACAAGTGCCTTTTAATCCTACACAAGGAAGAGATGTCCTTTGCAAAGAGTGTTTTGATGCTGAAAAAGCTGCCGCAGCACAATCTACAGAAGTTGCAGCTTCTTAATAAAGGTCTTATTAATTATAAAAAGAGCGGTTGAATTATTTCAACTGCTCTTTTTTTAGTTTCTGAATTCTTAAACCTGATTCCAAAACCAATTGACTTAAAGTTTCATCTCGTTCAACCTTATGGACAAGATTATCTATTAAAGCTACTGTTTCTTTATTTGCTTCTCTAAAAATAAACATATCCACGCCTGCTCTTATAGCCATCTCACAAGCTTCAAGACCGCCATATGCTTTAACTCCCATCATTTCCATATCATCGGTGATTACAACTCCATCGTACTTCAATATATTTCTCAAATATCCGATAACATTTTTACTTAAAGAAGCCGGTACAACCTCTTTGTCAAAACAAGTACAATGCAAATGCGCAGCCATAATCATTTCTGCATTAATATTGTCTCTAAAAGGCTTTATATGAAATTTCTCCATTGTTCCAAGCGGCAGGTCAATTTGAGGAAGTGTAAGATGGCTGTCCTTAGAAGCATCACCGTGTCCAGGGAAATGTTTTAAGCAAGGTATTATACCATTTTTTCTGTATACTTCCGAAACTATTTTTACACACTTAGATACCACCTCTGCATCAGAAGAAAATGCCCGTTCACCGATAATAGGATTATTAGGATTAGTATTTACATCCGCACAGGGTGCAAAATTCAAATTAATGCCGTAATTAAACAATTCTTGCGCAATTTTTTCGGTTTGGGCGAGCAAAAACGCTTCTCCTTTTTGATATGCATATTTAGGAGACAAATACCTTGCATGAATATTTTCCGTCCGCTCAACCCGACCGCCCTCCTGGTCTATTGACAAAAAAGGTGGAAATTTTGATTTTAATTTAATATCATTTATTAAATTTTTAAATTGATCTTGTGATAATATATCTCGTGTAAAAAATATTACTCCGCCCAAGCCCCTTTTCAATGCATAATTAAGACTTTCTCCTGTCCCCAATATAAATTTTTGATAAATCAGCTCTTCCATAAAACAATCATACATTTAACTGATAATAAAAATCAACTTTTTATTGTAATATAATATAAGGGATAGAGGAGTAAGTATATTATGAAAAAGATTCTATTATCAATACTGACAGGCTTTTTATTGTTATCAGCAATCTCGCTTGATGTATCTGCTGCAAAAAAGTCTTCTAAGCTATCAAAAGAAGCTATCAGCGAAATGTCAGATTCCATCGACAAGTTAACACAGAAAATATATGGCAAAGCCCTGCTATCCCCTCAAGACAATGAAGAATTAATCGGGATAAAGATTAAACTGGATAATCAGATGCTAATGTCACCGTCAACAGAGCTGGCTCCGCTTTACTATAAGGCAGGTAATGTTTACCGTCTAAGAGAAATGAAACCGGAAGCAATTGAGTGTTACCAGACTATACTTGAAAACTTTTCGGATACTGCACTTGCTCCAAAAGCCAAAACAGCACTTGAATCTCTTGGCGTTACTGTAACAGTTCCGGCTGTTACTGAAGAAGCTGCAGAAGAGGATACGGAAATCTAAAGATAGATTTTTTATAATAAAAAAAGTACAATCTTATTGATTGTACTTTTTATTTATATGAATTATATTTTTTACTTTGTAGTTTGAATAAATAAACTAATCAGATCATTCAAAGCAGAATATTGTTTTTGATAGCTTTGAGACTGTTTTTCAAGAGCTAAAATTTGTTTTTTATATTCCTGAATAGAAGCCTGACATTCTCTTGCGGAAACTTTAAGATTTTCCTGAACCTGTTGCGCATCTTGAAGAACGCTTTTCATAGAAATTCCCAGAGCTTCCATTGTCTGTTTTATAATTTGAGCACCGGTGTGTCTTGATACACCACTCGGAAGTTGTGAAATAAGTTTTTTCAAAACAGTTATATTTGCAGGCATTTCAAAAGATTCGCTACTCATAGTTTCTGAAACAGTAGCCTGAACTGGTTTTGATTCCGTAAAAAACGGATCTTTATCATCTACATCATCGAAGAAATTTGTAGCTTTTTGAGGTTTAACCGGCTCAGCAAAAATATCATCAGAAGAAGATGAAGCAAAAATATCGTCATTGATTGGATTAGTTACAGGGGCCGAATCAAAACTTATATCCTGATTATCTTGAATATCCATACTTTCAGCTTGTTTTTTCAAAGCTTCTACAATTTTCTTTCCAACACTTTCGTTATTTGGCATATTTATACTCCCTCATAGGTTTACCTTCGTTATTATATTTTAAACATGCTAAAAATCCAATAAAATGTTATGTTTTGTAAAAGTTTTATAAATATTACATACATATTTATTGTATTTTCTCAATGCTTTTGTAAAAATTTTATCAAATAATTGAGAAAATGCAATACAAAAATTTCGGAAAATTTCTTAGATATAAAAGAAAAAAGGATATGCCTTTTAAATCCTTAAATAATTTTGCATTCGATAATAATATTGAACCGGCACTTCTTAGCAGAGTTGAGAATTTAAAACAGGATATAAAGCTTTCTGTTATTGAAAAAGTTGCCAGTGCATTTAATATAAAAGTTTCCGAATTAATGAAAGAATATGAAGAGTATTATATCAATTCTTTAAAATAAAAAATCCTGTTTTTATAACAGGATTTTTTATCTATTAGTTTTCTACATATTCTCTTAAGCGTTTGCTTCTGTTTGGATGACGAAGCTTTCTTAATGCCTTAGCTTCAATTTGTCTAATACGTTCACGTGTTACACCGAACAATTGTCCGACTTCTTCCAGTGTTCTCTGGCGTCCGTCGTCCATACCGAATCTAAGTCTTAATACATCTCTTTCTCTTGGAGATAATGTACAGAGCACTTCTGCAAGATCTTCTCTCAAAAGTTCAGAGGCTACAGTCTTAATCGGAGCGTCTGCTTCTTTATCTTCAATAAAATCACCCAATCTTGAATCTTCTTCTTTACCGATAGGAGTTTCTAATGATAAAGGTTCTTGAGCGATTTTTACAATTTCTCTTAATTTAGAAATCGAAACGCCCATTTCTGAAGCTAATTCTTCTTCGGTAGGTTTTCTTGAAAGTTCTTGAGCTAAACGTCTGGTAACTTTCTTTAGCTTATTAATTGTTTCAACCATGTGAACAGGAATACGAATTGTTCTTGCCTGATCTGCAATTGCTCTTGTAATTGCCTGCCTGATCCACCATGTTGCATAAGTTGAAAATTTGAAACCTCTTTCGTGGTCAAACTTTTCTGCTGCTCTTATTAGACCTAAATTACCCTCCTGAATAAGGTCTAAGAAGAGCATTCCTCTTCCGACGTATTTTTTTGCGATACTTACAACAAGCCTCAAGTTTGCCTGAACCAGCTTACGTTTTGCAATAGCGCCCGGAGTGCCGCCTTGAATAATTTTTCTTGCAAGCTCAATTTCTTCGCTTGTTGATAATAATTTTATACGTCCTATTTCTCTTAAATACAGCCTTACAGGATCTTCTACAGCCACACCCTTTGGTACTTCCGTATCTAAATCAGAGTCTCTTGATGAATCGCCTGAATCCATCATATAAAAATCATCGTTCTTCATATCACTAAGCTTTGATGAAGTTATGATATCTTCTATATTATCTGTCCCTAAATCAGTTTCAATGTAATCTACTGCATCGTCTTCATCTTTATCAGCATCAAAATCCAATAAATCAAGATTTTCGTCTTCTACACTTACTACTGATGAATGTGAATTTCTTTTTTGGGTCATTTATTTTCTCCAGTTCTTAATTTTATTTTATCTCTAAGCTGCATTTGCATCTTTAATGCTTCAATATCATTATCATTCACCTGCTTGTATTGCCGGCGAATAATTTCGGCTTCTTTTTCCTGATAATATTTTTTAAGTCTTGCAATATTCTCCTTTACAGCTCTTTCAAGTTCATCCGCTTCTAGTCCGTTGAATGACTCTGAAAGTTCAACTATATCGGTTAATATATGGGTCAAATTATCATCCTCAATGAATTCTGTATACAAATTTTTTACCAATTCCTTAACATTATTTATTGTACACGCCAATTTGTCAATTGTATTTTTTACAATTATTAACG
>CALURU010000022.1 GCA_944323255.1 Candidatus Gastranaerophilales bacterium
ACAAACACACACAACAATATAATAAAAACCGATTTTCTACGCTTTCAGGATGACAATGCGTGCACTTCCCCTCGCCCTTTGAGTATACAATTGCGCAAAGACCATTCACGCCAAATGTGCCACGTCATTCTGAGTCCAACATCCATTCAGGGACGAAGAATCTCTAAAACACTAATTTAACAATTCCCCCTTTACTTTTAAGCCTTTTTCTACTAATATTAATACAATGAGAGGTTACTAATGGTTACAAAATACAGACGTGTGTTATTAAAAATTAGCGGGGAGGCATTGCTGGGAAATCAGCAATTTGGTATAGATTATGAGCCTGTGGAGATGATTGCAAACGAAATTAAATCAATTTACGAACAGGGCGCACAGGTTGCAGTTGTTGTTGGGGGCGGTAATATTTTTCGCGGAATGAAAAACAGCGCAAAACTTGGTATGGATCAGGCTTCCGGTGATTATGTAGGAATGCTCGCAACTGTTATGAATGCTGTTGTTTTACAGTGCGCATTAAAGAAAATTAATGTAGAATGCAGAGTTCAAACAGCAATTGCAATGAACCAGATTGCTGAACCTTACGTAAGACATAGAGCCATCAGACACCTCGAAAAGGGCAGAGTGGTAATCTTTGCCGCAGGTACGGGGAATCCGTTCTTTACAACCGATACTGCCGCAGCTTTAAGGGCTTCTGAGATTAATGCCGAAGCCATGCTTATGGCAAAAAACGGGGTTGACGGGGTTTACAGCGATGATCCAAAAACAAATCCTGAGGCTAAAAAGCTTGACAGAATGTCGTACGATGACATTATTAAAAACGAACTCAAGATTATGGATACTTCGGCATGTGCTTTATGTAAGCAAAATAAAATACCGATTATTGTGTTTGATTTTAAAGCAAAAGGCAGTTTAGCAAGAATTATGAACGGCGAAGCCGTTGGTACGTATGTAAGTTAATATTTTATAAAAGGAGAAAATTATGTCAGAAGCTCTTGATGAGATGTATTTATTTGGCGAAGAGAAGATGGAAAAGGCTGTAGCCCAGATGAAGAAAGAATTCGCATCTGTTCGTACGGGTCGTGCAAATCCTGCGGTTCTTGACAGGGTTATTGTTGAATACTACGGCGCTCCGACTCCAATCAGGCAAATGGCTCAAGTTAGTGTAAGCGAAGGTACTACACTTGTAATTACTCCTTTTGATAAAAGCATTATGAAAGAGCTTGAAAAAGCGATTATTAAGGCAGAACTGGGAGTCGCTCCAAACAACGACGGAACTTGCGTCAGATTAAACTTCCCGCCTTTGACAGAAGAGAGAAGAAAAGAAACTGCGAAAGAAGTTAAAAAATACGGCGAAGATGCAAAGGTTGCAATCAGGAACGTAAGACGTGATATGGTTGATTCTTTAAAGAAAATTGAAAAAGATGAAAATATGCCTGAAGATGCTGTAAAAGATAATCAGGATAAAATTCAAAAATTAACTGATAAATATGTAGGGATAATTGATTCACACGTAGTGGAAAAAGAAAAAGAGGTTATGACAGTATAATGAAAAATAAAAGGCTGCTGACAGGGCTTATCTTCGGATTTGCTGCTTTGTTTGCCATATTAGCCGGAGGACTTTATTTGGTGGCTCTGGTGCTTGCAATAGTTATATTGGCTGCAAGAGAGTATACATTTATTTTGAAACATAAAGGTTTTCTTCCGAGTTTCAAGATAATTATAATTTCGAGTTTAATATTTGCCGCACTGGCGTATTTCAATAGGTTTGACCTTGTTGCGTTAGCGTTTTCCGCTTGTTCCATAATGGCATTTATGTCTGTGTTATTCAAGGGTAAACAGCCTTATATTGCTAATGTTGCAACTACTATTCTCGGGTTTGTATACTGCGGATGGTTTCCGCTTCATCTTTTATTTCTGAGAGATCTTGGCAGTATGCCTTTGTATTCAGGTATCTTAAAATATAACGTAACTTATCAGGGTGCCTGTTATGCTTTATTTTTACTTTTTGCAGTAATTTTAACTGATACTTTTTGCTATTACGCCGGTTTGAGATTTGGTAAACATAAATTATCAAGGGTAATCAGCCCCAATAAAACTGTTGAAGGTTCAATAGGTGGGACTTTGATGTGTATGTTATTCTGTATAATATTTGGTCCGGTTATACAGATTCCGTGGTATCACTGCATAATTATAGGGCTTTTGATTGCAGGGTTTGCGCAGATTGGTGATTTGTGCGAATCTATGATAAAGCGTGATGCCGGGGTTAAGGATTCCAGCAATATGCTTCCGGGACACGGCGGATTCTTAGATAGAACTGACAGTTATATTTTGACCATTCCTGTTTTGCATTATTATTTATATTTCTTTGTGGTAAATAACTTTTTTGATTTATTCAGGGGAATATTTCCATGCTAGAAGAAATTTTCGGTGAAAAGAATGAGTTGGTGAAATTAGCGCTGACTCATCCTTCTTATACGAGCGAAAATGAGTTGAATCCGCTTGAGAATTATGAACGTCTGGAATTTTTCGGCGATTCTGTTTTGAAGCTTTTTACTTCAAAGCTCTTGTACGAAACTTATCCGGAATCACCGGAGGGCGAGCTCTCAAAAATTCGTTCAATTCTTGTATCTGATGCAATACTTGCTCAAATTGCGATAAAAATCGGGATTGATAAAGAGATTATTCTCGGACCGAGTGAGGAAAAACAGGGCGGAAGAAGACGTGAATCGAATCTGGCTTGTGCGATGGAAGCGGTTCTAGGTGCTTATTATTTAAGCGGAAAAGAAGAGAAGATAGAGAAGTTTATCAAAGATTATGTAATGGTTTTTGCAGACGATGTCGGCAAGCACTTTGTGAAATATAATGCAAAAGATATTCTCCAGCAGTATACTCAAGGTGTGGATAAAACGCTCCCTGTCTATAGAACTGTAGGAACTAAAGGTCCGGCACATAAGCCGGTTTTTGAAGTCGAGGTTGAATGGCAGGGAAATATTATTGCAAGGGCGGAAGGCAAGACAAAGAAAGAGGCGCAGCAAAATTGTGCCTTTGAGGCTTGTAAAAAGCTTGGGGTATTAGAAGAAGAGTAAATTTTCCACCAAACGCATGATACAAAATAACGTTTGTCTTAATATAATATAAGTGTGTATTGAAAGAGGATTTGATGAACAGACGTTGGTATGATTCAAATGAGCATACAGAGAGGGCTCTTGATATATTAAAGAATATGGATGAAGAAAGACGCCGTGCGCTTTCCCGTGATTTGACTGCGGTTGTCCGCCAGATTAAAGAAATGCACGAGGAAGAAGACGATGAAGAACAGGAAGTAAGTATCGGTATCGACAGAGTTCTAGGGCTTTACAAAATTTCCAATTCCAGAAGATGGTATGACAAAGTAAGTTTATTGTCTTATGCAATGAAAACAATGTCTACGCTTCCGAAAGAAGATTTTTACAATATTATGGAAGGTATTTCAACTTCATTGTCTGCGTAACTGGTGAATAGTGAGTAGAAGTAAAAAGAGTTTTTCGTGAAGAGTGAAGTGTGAGGGGTGAAGGGAGCGTTAAAACCGTTTTGGCGAACCCTTCCCTATTCACTACTCACTATTCACAAACTTACACAGGGCAACAAATATTGATTTTTACTCCTGTTTATTCTAAACTTCAAGTGTTAGAAAAAGAAGGAGACGGATTATGTCAAGAAAACCAATTATTGCAGGAAACTGGAAAATGAATTTACTTCAGGACGAAGCAAAAACTTTGTTTGAAGGTATTGAAAAGTTTACAAAAGATTTTACGGCGCCTCAATTGCCTACAATTGTTATAGCACCTGTATTTACTTCATTAAATGTTGTTCATACCGTAAGATGTAACTGCGGATGCGGCGGGGATAAAATTGCTATTGCCGCTCAAAACTGTCACTGGGAAAAATCAGGCGCTTATACCGGCGAAGTTTCTGTTGAAATGCTTAAAGATGCCGGCTGTTCTTATGTAATCATCGGTCACAGTGAGAGAAGACAGTATTTCTCTGAAACAGACGAAATGATTAACAAAAAAGCTAAAGCAATCTTAGCAGGCGGTTTGATTCCTATTATCTGCTGCGGTGAAACTCTTGAACAGAGAGAATCCGGTGTAACTGACCAGCACATTGCAACTCAAATTCGTGCAGCATTAAACGGTTTAAGCGAAGAAGAAGTCGCAAAATCAGTTATCGCTTATGAACCTATCTGGGCTATCGGAACAGGTAAAACTTGCGACAGCAAAGAAGCTAACAGAGTAATTGCAATGATAAGAAACGTTGTTAAAGAAGTTTCTTCCGCTTCTGCAGCTGATTCAATCAGAATCCTCTACGGCGGTTCTGTAAAACCAAATACTATCGAAGAGCAAATGTCTCAATCTGATATCGACGGCGCTTTAGTCGGCGGCGCAAGCTTGAAGGCAGAAAGCTTCAACGAAATTATTGCTAACACAATGAAAGTTAGTGTGTAAATCAAATTTTTGTGATCAATAATAAAAGGCGGTTTTTACATAAAAACCGCCTTTTTGATTTATTTTTTAACCCATTCGGTATAATTTGTTTGGAATTCTGTCAGGAAAGTTTCGATTAATTTATCAGTATTAATGCTTACTTTGCTTAGAAATCCAGTGCGTTCAGTTGAAATACCTGCTTCAGATGCATTAATCATTGCATTATTAAATATTGCGTTAAAGTCCTCAAAGTCAAATTCTTTATTATTTGCTTTGCACATAGCTTGTGCTTTTTCAAGCAGCTGCGGTTTTAATCTTGTACACATTTCCTGTGCATTGTCTTTAGCTTTTTCTATTGCTTTTGTTTTACCACCTCTGCTAATCGTATTAATCGGGCTTTCATTACCGTTTTCGTCTATGTTTATTGCCGAATAGTCAATATCCTGAATGTCAAAGTCTTTATCGGAAGCATTCATTTCATTAATAGATTTTGCTATGTTTGTATTAAACCTTGTAATAAATTCATCAATACATTCTTTAGTACCGACAGTTTTTATTTTAAAAGGAGTAGGAAGTCCAGGATGACCTAAAATATCTGAGTTTATTACATCTTCAATACTTTGATTATATACATTTTCAAATATAGCTGCAATCTGTTCGTACGGAACACCTTTTTCTTCCGATAATTCTTTTACCTGTGCTTCCATTTGGGATTTAAGATTGTCATTATTAAGAACTTCTCTTATTTGTTCCTGAACTTTGTTTTCTTTCCCTATAATCTTTTTGTTATCTGCATATCCCTCTATTTTAGAATAATCAATAGTCAGGGCATCAACTTGATAATCAGAACCTTTAGTTTGTGAAATATCTTGTTTGTCAGACTGCGGTGTATCATTTTGGGCTTCAGAAATTAGTGAATTTTTTAATGTTTCGGTATTTAGAGAGGCTATAACCTCTTCTATCGCTTCATTTAGTTCGTCGCCATCCTGAAATTTATTTAACGCAGAAGTAATAGCAGCTTCAGTTTTAATATTGATTCCGGCAAGTTTCATAGTTACTCCAGCTTTAAGTGCGGATTGTAAGAATTCTTTCGCAAATTCTTTTAATTGTTTTAAGTCATTGCCGTTGTCAATCATTGCGCCTAATGAATCTACTCCGGCACGGAATGTCTCAACAGCACCGGAAAGCTTTTCTGCATCGGATTTGTTCATATATTCTTCCAAATGTGCTAATAAATCTGCTTCCAGATTAGTACCTTTGTAATCTTTTATAAACCTATCCGCTTCTGCTTCTAATTCTGTTGCTATTTTTTTAGCTGCGGTTTTTGAGACAGACTCTCCCGGAACTACTGTTCCGTCCGGTTGTTCAATATTTTCGGGTGTTACCAGCTTTTCGTATATGATATCAAGTACTTTTGATTTTATTGTATCAGAATCTCCGGCAAGTATTTCCGATTTTAGTTCTTCATATTTTTGGGTTAATTCTGTTTCAAAGTCTGCTGCCATATTGGAAAGTTCACCTTCGTAGTTAGCAGCAAATTCTTCCAAATATTCTTTTAGTTCAGTTGTGATGCGGCTTATATATTCACTTTTTCCAGAAAAGTCTTTGCTGATATCACCGGCTAATTCATTTATCAGATTCTGCATAACTGTTTTTTGATTTAATATTTCAAATGCGTGTTCTGAAATTGTTTTAGGCTCGTCTAAGTTTTTAAAAAGTGGCTCGAAAGAATCTGTTCCGGTTGTTTGAAGCGCTTCACTGTATTCTTCCTGTGATATAACACCATCGTTATTTTTGTCGACCTCTGCAAATGAGAGTTTTTTCCCATTTATTATAAAATTTCCGAATTGATTCATTCCGCTAATTTCACTCATAAAAATTCCTTTCCAATTTAGTTATACAATATCTTTTAACGGCAAAATTTTAAAAATCTTTAGAGAAATATAATATAATGTTACAAAAGTTTACAAAGCTTTGTTTGCAAAGCTTTTTTTACTTGTTTAAGAAGTTTGTTTATGTGACAATGTGTTTAACTGGTAAGAACAGTAAATCGTAGTAGTAAGAATATAAAGGAAACTAAGAAAATGGCTAGAAAAACTCCATTAGAAAAGATCAGAAATATTGGTATTGCTGCTCACATTGATGCCGGCAAAACCACTACAACTGAACGTATCCTGTTTTATACAGGTAAGACACATAAAATTGGTGAAGTCCACGATGGTGCTGCAGTAACCGACTTTATGGAACAAGAAAGAGAAAGAGGTATTACTATTCAATCTGCAGCTGTAACAGCAGAATGGAAAGGACATCAGATTAATATTATCGACACACCTGGTCACGTTGATTTCACTATTGAAGTTGAACGTTCACTACGTGTATTAGATGGTGTTGTTGCAGTATTCTGTGCGGTAGGCGGTGTTCAGTCTCAGTCTGAAACTGTCTGGAGACAGGCTAACAGATACGAAGTACCTAGAATGGTTTTTGTTAATAAAATGGATAGAACAGGTGCTGATTTCTACAGAGTAGTTGATCAGATTAAAACAAGATTAGGTGCAAATGCTGTTCCTATTCAGCTTCCTATCGGTGCAGAAGATAAGTTTACAGGCTTAATTGATCTTATGACAATGAAGGCTGAAATTTATACAAACGATTTGGGTACAGATATCAGAGAAGAAGATATTCCTGCCGATATGGCTGACAAAGCAAAAGAATACAGAGATGCAATGGTTGAAGCTATTGCAGGTGAAGATGATGCTTTAATGGAAAAATTCTTTGAAGATCCTGATTCTATTACTATAGAAGAATTAAAAGCAGGTTTAAGAAAAGCTGTTTGCGATAACAAAATTGTTCCTGTATGCTGCGGTACTGCATTTAAAAACAAAGGTGTTCAGCTGCTTCTTAACAATGTAGTTGATTATATGCCATCACCGGTTGATGTTAAAGCTATTGAAGGTGAATTGGAAGATGGTACAAAAACTGAAAGACACTCTTCTGATACAGAACCGTTTGCAGCTCTTGCATTCAAAGTTATGACAGATCCATTTGTAGGTCGTTTAACCTTCTTGAGAGTTTATTCAGGCGTAATCACTTCAGGTTCTTACGTTCTTAACGCAACTAACGGTAAGAAAGAACGTATTTCAAGATTGGTTCGTATGTACGCTGATCAGAGACTTGAAGAAAATGAAGTTTACGCAGGTGACATTTGTGCTGCTGTAGGTTTGAAAGATACTACAACAGGTGATACACTTTGCGATGAAAAAGCTCCGATTATTTTGGAGAGAATGACATTCCCTGAACCTGTTATTTCTGTTGCAATTGAGCCTAAGACAAAGGCTGACCAGGATAAGATGGGTATTGCTCTTCAGAAACTTGCTGAAGAAGATCCTTCATTCAGAGTTAAATCTGATACAGAAACCGGTCAGACAATTATTTCAGGTATGGGCGAACTTCACCTTGATATTATCGTAGACAGAATGCTTAGAGAATTCAAAGTTGAAGCAAACATCGGTAAACCACAGGTTGCTTACAGAGAAACTATCAGAGGTACTGCCGATCAGGATTCTAAGTTCGTTCGTCAGTCAGGTGGTAAAGGTCAATATGGACACGTTAAAATCAAGATTTCTCCGGCTGAAGAAAATGCAGGATTTGTATTTGAAAACAAAATTGTTGGTGGTGCTATTCCTAAGGAATACATTGAGCCGGCAAGAAAAGGTATGGAAGAAGCTCTTGAAGGCGGTATCTTAGCAGGATATCCTATGATTGACGTTAAGGTTGAACTTTATGACGGTTCTTACCACGAAGTTGACTCTTCTGAAATGGCGTTCAAAATTGCAGGTTCTATGGCAATCAAAGACGGTGCTAAAAAGGCACAGCCTTGCATATTAGAGCCTATGATGAAGGTTGAAATTGAAATTCCTGATGAATTTACAGGTACAATCATCGGTGATATTTCAAGAAGAAGAGGTCGTGTTGAAGGTCAGGAACCTCAAGGCAACACCGGTAACGTTATCGTAAGAGCAGTTGTACCTCTTGCTAACATGTTTGGTTACGCAACTGACTTGAGATCAAATACTCAAGGTCGTGGTACATTCTCTATGGAATTCCAGAAATACGAACAAGTTCCGGCTAATATTGAAAAAGAAATTATTGAAAAAGCCGGAGCCGGTAAGTAATAATTTAAAAATTATAATAAAGCTGGCGGAGGAAATTTCCTCCGCCAGCTTTTTATTGCCAGGCGTCATATGTAAGACTGATAAAGAGATTCTTCGTTTCTAAATGGATATCGGACTCAGAATGACGTGGCACATTTGGTGTGAACCCCCTCCTTCAATGGGTGAGGGAATATGACATTTGCCAAGTTCAAGCGGAGCGGAGCGACTAGAATGAGTTCTGGACATGACCCAGCACCTGAAATTCTAATTTTTCAGAGATTTTTTTAATAAAATTTTGTTTTATAATACATATATGGATATTTTTGTTATAGAAATTGTAGATGCAGATAACGTGCATATGGAGCTTTTAAAAGAGTTTCAAAAAAAGGAAATTTCCAATCCTAAAAAATGGAATGAGCATTGTTTTTCTTATTTGATGGTGGATAGAATTCTTAGGGATTTTTACCATATAGAAGATCGGGAAGTTGTTTTTAACGGCAAGAAGCCTTTCTTGAAAAACAGGCAGAAGTTTTTCAGTATAAGTCATAGTGGTGATTTTGTTGCGCTGGCATTTTCCGATTATGATTGCGGAATTGATATTGAAAAAATAAAAATCAGAGAATTTGAAGAAATCTCAAAGCGTATGGGGTTTAAGTGCAATACGCTTGAGGAATTTTATAATGAGTGGACAAAATACGAGGCTGAATATAAGCTTGGCAAGCCGGCGCAAAAGTTTAAAAAATATCATTTTGAAGAATATATAATTACTGCAGCAAGTGTTAATATTCAGGAAGAGTTTGAGATTTATATTCAAAGCGGAGAAGTGTTTCCTAACGCAAACACTTGATTTTGCTAAAGTTAAAAAAAATTCTGCCGATAATAGAATTGTAATTAAGCGAGGCAGGAAGAATGGCAAGAATTATTGAATCAACCGATGGCGGCAGGCGGATTATAAAAATGTCTGTTGATGATATTTTATCCGTTGTACAGGATTATCAAAGAATTGTTCCGAGGTTTTCCACGACAGAAGACGCCAGAGATTATCTGAGCGATACAGTTGTTTATATTCCGGAGGATATATAATTTAAAAGAAGTCGGAGGTTGATAAGTCCGCAAGGGCATTTTTTGCCTCTTCAAAGGAAGGATCCTGCTCAAGAACTTCCATATAAAGTTCTTTAGCCTTATCTCTGTTATTATTTTCGTATAAAAGAGCTAGATTGTATTTTGCCTGAATAAGTTCAGGATTGTACAGGATAGCTTTTTTAAATGCGTCTTCAGCATTTTTAAAATCGTGCTGCGCAGCATACATTAGCCCTACTCTGTACAAACCGTACGGATTTTTTTCATCAAATTTAAGCAGGTCTGTAAGCGCTTTCTTTTCTTCAAAGAAGTTTCCGAGCTGGTGATGCGCTTCAGCAAGAAGCAAAAGATATTTTGATTTATAGTCATTTTGCTTGTCATATTCCAGCGCTTTATTAATTGCTTCTATACAGGAAGTGAAGTTTTTCTGCTTATAGTTGTTAGAAGCTACATTGTAATATATTTCCGGATTAATGGCATTATACTGTGTAGCGCTTTTCAAAAACTCATAAGATTCTTCAAACTTGTTTTGTTCAGACATATCTACAGCCCACTTTATGTACAACTCGCATAAAAGCAGGTTTACGGTTTTAGCTTCTCTTTGGGTTGCTTTGTCCAGAAGAATTGAATATTTTTCAAGCGCTTTTTCGTAATTTTTTTGCTGAATATAAGCATCTGCAAGTTCTAATGTTACATCAAATCCGTTTTGTGACATCATAGCCAAATCTTCTAAAATTTCGATACCTTCGCCGACACGGTTAAGCTTAATATTAAAAGTTGCAATATCATTTCTTACTTTAAATTTATCCGAGCCTTGAACGTCCAGAAGTTTTTCCGAATATTCGATAGCTTTTTCGTAATCTTCTGATTCTACATATAATGTAACAAGAGTGTCATAAATCCATAACAACATTTTTGCATCAGTTACGAATGTCAGCATGTAAAGAAGAGTTTCAATTGCTACAGGGTAATTTTTAATTTTAATATATAATTCGGTAAGTTTTCTGTTTGTATCCACATCATTAGGGTATATTCCGAGCCTTCTTTTATAAGCTTCAAATGCAGCAGGGTAATCGTGAATTTCTTCGTTGAGTTCAGCAAGAATTGACTGGACATCTGCAACATCTTCATCAAGATCCATCAGATCAGAAAGTACTTCGTATGCTCCTATTGCGGAATATAGTTGATCGGTATCTCTGTATAGTTCTGCTAATGTTCTGACAATATCTTTATCGTCTTTATTGCGGTCAAAAAGGTATTCATATTCTTTTATAGCTTTGTTTAGAGCCTGTTTTTTTATGTAACAGTTACCTAATACTCTATGAGTATCGATATTGTTAGGTTTCTTTTTGAGAATGATCAGGCACTGCTTTATTGCCTGATTATATTTTCTATCCTCATAATAAGCCTTTGCAAGATAAACCCTCACATCAACATGGCTCGGAACCCTGTCCAGATACTTTGTTGCTAATAATTGCACAAGCGAATATTCTTTTTTGTCAAAAAGAACTTCTACCTGATCAAGAATATTTTTTGTGGAAAGTTGTAATTCATCCCCTTTTTTCGAGCTTACTCCCTGAAACAGAATTATAGAATACAGTATGTATATAGCAGCAATTGCGATAACAAAAGCCGTTATAATAATTATTATATTTGAATCTGTCATTTAACTCTCTCTTTAGTATAATATTTATTATACATGATATGTGTTAAAAATAAAAGTTTTTATCAAATAGTTTACTTTCGGAGATTTTTTGTTAAATAATATAGAGTATGAAAAAGTCTTTTTTGTTTATTATTATCTCAAGTTTTTTACTTCTTCCGGTGCTTGCGGATGACGGATGGGATGATTTTTCCGGAATAGATCACGCCTGGGACGGGCAGAAATCTATTACAAATAAAGAGTTTGAAGAAGCAATAGACACTCTGGAGGGTAACCAGAAAAAGAAGGAAGCTAAGAAGAGAAAGAAACTTATTAAAAAAATTGGCGGCGGCGGGACAAGTTTGCATAGCGAATTAAGTCCTGATAGTGATATTCTCGATATGGATCCTCTGAAAAAGGATGAAAATTCGGGCGGGAGTTTACTGAATGTCCCTGTAAATCTTGTTGTAGACGGAGGAGTTTTAGATAAAGGATTTTATAAAGTTATCGCTCAAAAAGAAGAGGATGGAATATATCTGTTATTTTATCAGTCGCAGTATTTTAAAGGTAAAGTAAAAGCTGTTCAGACAGAAGATGATTTTGATGAAGAATATATAGATTTTGTAAAGTTAATACCGCTTAACAATAATACCGTTCGAATTATTTACGGTTCATTGGATTACAATGCATACGCAGTAGTAAAATTTGTGAGCCAATAATGTTACAAAACGTAATAAAAAATTTGTAATTGCAATCTCAAAAAAGTATGATATGATTATTATAGGTTTGTGTAATTTTTATATAAATTCATGAATAATTTGAATGGAATAGTATAAACATAGGATTTAAAATACAACATACTGGTGTATAGTTTTAGATGAGAGAAGCAATTTAATAGTTAGAAGTATATGAATATGCGCAATTATATGAAGAAAAAAAAGAAGTTAGTGGATGCTCAAAGCCTTACTGCTGATGAGTTAATAGCAAAAGTAGGGTACAGAAAGAAGAGACATGTAGGAGCAATTTTAATTCCGGTTGTGCTGCTTGCTATTGCAGTGCCTGTTGTATCCGGGGTTTTGTCAATGACGAAAATTGTACCGTTAGAGGAAGATGGTGGCAGTAATAAGGTGCTTGCGATGGCAACTGTTCCTATAGCAGCAACAACAGCTAAAAAGGATTTGATTTCAATTCCGTCGGGAACTGTAAAAGCAAATCCGTTTCTGCCGTATCGTGATATAGGCGGTACAGCCGTAAGCGACGTGCCTAAGTTTGACCTTGTTGAGCCTCCGGAAATTGTTGCAGAAAGTTCTGAAGCTGCAAGAGTTATGGATACCGTTGTATCCGGTATTCTTTATGATAAATACAGCCCTTCAGCTATATTGAATATTGAAGGCAATGATTATTTAGTTAAAAAAGGCGATGTTGTAAATAATTATAAAGTTATTGATATAATGCAAGATAGTGTAACCGTAAAATTGGGTAATAACACTTATAAAGCAGGGATTGGTGAAATTTTAAAAGAAGGGGCTATAAAATATAATGCCGTTTCAAATTTAGACAGTAAATTCGGAGGGAGAAAATGATGAGATTTAATCATATAAAGAGATTTTTGTCAGCAGCGTTATTGTTAACGTTTATGGCACCTTCTGGTCTTTCAACAGCGTTTATGTATAATGCGGCAAACGCTGAAACATATACTGAGGCAATGACTCTAGCTGGGGATGTCAGGCTGACAGATAAAAATGAGAAGATAACATTATCTCTTAGAGATTCTGATGTAAAGCAGGTTTTGAGAATGTTTGCTGATAAAGCAGGTATGAACGTAGTATTCCACAAATCTGTTAATGGTAAAGTTACATTAGATATGGTAGATATGCCGATTAATGATGCGTTTGCATTAGTGCTGCAAATAAGCGGGTTAAACTACTATACACAGAATAATACACTTGTAATAATAGCAAAAAGCAATGTAGACAATGCAGCTTTTTCAAAGCAGGAGATGATGGTATTTCCTGTAAAATATGTTAATGCTGCAAAGATTGCTGATTTCTTGAATAGAAATGTTTTTGGCATGAAGAAAACAGGTCTTTCAGGTGTAGATGCTGCAACAGTAAATACAGCAACAAACGAGCTGATAGTCTTTGGTATGAAATCAGATGCAGCCATTGTTGAAAAAGTTATAGAACAGCTTGATAGAGAGCCGTTAACAAAAACATTTATTGTAAATCACACGACTCCGGCCGAGATGGCAAATATGATATGCACAATGCTTTTACCTTCACGTGGATCATCAGGTTCATCAGAAGGTGGTCAAGCTGTAAATATTCCTCCGACACCAGGAGTCGGAACAACAGGCGGAGCTGCTGGTATTATGACTGGTGGCGCAGCTGGAAGCAGTGAAACAGATGAATTGAAGCTTGGTGAAGGCGTTATTGCTTGTACAGTAGCTACTTCATCTGCAGGTTCTGCAACTGCACCATTTGATGTTCAAAACCTGTCAATTTCTTATTTCCCTCAGAGGGGTACAATTTCATTAATCGGCGGTTCTGAAGCTCAAATGGAAATGATAGAACGCTTCATTAAGGCAAATGATGTAAAACAGCCTCAAGCTTATTTGGAAGTTTCAATAGTTGAATTAACCGAAGAAGGCAGCAAGGCATTTAGTAACTCTTGGAACATAGATTCTAAAAACTGGGTATTCAGCTTCTCTGCTGATTCAACAACTGTCGGAAGAGATGGTACCCAGGGACAGCGTTATGTAACAGTACCTGGTCCGGATGGTGAAGATATAATTGTTCCAAAAAGTAACAATGCATATATTTCTTGGCAGCTCAACTACTTAATTGAAAACAGAAAAGCAAGAGTACTTGCAAACCCTAAAGTGTTAATTACAAGCGGTCAGGAATCAGTAATTGACTTGACTCAGGACTATGTAGAAAAAGTAACTTCTGAATTCTTGTCATCAACTTATACAGGAGGTGCCGGAACAGGTTCTGTTCAGAGAACATATACAATTGGTAAGGATCAAGGTATAAAGATTGCATTGACTCCGTTCATATCTCCACAAGGATACGTAACAATGAATATTAAGCCTGAATATGCAACAATAGCTTCTCAGGTAACAACACCTACAGAAACTCCTGGTCAGGATGATTTACAGGCTACGTTGTTAAGCAGAAGAAACTTAGATTTGAAGAATGTAAGAATCAAAGATGGTGAAACTTTGGCTATTGGCGGTTTAATACAGGAAAATGACGTAAAAATCGTAAGAAAAATTCCGGTATTAGGTGATTTGCCGATAATTGGTGCAGCATTCAGATCTTCTGATACAACAAAATCTAAGAGTGAGTTGGTTATATTACTTACGCCGAGAATAATCAACGATGGAGAAGGCGCAGTAGCTGACAATCTGTAGTATAAAGTAAATTTATGTCTAATCAACTGGAAAAACTAAAACATAGTATAAAAAAGGAATATGTTAACAACTTTGAATTAAACCTGATGAAAACATCAGGTTTTATTCCAGTAGACAAGAGGCAGTCAGATTTCTTTGTAATTTTAAACAAAGAATGCAGCGGAAATAAAGAACAGATTTCAACGATTATAAAAGAAAAGTTTCAGAATCTGACTCCGCAGTTTATTCAACTTTCGGGAAAAGATTTTGAAGAAGTTTTCAACAGTATAACAACGGTAGAGCTTCCAAAAGTTGATGAGCCAGAATCTGAGGCTGCTGAAGAAAAACCGCAGGAGCAGTCAGCGGAAGAAATTCTTGTATCTATTGGCTGGATAACCCGTGAGCAGTTGAACGAATGCACAGGTTTAGCCAGGGAAAGAAATGTTCCTCTTGATACAATTTTGTTTGAAAAAGAGTATCTGCCTTATGAAAGGATTGCATCTTATCTGAAAAAGAAATACGGATGCGATGTTGTATCACGTGCTCAGATAAAAGTTGATAAGAGCATGCTTAAAAAGCTGCCTGATGATATTGTAGAGAAGAAGCATGTAGTTATTATGTCAATGGAAGGCAACAAACTTGGCGTTGCTATGGTTAATCCGACAGATAAGTATACTATACGTGAAATTTCTTTATCAACTGGTCGTTCTTTGCATGTTTATTGTATTCCGTCTTTTGAGTACGACAAATATTTAAAAGAATATTTCATTGATAAAAAATCTGCTCAAGCTGTAAAAGAGACAGAGCGAATCATTCAGAGTATTGAGGAAGAAGCAGCAGAGTTCAGCAATGAAGAGTCTTTGTGGTCGCAGGTAGAAAAAGAGCTTCAGGATGCAAGCGGAAACGTTGCAAAGTTCGTTTATAAAATTATTACGGACGCAATTGATGCTAAGGCATCAGATATTCACATAGAACCGCGTATTGGCTATTATGTTGTAAGAACACGTTCTGACGGTATTTTGAAGAAGGTGCTTGAAATTCCCGGCAGTATTGAACAGGCGGTCATTACAAGATTTAAAGTTCTTGCAAGAATGAATATTGCGGAGCATAGACGTCCGCAGGACGGTACTTTCTCGATTAAGTATAATGAAAGAATGTACGATTTCCGTATTAACACACTACCTGTATCCGGAAAGGAAAAGGTCGTTATCCGTATTCTGGCTCCAGCAGTAAGCTTGAAGGCATCTGGTGATAAGATGGTAATTCCTGGTGCTGAGCCATCTGATATTCAGAAAATTCATGATATGGTGCAATGCCCGAACGGAATTATTTTAACTTCTGGTCCTACAGGTTCAGGTAAAACGACAACACTTTATACAGTACTGAAAGCTCTAAATAAAGAAGATGTAAATATAACAACAATTGAAGACCCTATAGAAATTAAGCTGGAAGGTATTAACCAGTCACAGGTTAACCCAAAGGCTGACATTACGTTTGCGTCTTGTATGAGAGCAATTTTGAGACAGGACCCGGATATTATCCTTATTGGTGAAATCCGTGACTTTGAAACGCTGGAGGTTGCTATTTCAGCAGCTCTTACCGGTCACCTTGTGTTAAGTACCGTTCACACAAACTCTGCGGCAGCGACTGTAACACGTTTGATTGAAATGGGTGCAAAAGATTATCTTGTTTCATCAACTTTGACTGGTGTAATCGCACAGCGTCTTGTAAGAAGATTGTGCGACAAATGCAAGGAAGAGTATATTCCTACAGAAGAAGAAGTAAAACATATTACAACAAATCCTGATTTGCAGCAAGAGCTTTTAAAAACAAAATTATATAGAAAGAAAGGCTGCAAGGAATGCGGATTTTTAGGATATACCGGACGATTAGGTATATATGAAGTAATGCCTATAACAAGAGAGATAAAAAAATTGATTGCGCAGGGTGCGCATGATATAGAAATAGAAGAAGCTGCTGTTGCAGCCGGAATGAAAACTCTGAAAACCTCTTGTCTGAACCATATTATAGCAGGTGCTACGACAACAAGCGAGTTTATAAGAGTTTTGGGTTATGCAAGTGATTAATGATACGAGGTTGATATGCCAATATACAGTTATACAGCACTAAAACAGGGTAAAGAATTAGTAAAGGGTGAGATAACAGCTTCCAACCTGAAAGATGCCAGAGATGTCATCAGAAAGATGGGGCTGGTACCTACTCAAATAAACGAGTATGTTGATGCAAAGGCAAAGAAAGCAGCACGCCTTTCATCTTTGTCTTTGAATGAAAAAATTGATTTCATATCAACTCTTCAAATATTGCTGACTTCAGGTATTCCGGCAGTTGAATCATTAATGTTTATGGAGCAGGAGGCTGCGAAAAAGAAAATCCGTGACATGTCAAAGATTCTGAAAACGCAGATTATGGCAGGTTCAACATTTGCTGATACCATGGCAAGGTATCCTCAAGTATTCGGTTATATCTTTATTGGTTTGATTAAAGCAGGTGAAGAATCCGGTGAACTTGAAAAAACTCTTGACCGTATTAAAGATTTGCTTACTAAACAGGCAAATATTAAAGGTAAGGTAATTGGTACGTTAATGTACCCGATGTTTGTAATCGTTCTGGCATTCTTCATTATCATAGTAATGCTTACATTTGTATTTCCGGCATTCAAGGATATGTTTGCCCAGCAGGAAAAGGCGCTGCCGCTTATTACAGCATTGATGATTCAGGCTGGTGATTACCTGAAAACATACTGGTATACAATTCCAATATTTATTGTTGTATTTATATTATTTTGCTATATGATGGTCAACTGGCAGCCTGCGAGAAACATTCTGGATAAAGTAGTTTTAAAAGTTCCTTTATTAAATAATTTGATTTTATATTCAAACTTTTCCAACTTTTTATCAGTAATGAGTGTTTGTTATGATGCGGGTATTCCTGTTGTAGACTGTTTGCACCTGTCGGTTATTACGTTAACTAACTCTGTATTAAAGAATAAGATGAGTGGTGCGATTGTAAAAGTTCAACAAGGTTTGCAAGTGTCACTGGCTTTGAAGGCGACGGGTATTGTTCCGAAAATGTTGTTGTTTATGATAGCAACAGGTGAACAGTCAGGTCGTTTAGGTGAAATGCTTGAAAAAGGTGTTAATTTCTTAGACAGAACATTGGATGCTATTATTGATACATTAACAAAGATGATCGAGCCAATAATGCTTATTGTAATCGGTAGTATTGTACTTGTAATGGCATTGGCATTGTACTTACCACTGTTCCAGTCATATATGAGTTAGTTGTGGAGAGGAAGAAAGATGGAAAACAATGAAATTTTAGAACTAACTACTTCCGCCTGGAGAGAGAAGGTGTACATTGAAACGGCTGAATATATTATAAAAGGTTATGTATTTATGCCTAAGATTGGTAAGAAAAGCAGGCTTCTGTCTGAAATTTTGAACACCAATAAGCATTTCATGGCTGTTAAAAATTGTACTCTGGAGTCAAAACTTGTTCCGCAAAAAGAAGTGGAGTCTCACGATTTCTTGCAGGTAAATATTTCTACAATATTGTTGATGAGACCGTTGTATGAAGACTAAAACTTATGTTGTCACGGGTGCAACTTCCGGTATTGGTGCAGCATTAGTAAGACGACTTGCGGCTGAAAATGTTGTTTTTGCAGGATACAGAAACGAAAAAAAGCTGACGCTTTTAGAGACGGAAAATGTTTTTCCTTTTTATATTGATTATGCAAAGCCTGAAACAATCGCCCCTGCGGTCAGGTTTATAAATTCAAAGTGTACAAAGGTTGATACGCTTGTTAATATTGCGGGCTGTGTTGTTGCAGGGCCGGTTGAGCGGATTAATGTTCAGGAAATCAGGCGCCAGTTTGATGTCAATGTTTTCGGGCATCTGGAATTCACTCAGGGATTGCTTGAGATTTTAGAGGGCGGAAAGATTATTAATGTCAGCTCTATGGCAAGTTATGGGATTTTTCCGTTCATTTCACCGTACTGCGCTTCAAAACGGGCTCTGGATATGTTTTTTAATTCTCTTTTGATAGAAAACAAAAAAGATATTAAGGTAGTTTCAATTAAGCCTGGAGTCATAGCAACGCCTCTATGGGGCAAGTCTGTAGAAGAAAATTCCAAATATATAGATAATTGTGTTGGCTACGAAGATGAAATGCGCTTTCTAATCTCTAATGCTCAAAAAAATGAGTCAAAAGGTTTGTCTGCTGACAAGGTTGTAGATGTCATACTGAAAGCGGACAGTGCAAAGAAACCAAAACTGTCTTATAATGTCGGTGGTGATGCAATTTTTGCCGGTTTAATATCAAAACTTCCGCAGCCAATTATTAACAGGCTGATAAAAACAGGCTTGAATCTCCGGATAAAAAAATTAAAATAAATTCAACTGCGGAGCTTCAATTTCTATTTCTGAACTCTTTTTTCTGCCGGCAAGATTTTTGGCAAAATCTCTTTGCATTTTGCTCATCAATTCCTCTGAACGTTTTATTACAGCATTAGGGAGTCCTGCCATCTTTGCAACCTGAATACCATAACTTTTGCTGGCACCGCCCGGAACAATTTTCCTTAAAAATTCAATTTCACCGTTTTCTTCGCTTACCGTAATCCTAAAGTTTTTAATCTGCGGATAAGTTTGTGTCATAACATTCAATTCGTGGTAATGTGTTGCAAAAATACATTTTGCTTTAATATTATTGGCGATATATTCTGCAACTGCCCAGGCAATTGCAACTCCGTCATACGTACTTGTACCTCTTCCGATTTCGTCAATTAAAATAAGACTTTTTTGCGTTGCATTATTCAAAATGCACGCAGTTTCAGTCATTTCTACCATAAAAGTAGATTTACCGAGAGTTAAATCATCGCTTGCGCCAACTCTTGTAAAGATTTTATCAATAATGCCGATTTTTGCATAATCTGCCGGTACAAATGCTCCGATTTGTGCCAGAATAGCAATTAGCGCATTTTGCCTCATATAGGTGGATTTACCCGCCATATTAGGTCCGGTAAGAATCATAAACTGGGTTTTGCTTCTGTCGCTGTTTGAAAGTTCAATATCATTAGCAACGTACGTGCCAAGCGGAAGAATTTGTTCTAAGACCGGATGGCGCCCGTTTTTAATAATAAAATCTTCAGAGTCATCAATTTCCGGACAGGTGTAATTGTGTTCTGCCGCAGTGAGCGCAAAGGAAGTAAACACATCCAGCTTTGCAATACAATCAGCAGTTTCTCTGATGAGTGTTACGAATTCTTTGGAATAGTTTCTGAAATTGCAAAAGAGTTTGTATTCCAGCTCAAACGCCTTTACCTGCGCTGTTAAAACTTCATCTTCATGTTTTTTTAGCTGGTCTGTAATAAACCTTTCTGCGCCGGTAAGTGTTTGTTTTCTGATATAACTTGCAGGGACTTTGCTCAAGTTTGTATTTGTAACTTCTATATAATATCCGAAAACTTTGTTATATCCGACCTTGAGCGTGCTTATTCCGGTTTTTTCTTTTTCTTTTTGCTCAAAGTTGCTTAGCCAGCTTTCTCCGTTGTCCATAAGATCTCTTAGATAGTCCAGATCCTGATTAACACCGTTTTTGATAATTCCGCCTTCTTTGAGTAATATTGGCGCATCTTCACGTATTGTTTGTTCAATGATTTCCGCATAATCTTTTAATTTGTCCAGATCTTTTTCTATGCTGTCAAAGACGCTTATATTAATAGATTTTGCGACATTAATAAGATCAGGAAGCGCAAAGAGAGATGCTTTCAGGCTCAAAAAATCACGAGGCAGAGCTGAGGTGTTACTCAATCTTGTGGAAAGCCTCTGGATATCATAGATTTGTTTGAGCATTTCCTGTATTTTATATCTTTGAGTTGAGTTTTCAACAAGCTTTTTAACGATTTCCTGCCGTTTCAGAATTTTGTCTTTGTTTTTCAGTGGCTGGCAAATCCAAGTTTTTAAAAGTCTTGCACCCATGTTTGTAGAAGTCTTATCGACAGCCCACAAAAGTGAACCATATTTATTTTTGTCTCTCAATGTTTCTGTAAGTTCAAGATTTTTTCTTGTCCCGGCATCAAGCGACATATATTCTGAAAGTTCATAAGTTTCTATCTTCTCAAATTTAGGGAAGCCTTCTTTAGTATTTTCCCAAATGTATGCGAGAAGTCCGGCTGCTGCTCTAAAACCGGACGGGCAGAATTTATATCCGATTGCGTCCAGATCAGTAATTTTGAATACCTGTTTTAGATTTTCCTGTGCAAAAAGTTCTTCAAAAACTTTATCAGGAACTTTCGAACAATTGTAGTTGTTAATAATTTCATCCGGCAGATCTACAGTTTCTTCCGGAACTATCTGGAAAGGCTGAAGCTTCATTTTTTTAGCAGAAGCAACAACTTCAGATGGCTGAATCCTTATAAGCTCTGTTAAAAGAGTTTCATAATTTAATTGTGTAGCTTTAAATTCTCCGGTGGAAATATCTGTATAAGCAAAACCCCAGATTTCTTTTTCTGCTTTTGAATTGCCTGATTTGTCCTTGAATATGGCGCACATATAATTATTGCTGTTCTGGTTTAGGAAATTGCTTTCAAGAATAGTTCCTGCTGTTATAATTCTTACAACTCCTCTTTTGACAATTCCCTTAGTTGTTTTTGGATCTTCCAGCTGTTCGCATATCGCAACTTTTATATCTCTGGAGACAAGTTTTTCCAGATATCCGTCTATTGCTTTTATCGGAATACCTGCAAGAGGAATTCTTCCGAGCACGCCGCATTCTCTGCCGGTTAAAGTTATTTCAAGTTCTCTTGATAATTTTACGGCATCTTCAAAGAAAGTCTCATAAAAGTCTCCCATACGATATAATAAAAGGCAGTCCGGATGTTCTCGCTTGATTTCAATGTATCTCTGCATTGCAGGTGTTGCATCATCTATATTTATGTCTGCAGTATTTATAAGATTGATTTCAGGTTTTGTCATAGTTATAATTGTACATAATATATATAACAGGTGCAAGTAATGTTTAGATTAATAAAGATTATTTTTAATGCTTTTTTGCTGGTTCTTGCCATAATTGGATTTAACGCAATCGGCGGGCAGAAATATGTTGAGGCAATAAAGGTTAGCGTTGGTAATTTTATTCAGGAACACGCAATAGAAAGCGCAAAAAAAATCGGAAATTTTTCAGGTCTGAATGAAGAATTTCAGATAGATAACGCAGTAAATTTAGCCGGATATAAAGCAGTTCTTGCAGAGCATAAGGCTTCCGGACAAAAAATGATTATTGTTGATTCCGGTAAAAAGCCGCTTCTTACTCAAAGCGATATCAAGAGTGACAAGGTGGATAAAAAGCTGAAGGATCTTTCGGAAAAATTTAAATATCAAGCAATTACTGTTAAGGATATCAAGATAACTGGCAGAGGTACGATGAATGTTTACGGCAAAAACGTTCCTTATGCAAAGTTTGAAGCCGAAGTTACAAAGCTTCCTTTTTCTGATATTTCAGGAATCGTTGCAAGTGTTACAACTTCCGATGGCTCGGAAAAACTGGCGCTTTCTATCAGCCAGAAAGATAAATACTCCCAGCTTATTGCAAACGAGTTCTATAAAGGTGTAAAAGAAGGCGGGGGCGGTAAATAAATCCTAACGGCAAGTATGGTTACAAAATCATAGTCAGGTAAAGAAGTAAATAAAAGAAATAGAATATTAAATCCCTTCTAAACTTCTAAACTATAAAGGAATTCAAATTATGAAAAAGATTTTATTAAGTTTTATTTTATTACTGCTGGCGGTTAATGCCGGCTATTGTGCTGACAGGTACTCAAAAGATTATCTGCAAAATCACAAACATTTTGCGATTATGAACCCTGTTTCAGAAAGTATTGCGGAGCATATTATTAAATCTTCACTGAAAAAAGAAACGGGCGGCAAGTATAAAGTTAAATTTGAAGGTTACACAACCTCAAGTATGAGAAAAGGAATATTCAAAAACCTTGAAATTACAGGTGAAAATATTGTATCAGAAGGAATACCGATTCCTTATCTGTATTTAAAATCTCTTACGGATTATAATTATGTAGATTATACAAAAGATCCTGTAGAATTTAAGTCTGATATGCAATTTTCTTATGAAATGCTTTTGTCGGAAGAAAGTATGAATACTGCTTTGCAACATAAGGATTATAAGAAAGTGCTGGATAAAGTAAATAATCTTGCTTATCCTCTTTTCCAGATAACAAAAGTAAGTACGAAGATTCAGAATAATCAAATTTATATTCTTACAGAATACAGTTTTCCTATAGCTTCCGGCGCAAAAGTCAGAGTTTTTGTCGCTTCTACTTCATTTATTGTTCAGGAGGGCAAAATCCGTGCAGGAAATATCAAGCTTAACAGTGCGTATGGAAATCTATCGCTTGCAAAAGTTGCTAATTTGTTAAATCTTGTAAACCCGTTGGAATTTACGCTATCACTTCTGGATACGGGAAAATGCGATGGAAAAATTCAGGATATAAATATTGTTGACAATAAAATCAAAATTGATGGTAAAATATTTGTAAAAGGAGATTAAGCCATGAATTTTTCTCAAAAACTGGGTTTATTCATACTTATTGTAATATCGGCTGCATACGTGTATTTTTCATTCTTTAGTGCGGAAGGGTTTCATTTAAACTTGCCGCAAAAGGAAGAAGAAAATCCGCCGGCTGAAGAATTAACCCCCATAAGTGGAAATGAAGATTTACCAAAAGAAGAGCCGCAGCATAGTTACAAGACGGTGAAAATTTTTGTTGCGGATTCTAACGGGAATTTGCGTTCACTAAACAGACAGTGTGATACCACACTTGAGAAATCCTGTTTTGCATTTGCAATAAAAGAACTTATTGCTGCTCCTACAAGCTGGGAAAAATCAAAGGGTTTAACTTCTGAAATTCCGCAGGGTACAAAGATTTTATCCGTACGTGAAGGAGACGGTAATATAATGATTGATCTTTCTTCTGCATTTGAAGCCGGCGGCGGTACGGAAAGTACATACACGAGAATTAAACAGCTTATAAAGACTGCAAAAGCAAATACGAATCTTCCGGTTTATTTGTACATAAACGGCAGACAGGCTGATGTTATCGGAGGCGAAGGTATTATGCTGAAGCAGCCGTTAAGTGAGAGGTCGCTGGATGACTAAGGATTTAGAATATTACATGAACCTTCCCTGGACGCTTATAGAAGGTACTGATCTGGATTTTAACGGTAATCCTTATCATTATATTGAAATAAAAGAAATTCCGAGTTTTGCTTTTTGCGCTAAAACAAGAGAAAAGGCTCTTGAAAATTATAAAAAGCAGCTTAGATTATCGCTTATGCTAATGCTTGAGGATGGCGACAGGATTGTAGAACCGGGTGAAGAAACGGAAGATGATATTGATTGGGAAAGCATATGTCCGTAGTTAATTTATCAAAAATTATTATAAACAGAATGACCCGTGATGATGTGGAGTCTGTTGTTGAAATTGAGGAAGAAGCATACGGCAGGCATCATTGGACAAAGTCGTCTTTTTATGACGAAATGTCTAATAATCTTGCAAAGTATTATACGGCAAAAACTCCTGACGGAAAGCTTGTCGGGTATGCGGGAACATGGCATATTCTGGAAGAAGGACATATTACAACTATTGCGGTAAAAAATGATTACCTTAGAAACCATATTGGCGAAGCCTTAATATATCAAATAATTGAGGATTGCTATAAGGATGGTGTAAAATATTTAACTCTGGAGGTCAGAGTTTCGAATATACCGGCAATTAAGTTATACGAAAAATACGGTTTTCAGTCACTCGGAACCCGCAAAGGATATTATCAGGACAATAATGAAGATGCGCTGATTATGTGGACTGAAAATATTTTTTATGACAAATTTAAGGTAAAGTATCTGGAAAATATTGAAAAATTAAAATCTTTGATAGAAATCAAATGAGTAAACGTGTAGAAAAACAGATAAATAGTTTTAAATATAAAGGCGAGCCTATAAAGGTTACGCTCGGCACGCTTATTTTAACCTGCTTGTGTGTACTTTTAATAATCGTTGCAACGTTTACGCAGGTTACGCTGAAACACCCCTATTTCCCGCTGAATACTTTTAGTTTTCTTGCGCAGGATGTAAGTGATTATGAGTTAATTCATCATTTTATAAAGAGCTATAAATATATTCCGCAAATACCTGTTGTATTTTTTATTGTTGCTCTTCTCGGACGAAAATTTGGAATACTTTCTGTGGTAATGTATATAGCGCTTGGCTTGTTCTTCCCGATTTTTGCACTCGGAGGCGGTTTAAGCTATATGTTTGAAAACGGGTTCGGATATATTCTGGCATTTATTCCTGCAATTTTCTTTGCCGGAACTTTGCTGAAGGGTAAGACAGATTTCCTCCGGGTATTTTTGATTTCAGTCATCGGGGTATTAACAATACATGTGCTGGGTATATTGTACATGTTGTTTGTTGCAACTTTGAGAAATGCACCGATGGATTTGGTTGTAAGCTGGATAACTTCGCAAAGCGGCGTGCAGATTTTATATGATATATTCTTTTCGATTATCGGGATTTTTCTCGGACGCCAAGCTAGAAAACTGCTCTGGATTGTTATGTGCTAGATCAGGAATTTAAAATGATAAATGATAATAAAAAACAGGGCTTTATAAAAGCCCTGTTTTCAGTTCTTAATAAACTTCTTACTTGTCATCTAAAGCAGCAACGCCAGGAAGAACTTTTCCTTCAATAAATTCAAGAGAAGCTCCGCCGCCTGTTGATACGTGAGTGAAATCTTCTGCCTTGAAGAACTTTTTAGCAGCAGAAACTGAATCACCACCGCCGATAACAGAAGTAGCACCTGCTTTTGTAGCTTCAACAATAGCTTCTAGTACAGCCTTTGTTCCTTCTGCAAATTTAGGATTTTCAAAAGCACCTACAGGACCGTTCATAAGAATAGTCTTAGATGATTTCAAAACTTCTGCAAAAGCTTTTCTTGAGTCAGGGCCTGCATCAACACCTTCAAATCCGTCCGGAATTTCGTCAATCTTAACGAATTTGTTAGTACCGTTGCCGGAGAAATCATCTGTTACAAGAACATCGGTTGCCATTACAAGCTTAACGCCTTTTTCCTGAGCTTTCTTTTCAATAGCTTTTGCAACGTCTAACTGGTCGTCTTCGCAAATTGAATTACCGATCTTGCCGCCGTTAGCTTTTACGAAAGTATAAGCCATGCCGCCGCCGATAATCATATTGTCAACTTTGTCAAGAAGGTTTTCTAAAACATCAATTTTAGAAGAAACTTTTGCACCGCCTACAACTGCAGTAAAAGGTCTTGTAGGGTTATCAAGAGCTTGAGATAAGCATCTGATTTCTTTTTCCATCAACAGACCTGAAACAGCCGGCTTAAGAATTTTTGCAAGCTTAGCTGTAGAAGTGTGGTTTCTGTGAGCTGCGCCGAAAGCGTCATTTACATAGAAATCACCTAATTTTGCAAGCTCTTCTGCAAAAGTCATATCATCGTCTTTTGCTTCTTCTGCCTTATAGAAACGAATGTTTTCCAACAATGCAATCTGACCGTCAACTAATTTGTCAACATAAGGTTTTGCTTCTTCTACAGATGGAATAAACACGATTTCTTCGCCAAAAACTTTTGACATATATTTAGCAACCGGAGCGAGAGAAAATTCCGGATTCTTTTCGCCTTTTGGTCTGCCTAAGTGAGCCATAAGAACAATCTTTGCTCCCTTTTCTTTTAAATACTTAACAGTCGGTACAATAGCCTGAATACGTGTATCGTCCGTTACATTCTTGTTTTCATCCAAAGGTACGTTTACATCAACTCTTACGAGAGCGACTTTACCTTTAATGTCTCCTAAATCTTTAATTGATTTTTTCATAGGTTTTTCCTTTCTTTATAAAAAAACACTCTCTTTTGCAACTCAATTATAGTAAAAACACAACTTCCGGTAAAGGGGGGGGTAAATGAATTAGGTTAGTAAGTGAGACTACAAGTCGGGTGTCATTGCAGGAGGGGTAAATGTTTGGGTTAGTAGGTAAAACTACTGTTCGGGTGTCATTGCGGGAGGGGTAAATGTTTGGGTTAGTAGGTAAAACTACTGTTCGGGTGTCATTGCGGGAGGGGGTAAATGTTTGGGCTGGCAGGTGGAACTACAAGTTAGGCGTCATTGCGAGAGAACAACCATTCAGCCCGAAGCAATCCGGAGGAAATTCCATAATTATAAAATGTAGGTTGGGTGAAACCCAACAATAACTATATGGATTGCCACGTCGCTCCCGCTCCTCGCAATGACGTCCAACGGGTAGTTCTGCCGACTAACCAAAACATTTACCCCCGCAATGAAACCCAACTGGTAGTAGAAAAGTTTTTGTTGGGTTGCACCCAACCTACATTTCATATACAAATTTTGTGGAGCAAGCTCCACACTACAATTTTTATTTTCTCAGTCACTTAGTCACTTAATCACTCAGTCACCAATAACTCCTCTTTCATGTTTTCTTATCCTTTTTTTGCAGGATAAAATCTAATATTAAACGTGGTATGATATGGTTTGAATGAGATATAGTACAATTTTGAGGATAATATGCAAGTTTCAAAACGTTTGGTGGTAAGAAAAGAAATTCCGATGGATAATTCCAAAGACCTTATTACGTCTATGGATGTTGCGATGGCGGAATACTATTGTAAAAATAATAACTATGACAGAGGTTTGGAAATATACAGGGAAGCTATTGCAACTATTACGGATGAGGTTGAGAGAAATAGTGTTACAACGCAGTATATAAATCAGGCAATAAATTATGCACAAAAACTTAACCTTGATAAAAAATACATAGAAGCTATTGAACAATATCGTAATATTATGCGGTATTCAGGATTTCCTATCAATATATACAAAAACATAGGTCTATGTATGAAATCAATCGGCAATGCCGATCTTGCTATAAAATTCCTGAAACGTTTTGAAGAAATTTCCCCTGACAAAGAAGACGTATATGTATATCTTGCAGACCTTACCTATACTGATATTAAGGATAATAAAAAGGCTATTGAATACTATGAAAAAGCGCTTGAAAAGAATCCTAATAACTTTTCAATATATAATATGCTTGGTCATTTGTATTCTACCTGTTATCAGGATAAATACAAAGATAAGCAGATTTACTATCTTACAAAAGCTTACGAACTTGCTCCGAATAACAGAGTTATTGTTAAAAACCTTGCATATGTTTACGGTAAATTTGATGAGATTCAAAAAGCTGATGAATTTTATTCCAAACTTATGTACCTGAATCCTACACATTCGGATTTACACGCATATGGAGCGTATCTTGTGCGCCACCAGCGTTTCTCTGAAGGGTTCAAATTCCTTCAGCACAGATTCCAGAAAGAGGATTTAAAAAATGTTGCCTTCCCGCAGTTGTTCTCTTCTAAAAAGAAAAGATGGAATATAAAAGTAGATATTAAGGATAAACGCATACTTGTACATTTTGAACAAGGTTTTGGCGACTCAATTATGTTTGTAAGATTCCTTGATGAACTCAAAAAAATGTGTAAAGAAGTTTCGCTTGTAGTTCAGAAACAGCTGGTAGATTTGTTTAAGGATTCAAAGCTGGGTGTTGAAATTTATACTGAAGATCAGATTCCGAATATAAGTTATGATTATTGGATTCCTATGATGGATCTGCCAATCGTGTGCGAGACTAAGCCGAGCACAATTCCAAAAGCCGGCGGGTATTTGAAAGTTCCTAAAGCGAAGATTAATGCTTATAAAAAACAGTATATAAATGACAATGATAAGATCAAAATTGGTATAGCTTACGAAGGTACTCTTGCTTCTAAGGAAACGGACAGAGATATTCCGCTGCAATTCCTGTATCCTTTAATGCAGCTTCCTGACGTCGAAGTATACAGTTTTCAGGTAGATGATTTAACCAGACAAATGGATAGGATTCCTCCGGAGGCAAAACTTGTAAGACTCGGAAGAACCTTCAAGAACTGGGAAGATACTGCCTGCGCAATGAAGTGTATGGATTTGATGGTAACAACCGATAACGGTGTTATGAACCTTGCAGGTGCACTTGGGGTTAAGACTTTCGGTCTCTTTAACAGAATTGTTGAATGGAGATGGTTTAAGGTTGAAGGTGATGATATTGCATGGTACAAGAGCATTAAACCGTTCCAGTGCCCGACTTCAGGTGCTTGGGAAGTTCCTGTAGGAAAGGTTATGGAAGAAGTCGAAAAATTGCGATGCCAGAGAGTTGCAGAGAAGATTAAAATGGGCTAATTTCCTTTATGGAAAAGCAGGAGCAGTTTTTGTACAAAGGATAAATCTTTGAATGAAAAACCATTGTCATTGTTCTTTTTGGTATTTTTGCTCCAGTTTTCACTTTCGGCATGTTTTTTAACTGCTTCTTTTAAGTCTTTGATTGTAATCGGAGAGCCTTCTTTTCTTCCTGCGGATTCAGAGATAATACGTGCATTTGCAAGAATGTATTGCAGATCCCTGAATGAAGCGTGGTTGGATTCTTTTGCGATATCTCTACAGATGCTGTCTAATTTAGAGCTCTTTATGTCAGTTAGTTCTTTGTCAACAACTTCCGCCGGAAGTTGTTTATAATGTTCTACGATGGCTTTTTTGAGCTGTTCTTTAGTCGGAAGCGGTACATAAATTTTTTGCGGGAATCTGTTTAAGATAGCTTCGTCCAGAACTTTATTCAAAGCTGAATCTTTTTCAGCCTTGTTTGTTGCTGCAATAACCTGAATGTTATCATTTGCAGTGAGTTTGGTAAGTGTTGTTTTGAAAGCGTTCTGGAATTTTTCGCCCATCTTTTTGTTTGTGCCGTCCTCTTTTCTTGCAATTGAGTCAAATTCATCCATAAATACAATGAATCTTTTCTCCGGATTTTCTTTTGCTTTCTTTTCTAATTGTTCAACAAACCCGATAATGTTATTTTCAGTTTCACCGACGTATTTGTCCGTGAGTTTTAAAACGTTCATTTCATATAGTTCCGAACCCGGGAATTTTTTCTGCATGTATTTAGTGAGCGCATAAACGTAAGCATTTTTTCCGCCTCCTGGTTCTCCGTAGAGCATTATACCTGTTCCGCCGGTTCCGCCTTTTTTCTTTAATGCGTCAGCTCTTTCTATGCGGGTTTTCATATCATCGACAACTTTTTGCATTTTAGGCGAGAGGGTTAATTCTTCAAATGTTTTTTCTTTGCTGACATCCACAGGCTTTAGGGTATCAATAAGTTTTTTACTTTCACCTTTCATTGTTCCCAGAACTGCTTTAGCATTAATCTTAGCAGATGCAATTGCTGCGACAGCAGAACCGACTATGCCAAGTGCTATTGCAGCCTGCGCAATTACTCCGGCTTTATTCCAGTTGTCTCTAGCGTTTGCTTTCTTTTCCGCATTTTTTTCTGCCATAGCTTGCAGCATAAAAACATCATCTGCAGGTATTTCCTTCGGCATTGGAGGGGTATATCTGTTATTGTAGTTTACATTATTAACCGGAATTGCCGCAGCCTGTGCATCCGCCATGAATCTGATATTGTTATTTACCTGCGTTGTCATAATAATTTCACCTAAAAATTAAACCTTCATAATTTATATAAAACAATTTTCTGACAAAAATTGCCTTTTTGTTACATTTTTAAATACTAGTTTTCAAATCAGCAAGCAGTTTCGCAAAATCCGCATCCGTAAAATTCATCTCATGCTGCCTGCTCTGGATGGTTTTTAAGATATCAATAATATCAACTGATTTTTCCGTACCTTTAATTGAAGCGGCAGTTGCATCATAGATTGAATCAAGTGTTCTGAAGGAAGTATTGTGTTCCGGTTTTGCTAAAAATTCCGCAATCGTATTCAACTCGGCTGAGTCGGTTTTAAGTTTATCACTTACCATAGAAGCGTCTTTATAATGATATTTTACGGAATTTACAATTTGATCTTTTGTCGGAAGATCAACCAGAACTTTCTCGCTGAATCTGTCTAACATCGGTCTGTCCAGCTTCTTTCCGCCTACGACAATGCCTTTTTCTATATCAATAGGCAGGTTGGTTGCACCAATTGTTATAATATTGTCACGTTTACCGAGTTTTTCGGTAAAACATTTCTTAAACTCATTGAGCATATCGTTTGAATGTTTTGCATTCAAGCTGTTATCGGTCATCATAACCGAATCAATTTCATCAATAAATACAAAGAATTTTTTAGAAGGATTTGCGTCAGCTTCTTTGCAAATCATATCAACAGCTTTATTTAAGTTACGTTCGCTAACACTCTGATATTCGGAACCTAGACTTGTTACATCAAGAGAAGCAAACTTAGAATCAGGAAATTCCTTTGCAAGAGCTTTTGCAAAAGTTGTCTTACCCGTTCCCGGAGGGCCGTATAATAAAACCGACTTGGTTGGCTTACCTCCTCTGTTTTTAAGGACTTGAGGATTCTCAACACTGTTTTTAAATTTATTCATAAAGTTTTTTAAGCTCTCCGGCAGTGCTAAATCATCAATTTTAGCTGATTTACCCAAATCTGACCAGATTTCTTTAAGTTCACTTACGGGTTTATCCAAACTTTTACTTTGCTTTGACATAAAATACAGACTGCCTATTGCAGTTAATGCAAGTGTTCCGAGAAAACCGTAATAGAAATATTCTTTACGCTTAGCATTCTTTTTTGCTTTTTCCTGCTCTTTGATAAAACTATCAATATCATTGCTGGTTGCAGGCGTTAAAGCTGCTGCCCTGAAATTCGGTTTGCTGCTATTAGTTGTTCTAACCGGTACTAATGCCGTTGTTGTAATTGGATTAATTTCGTTCATAAGAACTCCTACACTTGTCCTTCTAACATGTATAAAACAAAAAAATTAACAAAATTGCGTTAAATGTAAAGAATTGTAAAAATTTTTTCTGCATGTCTAAAGTTTTTGCGAAAAATGCCGATATATATATTAAAGATTCCGAACGGGTGGACACCTCACCCCGACCCTCTCCTCAGTGAGAGGGAGGAATATATAAAAGGGACAATAAAGGAAAGAAAAAATGGGATTAGCCTGCTCAAATATTAGACTATTAACATTGACCGCCCGCAAAGCTGATTGCGAGTACGGCATCTCCGTTGCTTCCATGAGAAAGATGGCAATAACGAGAGAGCAGAGCGCCCTTGCACAAGAATATAACAGCAAACTCCAGACAAAGAGTATAGCGTATTATGATAACGGACAGTATAACAAGATTAATTACAACTATTTGATGGGATATGGCTCAAACTATACTGCAATTACCTCAGGCACAAAAGCTTTGAAGGACGAGAATTCAATGATATTGACTGACTATAAAGGTCAGGTTGTATTGAGCTCTGATTATGCAAACGCAATAACTTCAGTACTCGGTTCTTCCGCTATGAATTCTCAGGGAAGAGGCGGAACTTTCTCTACAGATAAGATTCCTGCAATGCTCGCAGAATTAATTCCTGGTTATACAGAAGAACAGTTCCAGACTGTAATTGATGGTGAAAATGTTTCATCAAGCTATGAAGCCGAAGGTGTTGTAACAGTTACAGGCGAAAGCTCCGGCAATACAACGACCGTAGATAATTCAGAAGCTGCAACGGAGTTGATACAAGAACTTGTAGATTTTTATTATCCGATATTTTCAGCAGCAGCTGCTAATGGCTGGACTACAGAATATAATTCAGATATGTCTCACAATGAAGATTATGTAAGTGATGCATTAGTGAGCGGAACATTCCAGCTGGCTACGGTAGATGACGAAGGTAACTATGAACCGGATACTTCTTTAACTTATTATGTAACAGCCGGCATGGTTGAATCCAGAACAGACTCTGACGTAAGAGAAGAAATTACTGCCTGGTATGAAAAAGAAAAAGCTACAACTTCTGAAAAAGAAGATTGGCTTGATATGGAAATAGATAACCTCTCAACAGAACTGGAAGCTATAAATACAGAAATCCAGTCAGTAAAATCTTTGGTAGACGATGCAATTAGTTCTGTATTTGATTGGGGTACTTAATAAAAGAGTATTAATCAAAAATTTGATATATAAATTTTCTTTTCCTTTATCTTATATATTTTACAAAGACTTGCTTAATAGAAAGTCTTTTTTTTTTGCATGTTGAGAATGTGAAATTTTCTGTTCAACAAGAGAATATGGAAAATAGAGAAATGCACTTGACAACTATAGTTACCCAATATGTAATTAATATATAAGGATATGTGAATGTCGGAAAAAGTATCGTTGCAAACAAATTGTGATAGTGTTTTAATCCCTTGTCCCGCAAGGTTTTCAGCTATTAGGGGGGGGGGGGTAAAACCCGCTTGTAGAGGCGGTTTAAACCAGATTTGCAATCTGATATTCCCTCGCCCCTTGAGGGAGAGGGAGCAGTCGTGCTCGAGCCGTCAGGCGAAAGCTACGAATGCGGGTGTGGGGGTAA
>CALURU010000023.1 GCA_944323255.1 Candidatus Gastranaerophilales bacterium
GGGTTGGTTTAATAAAACAGCGAGCTTTATTTTTAAAAGAATTTTATGAAATATTGGTCCTTGAAAATTAGGTATTAAACGTAAATTTTATATTACAACGTGAAGGGGATATTCTAATAGTCCTACAGATTTAGGCGGAGAGACAAACAAGGGGATTACACATGGAACATATGATGCATATCGTCGTTCTAAAGGACTCAAACCTCAAAGTGTCAAAAATATTACCGATGACGAAGTTCGTGATATATACTATAATAACTATTATAAAGCTTCTGGGGCTGATCAACTGGAAAATCCGCAACTTGGATTATACACTTTTGATACCGCAGTTAATATGGGAGTTGGTGTTGCTAAAGATTTATTAAGACAAAGCGGTGGGAATTTAGATACTTTTGAAAAATTACGCCGAGACAAATATCAATCGTATGCAGATGCTAAATCGAACCAAAGACGTTATCTCAATGGTTGGAATAATAGAGTTACTCATGCAAAAAATTATGCACAAGAAACCCTTCCTTCTAAAAAAGCTAAACCTTTTAGACTTGGTATTGAAATGGATGTTGATCAGAACGGCAATGTTATGAATTATTATAACAGGGATGACCTGAAAAATATGAGTAAACAGGAAATTTTTGACAATTTACCAACACTAACTGATCAAGCTTTATATAGATTAGGACATCCGACTGGGAATGCGGCAAATATTAATAATATTAAACAAGAAATAATACCAACAGTACATATGGGACCACAAAAAGCATCTGAAAGATTAAAGGGACTTCGCTTCGAACAGTTGACACCGGAAGAAATAGATGAATTATTGGAAGAGTTAATTTAAACTTTTATTGAAAAAAGCGGTTGATTACAAAAGTCAACCGCTTTTTCTTTAAAGTAATTGATTATCTCTTCATGCAAAGTTTGAACAAAAAGTTCCAATGTTGTACAGTGTGGGGAGTTTTTTATTGTTAAAATTAAAGCAGGGTACACCTCTGCTTTTGTTTTAACCAAAACCCTAATGTATAATGTACTTTAATGTCTGGTTTTGCTACACTAATAATAAAAAGTAGGTTGGGCATACTTGCCCAACAACACTAAATATTAGCCGTCGAAAACTGCTCAATATTGTATTCTTACACTAGACGAAACCCGACTTTATTCGGACATAAAATTACAAAGAATATTTTTAAATAAGCCTGAAATTTACTCAAATTACAGGAATTCCAAAATTCAATTGATGTCCAAATTTATCGTTGGGCAAGTATGCCCAACTGACAGTTTATTATTAGTGTAACAAACTGGATATAAATTAACAGTTGATTTGAGTATTTTTAACTGCATGTTTGACTATTAAATATTAAAGTCTGCAATATCTTACCCTATTTTTATTTTTCTTATATAAATTGACATCGAGTTTGAGAAAAAATGATAGGGGAGTTTGAGAAAAAATCAGCTCATTTTTTTATTTATAAAGCCAAGTTGCCGAAAAAAATCAAACCATGTGAAACATGAAATCAAACCATGTGTTCTTTTACAGTCTACTCCCTCTATTTTTGATTATAGCCCTTGCGTGGCGGAAGTTTAGGACAGGTCGGCGAGTGTACGAATGGTTTGATTATTTTCGGCAAGGACATTTGAAATTTTAGTCGGAAATTTTTTCTCAAGGTCGGAATATTAATTAATAGTTTGATTAAAAAACAATTGGTTTGAATTTATTATTTGGTGCAAAAAATTGCACCCTACGGACTACGGATTTTGTAAATTTTTATTAAGAAAGTAGCAAGTTTTAATATTTACGAATTTTGTAACCACATACAAAGGAAGGAATAATGTAATGCACATAACCAAAGTTTCGGCACAAGCTACAGGGTATAACAATAATTTCTATAAATCACAACAAAATTTAGATAAAACTTCTTTAAATAATAAATCAACAAGTATTTCAAAATATTCAACAAACAATACTCCTTCTTTTAAAGGCAAGTTTAGGCAAATTCTGGGATTCGGTGTACTGCTGGCTGGGGTTGGAGGCTGTACTTATTCTGTAGAGAAAAACTATGTTGAAAAACATAATAACAAAATGCAAAACATTGTTCAAAATCAGATTTATAATGAAAAAAATCTTTTTGTTAAAAAAACAATGACAGAAGAAGAATTTATGTCAAGAATGAAAGACATTATAGAAACTGAAGAAGATTACAATGATATTTTTAATCCCGACAAGACAACTCCTAACTACATCGAAATACTGTACAAATCCGCACAAGAAATGTATAAAAAACTTTCGCCGGCTCAGAAAAAAGAGCTAAAAGATGTAAGGACATATATCAAAAATGCCGTTGAAAATCCGGATAAGGACATGTCATTGGCAATTTTGAACGGAGAACCGCTGGATAAAAATTACTCAAAGAAAATTCAAGAAAAGGCACTGACGGTTGTTACAGCACTTGAGGAGCTTGCTGAATCTGATATAAATATCCGTACCGGAGATTGTTCAAAAGAAGAGTATTATAATACTGTTAAGGAAATAGTTAATCTTTATTTTGAAGGAGAAGAACTGCCTGCTAACATACTATATTCAGCTAAAGGCTTGAAGCAGATAAGAGATAGTATTGCAAATAATATGACTCAGAAAGAAAAAGATGAATTTAATGCTAAATACAATGCCTGTAAACAAGAATATATGGATGCCATCAAAGATTATAAAGGTCCATTTAGTACACCCTATGGGGTGACTTCTTTGGTTTTATATTTTCTATTTGGATGCTTTCTGGTGTTCAATTACGATAGAAAAAGTTAATTTTGCAGGTTGGATTTACTTAATCCGACAATGTTTTTGTCGGTAAAGTAATGCCGACCTGCTTCTTTCGACTTGAAGCAAGTACAACAAAACCGTTCCGTCATTTGTAAAAGAGCACATGGTTTGATTTTATGTTTCACATGGTTTGATTTTTTGGCAACTTAGCTTTATAAATAAAAAAATGAGCTGATTTTTTCTCAAACTCCCCTATCATTTTTTCTCAAACTCGATGTCAATTTATATAAGAAAAATAAAAATAGGGTAAGATATTGCAGACTTTAATATTTAATAGTCAAACATGCAGTTAAAAATACTCAAATCAACTGTTAATTTATATCCAGTTTGTTACACTAATAATAAACTGTCAGTTGGGCATACTTGCCCAACAACACTAAATATTAGCCGTCGGAAGTTGTTTGGTTATACCAAAATCAAACTGGACGAAAACGGACTTTATTAGGACATAAAGTTACAAAGAATATTTTGAAATTAGGCTGAAACTAAACAAAAATCAAAGAAAATCCCGATTCCCAATAATGTCCAGTTTTATCGTTGGGCAGGTATGCCCAATTGACGAAACCTACATTCTTGGGAGTTTTTCATAAGAATTTAAAGATTTTTATTTCAAAACAACAATGACTAATTTTAATTAGTCATTGTTGTTTGTGTTTTATTTTCTTCTATAATATCCACTAACTTTTGTACCATCCGTTTTTGTATAACTATCAACATAAATCAGCTCATTATTGTTTACTCTTTTGTTTAAGTTTTCAACGGTTGGCCTACCTTTTCCGTCAAGCAAATCATTTATATAATTATGTCTTACATAATCTGGAATATTTTCACCCATACGCTTAACTTCGTCTTCTGTAAACACTCGATGTTTGGGATTTATACGTTCTTTATCAATATTTTTAACTCTTCGCGGGTCACTCGGATGAGTAATTAATTCGCCATTTTGCATTTTGTCATAAATAACTTTTGCGGCATACTCCTCGTAATATTCTTCACCCAAAATATCCCAATCTTTTTTCTTTTTGATTTTAAGCATTTCTAAGGCTATTTCGCGACCTATTTGATTGTTCCATTTGTCCATATTTGTTTCGCCAGATATAGTTTCAGGAACTTCCCATTCATGATAATTACCAGCTTTCTCAGCAATTGTTTCTCCATAGTGCCAAGTCATATACCATTGCATATATGCATGTTTAAAAGCATCCGCTTCATTATTCCAGGTTGCATGCTGTCCAGTTCCTATTTCAAAACCATATTTCTTTTGGGCTTTATATGTTGCATCTAATGTCTTTTGATTAATTTCATCCCGTTTAGGTTTTAATACCTTATTGATTGTATTTGTTGTTGCTTTTTTAATAGACATTTTTCCTCCTATTGTCTTATAATTGCTTTATGAAAATTCCTTGTTTCCATAAATACTTTAGTGTTAACTGTTTCATTTGTTTGATATTAATAAGTGCATCACTTATACTAGTGCCTTACTGGATAAATTCTATATTGGGAGGTTCTATAGTTTATAGCGACGCTATTATTAAATATATAGTATACATTCTTCCTATAGTTATAATCATAAATATATTTACAATTGTGTTAGAATATATTCTTTCTAAATTAGGTAAAATAAAAAAAACTTGTGCAGTGATAAAATCAAAAATCTTTCGATTGTTTGTATACCTAGTTACAATAATTTTATTTCTATTTTACTCATATATAATGCTTTTTTTCATGTTAGAACTATATAGTCTGTAGGTTTTGGTAATCAGAGATTACCGAAACAATAGATTTTATTGATGTGGTAAATTTTAATTTACCACATCCTACATTCTATTATTATATTAATTCATCCGGTACCTCATTAACTATATATCGCCATTTGTTTATAACGTTCATGTTGTCTTATCTCATTCTGATTCATGATGATTTTCCTTTCAACGATTATTTGTACTTTTACTCTAAATTTGCTAAACTAACTGTATGAAATTAAGGGATTTTTTTCTAAATTGTTTGAATAGAAGAAGTTTTCAGTTTTTGAGTTATATTGGATTACTTTTATTATTGTTACCAATAACCATTTGGTTATTTTATTCACAATTTATCTATACCGGAAATAACATATATATTGATAAAGAACCTTTATTTTTTATTTTTACATTAATAATTTTGCCAACACTGGGGTTGATAACAAACTTATCAATAATAATAATATATTTTAAATTGCTCATAAGAGAGAATCTGCATCCTGAATATCGATTAGAAAACAAATTTCTAGTCCAAAACCAGTTTTACGCATTATTCGCATTCGTATTTTACATATTTGCAATTGTAATTCTTGCAAATCTTTTGTATATTGCAGGCATAAATCTTGAAATTTACAAAGAAATTTTTACATATCCTATCTATTTCTATTTATTTTTAATTTATACTTTAATCCATATCTTCATAGTTAAAAAAGTTTAATTTTTACTTAGGCTTCATAGCTTCCTCCTTATTCCAACGAAATTAATACTTTAAACACAATTTGTCTAAAGATAATCGGGATTGTTTTGGCTTTTCCTGCGCAGGCTCTATGTTTGATTTTCAAACGCCATTGTTTCCAAGCGAATATTCTATATTTCCATTATGATATGTTTTCAGATTTTACATGAAATATTAATAAAAATTTAATATTTCATGCGATTAATTTAATTAAAAAAGTTCTGAAATCGTACACTAAAGTGAGTTTTTTCGTACATTAGGGCTTAAATCACCATCAAGCCCTTTTTTAGTGCCGTTTTCCAGAGTTCGACTATTTGAGTTTTGAGCATTCAAAATATACTGATTTTCTACTATTGTTTGGAACACAGACTTCAATATCAGGTTAAAAGTTTTATCTTTGTATGTGATTTTTTCGCTGATTATCTCTAAAATTTTTCTGCGTTGAGTCTGTAGGTTTTGGTAATCTCTGATTACCGAAACAATAATTTTATTGATGTGGTAAATTTTAATTTACCACATTCTACATTCTATACTTAAATTTTTGGTCTGCTAAGAGAACTTGCCAATAAGCCCAATACATTTACTCTCGCTTCATAGAACTTAAACTTTTGTACAAATTTTATGTCAATGATATGATATTTATATTCAAGAGAGGAAATAGGGGAAAATGAATTATCACAATATTACAAAAGATGACATGCTAAACGGCGATGGTTTGAGAGTAGTTTTATGGGTTGCAGGATGCACACATCACTGTCAGGGCTGTCAGAACCCTATTACCTGGGATGTCGCTGGCGGAATACCTTTTGATGAAGCTGCTGAAGACGAATTGTTCGAGGCACTTGCTAAGCCCCACATATCCGGCATAACTTTTTCGGGCGGCGACCCTTTGCACCCGTTCAACAGAGAAGAAGTTTTCAGGCTGATAAAGAAAATAAGAAAAGAGCTGCCTCAAAAAACTATCTGGCTTTATACGGGATTTTTATGGGAAGAGATTAAAGATATTCCGGATATTGCGGATATTGATGTAGTGGCAGAAGGCAAGTTTGTACAGGAGCTTCTGGACAATAATGCCCACTGGGTCGGAAGCACCAATCAAAGAGTTATTGACGTTAAACCGACTTTAGAAACAGGCGAAATTGTTCTGCACAACACATAGGAGAATATATGAATAAAAAATATTTAATATGCATAATGTTGCTATTAATGATGTCATGTGGAATCATATTTGCACAAAGTCCTAATAATGGAGCAAATAAATCAGATTCCGAATTAAATGGTTTTCCTATAACACATATATTAATGCTTCAAAATTTACAAACTTGCACTCCTTTTAATCAAGATACAAATAATGGACTTTTTTATACAATTGAAAATCTTGGTGAAAAATGCATATTAATTATGCAAGATAACCAAAATCATACAATACAATGCAATTTCCCTATGGAGGTTGCAAAGAAATATGCAGATTATGCCCTAAATACAGATCCTCAAGCATACAACATTGCAAAAGAATATTGTACGCAAAACAAATAAAAGTATCGTGTTCGTACATAATTGTCACGAAATATTAAGAAATATTTTCTTAGATTCTTTCTTCTGGTATAATGCTGATTGAGGCTATGGTGTATTCAGGAGGAAGTATGAAAGAACGTGAAAGCAACGTATTATCTTTACTTGAAGATAAGACTAACATTTACGCACGCAAAATTGCACTCGGGATGAAAACACAATTCGGTTGGAAAGAAATTACATACGACGGATTGGGGCTTATGTCCAGAAGGCTTGCGGCATATTTGATGAACGATCTCGGACTTAAACGAGGTGAGAAGCTTGCAATACTTTCAGAATCCAAGCCTGAATACGGTGCTTGTGTATTTGCCTCGGTTATTGCAGGGCTTATTACCGTGCCTCTTGATATTAAGCTTACTAAATACGAGCTTCAATCTATACTTTCTGATTGCATGCCATCTGTAATGCTTGTTTCGCAGACTTATATAGATAAAGCACTTGAGCTGCAGAAATTAATTCCATCTTTGAAACACATTATAGTTATGGACGAGCATCCGGTTTATGACAATTTAGAGAGTATTTATACGATCCCAAACAATTATACTTGCAAATGGAGACATCGCTCAAGAAAATCTACAGTTTTTATAATTTACACTTCCGGTACAACCGGTAAACCTAAAGGGGTTGAGACAACTTTCGGAAACATGCTTGCACAGCTCAAAGATTTGAAAGCAGCATTTGACAAAATTCTTCCATATGGAGAGGTGAGAGTATTATCAATTCTTCCAATGAATCACTTATTTGAAATGACTGTCGGGTTTTCAACCTTCCTAAATCTCGGATTTACCGTGTATTACACGCACAACCTTAAACCAAAAGATATTTTAAACACGATGCGGGATAGAAAAATTACATTTATGGTAGTTGTTCCTGCGTTCTTAAAACTCTTGAAAACGGGACTTGAAGCAGAGATGAAAAATACTTCTAAATTCTCGCAGAAAATTTTCCCGTTTTTATATCATTTTGCCAAGTTTGTTCCGTTTATCTGGGCAAAAAAACTTATGTTCAGAAAGATTCATAAGTGTTTTGGAGGTTCGTTCAAAGGCTGTATGTCAGGCGGTGCTCCTCTGGATTTAAATGTTGCAAAATTCTTCCAGAGAGTCGGTATTCAGGTGTACGAAGTATACGGACTAACCGAGACCAGCCCGATTGCAACAATCAATATAGAACGCCACAGAGATTTGCGCTCTGTAGGGAAACCGCTTCCGAGCTATGAAGCAAAAACTGATCCGCAGACAGGCGAGCTGCTGCTTAAAGGACCTTCAATTATGAGAGGCTATCACAATCAGCCTGAATTAACCGATGAAGCAATCGACAAAGACGGCTGGTTTCACACCGGAGATATTGCAAGAATTGATGACAATGGCAGGGTGTATATAACCGGCAGAATCAAGAACATGATTGTTCTCTCCGGCGGAAAAAAAGTTTTTCCTGAAGAAGTAGAATCCGTGCTTGAAAAAAGCGATCTGTTTGAAGAAGTATGCGTATTCGGCGTATCTCGTGAAGGCGGGGCAAAAGATGGTACAGAGGATATTGCGGTTGTTGTTGTTCCTACAGATGAACTTAAAACAAAATATGATGATAATACGCTGGATAAATTAATGAAAGACGAAGTCAAAAAGCTTTCGCAGCGCCTTACGCCGTACAAGCGCCCTATTAATATTACAGTTCTCAAACAGGCGCTTCCAAGAACTGCCACAAGGAAAGTTCAGCGTAAAAAGGTTAAAGAATTGGTTTATTCAAGGTGAGAAGCGTGAAGTGTGAGGTGTGAAGGGAAGAAAAAAGTTTCCCCCTCGCCCCTTGTGGAAGAGGAAGAATTGTAGGTCAGGCTCTGCCTGACAAATACTTAAAAACAGGTAGAACAAATGGAATCCGCAGAAGAACTTCGTACACAATTAAATCAAATTAAGGAAAAGTGCCTTACTTGTAAAAAGTGTTCTCTTTGCGAAACCAGGCATAACATAGTTTTTGATGACGGAATTCCAAATCCAAAACTAATGCTTATAGGCGAAGCTCCCGGATTTTATGAAGATCAGCAGGGAAAACCTTTTGTCGGAAAAGCCGGTCAGCTTCTCGATAGAATCTTTGCCTCTGTAGGACTTTCGAGAAACAAAGACGTATACATATGCAATACCCTGAAATGCCGTCCGCCTGATAACAGAAACCCGCTTCCTGACGAAAAAGAAGCTTGCTGGGAGTATTTGAAAGCCCAAATAGAAATTATTAAACCCAAAATTATTCTACTATGCGGAAATGTGGCAGTTCAGTCAATTTTAGGCAACGTGGGCGGAATTACCCGTATTCGTGGAAACTGGTTTAAACCCGAAAATGCAATTGTTGAGGTTTACGGGGCAAAAATGATGCCGATTTTTCATCCGTCTTATCTTTTAAGAAATGATACACGAGAAAAAGGCGGACCAAAATGGCTTATGTGGCAGGATATTCAGGAAATCAGACGAGAGTACGATAAATTATAAGCCTAATAAATAATAAAAAACACTCATCGTTTGATGAGTGTTTTTTATTAGCGGAAGACGAGACTCGAACTCGCGACAGTCTGCTTGGAAGGCAGATACTCTACCAACTGAGCTACTTCCGCATTTTACGTTTTATTATTAAATTTTCAACCGGCTCAGTTGGTAGAGTATATCTCAGATACGCTCGGCACAACTTACACCATTTTATGTGCTATCACTCAATCCGCCTCGCTGGGGCAACTGAGCTACTTCCGCATTTTACGTTTTATTATTAAATTTTCAACCGGCTCAGTTGGTAGAGTATATCTCAGATACGCTCGGCACAACTTACACCATTTTATGTGCTATCACTCAATCCGCCTCGCTGGGGCAACTGAGCTACTTCCGCATTTTACGTTTTATTATTAAATTTTCAACCGGCTCAGTTGGTAGAGTGTATCTCAGATACGCTCGGTACAACTTACACCATTTTATGTGCCCTCACTCAATCCGCCTCGCTGGGGCAACTGAGCTACTTCGCACTTTAGGTTTTCGCACCCGATAAAAAAATTCTATACTAAACAGATTTTATTATCAAGCCCCACCACTAAATCTTATTGCGGCAGTGCGGTTGCTGCACCATCTAACGCCGGAGCCGCAGGAGCTTCTGACGGAGCTGCCGTAGCAGTATCATCCGGTGCTGTATGCGCATACAATCTTAAACTCAAATTAGATATTAAAATCTTTTTGTCTTTTGCATAAGGTTTTACATCAACCTCATTTATACGAATGTAATAAGGGTATTGATAAATATCCTGAATTAATTTACCTAAATTTACATAATTAGAAATTAATTCCATCTTAACATCACATACAAAATAAATATCATTACCGGCTTTTACAAATGAATCTGCCTGCGGATTGTATTCATAATCAATAGATCTGATTTTTATGGAATTAGCATGGAGCATTTCTATTACATCATTATAAAGAGTAAAGAATAATGTTTCATTACCCAAATCAGACTCTATCGGTGAATAAATCTTTTTCTGCGATGATACAATTGAATCTTTAATTCGCTTAATTTTATCTTGTACAATTTTCATATCACCACGGAGTTTATCAACTTCCTGCTGTTTTGCAGCTACCTGCTGGTTAAGACTTTCAGACTTATTGTACTGTGGCACTACTAAATTAAATGCAATTAATGCGAAAATAACAATCAGTACACAAAAAATTATTACACCAAAATATTTTTTATACTTGTCCATATCAAATCCTTCTAACTATTAATTTATTGGCTCTAATCCAGGTAAACCTGCCGGTCCATTGTTATTTCCGGCTGCTTGGTTGTTATTATTTTTGTTTACTATAGCCTCATCTGATATTACAAACTCATAAAAATCTGCATTCAAAGATGTTAATATAGAATCTGTATCAAATCCTTCGCTTTCATTATTGTTAAGTTCTTCAATTTCTTGCGGAGCACTGCCGTTTGTTGCAAGCCCGAGTTTCTGAAGCTTAATGCCTGAATCCGGATCATAATCTTTTACACTTCTGAAAAATGCATAAACACTTTCCAAATTATCAGCCTGACCTTCTATTGTTGTTTTGTCAGACAACTTCAAATGAGTCAGCCATAATTTTTTCGGGATCTCTGTTCCAACAATTGTGTAATAAGAATATATGTTTTTGTTATGTAATAAACCGATTCTGATTTCATCACCTTCATCAAACAGGTTAGATGATACATTTTCATTATCTTTAAGATATTGTTTAATTCTAACTGCTTCCGCATCAAGGCTCTGTATCTCATTATTAGCATTAGCAATAAGCGTTGAAAAATAAATATAGCCCCCAATGCTAGGTCCCAGAATAAGAACTGCCAGCAATATCAACAACTTAATCAAATATCCATTTGTTAAAACAATTGTCCTACCGTTCAAATTTAATTCTGGCGGCTGATCCATTGTATAAATTTCACCCAGAGACTTGTTAAACAAGTTAAAGTGAGCATCTGTATACTGTGCAAAATCTTTATAAATGCAAGCACCTATTACATCAAGTGAAAGAATGTTTGCAAACTTTTCATCGACCTCCGGTCCTAATTCCAGAAAAGCTTCCTTAGAGAAACAGTTAGCTTCCTGATGAATAATTGGAGCTGAGTATGTTAACTTACTTGCAAGAACTTCTGCACTTATAATATTAGTTTTGGAAACAACGCATAAATACTTTGAAGGCAGGTTTTTCAATATCGGAGAAACCGCACTTACTACTGTACCATAGTTTTCTGCATCACCAAGAACTTCACCTATGCTAATTCTTTCTTCATAAGTATCAACATAATTGCGACCGCTCATTGTCATAATTCTACAGCACATGCTGTCAACAATTAACAATACCCACGAAGTATCATCTGAAACATCAATTCTTTGCTTATACATTAAAGCATTCAAATCAGAGTTGACGGAAGTATCAATACCATACAACTTGTAACCCAAATCTTTAATGCTCATTGCAATCTCAATTAACATTTGCTTTTGAGCTGCTGTATAAGCAATCTTGTTAAACTGCATTGAAGAATTTGGCAGCCTCGTTGCACTAACAACCGGTTCCACAGTTTTAAAAATAAAATGCTCGGAAAGCTCTTCTTCAATAGCATTAGATATTTGCCCTTCATCCATAGCTGCCGGATAATCAACTGTTTTAAATGCAACTGTAGGAATATTTAGTACAACTTCACTTCCTTTAGGAATTTGAAGTTCAAAAAACAAATCCTGCAAAGCCTCCTTAAACAGGTCTAAATCTGCAACTTCACGTCTGCTTGCATCATATTCAAGCTGTCTAATTCCGTATTTTTCTACTGTTTGAGAGGCAAAATCTATTTGTGCAACCTCTAAACCTATCTCAGGCGTAACGGACACGCCTACTATACTACTCTTCGTTAAACTCATGTCTGTTTCTTCCTATTTTTTTTTATTGTACAATAAAACTTAAAATTTGTACACAGGATAAATCTATGAAAAATTTAATTAAAAAAATCAAAAAGATAAAAGAAGAGAAAAATGCTATTATTTTAGCGCATAGTTATCAAAATATTGAAATTGATGAAGTTGCGGATTTTGTTGGTGATTCTCTTTATTTAAGTCAGAAGGCAAAGGAGACAAACGCCGGTATTATTGTATTTGCAGGTGTATATTTTATGGCGCAGACTGCAAAAATTATCTCTCCTGATAAGAAAGTTTTACTCCCGAACCTGAATGCAGGATGTCTTATGGCGGACATGATTAACCATGAACAAATGGTTAATTTTAAAAAAAATCATCCAAATGTACCAGTTGTATGTTATATAAATTCTACTGCCGAAGTCAAAGCTGAATGCGATATTTGCTGCACAAGCTCTAATGTGTTAAGAATTGTTAAGAGCCTTAACAATTCGAAAGTTTTATTTCTTCCGGATGCAAATCTTGGAAAATGGGTCGAGAGCAAGCTGAAAAATGTAGAAGTTATTACATATGACGGAAATTGTCCGGTGCACCACAATGTTGAGGCTAAAGACATTGAGCTTGCAAGAAAGAAGTATCCGAATGCAAAAATTCTTATTCACCCGGAATGCAAGCCGGAAGTCAGCACCCTCGGTGATTATGTCGGAAGCACAAGCGGAATTATGGAATACGTAAGAAAAAGCAAGGATAAACAGTTTGTGATTGTAACAGAAAAGGGTGTTTGCGACAGGCTTGAAAGAGATTATCCGGATAAGAAGTTTATATTAATAAAAAACAACATGCTTTGCGAAAGCATGAAACTTACAACACTGGAAGAAATTTTGTATTCGCTGGAGCATGAAGTTAACGAAATTACTCTTGACGAAAACGTCAGAAAGCGCAGTGCAAACTGTATAGAAAGAATGTTAAAGGCATCAAAATAAATGGATAAAGAGACATTAATATATGGTAAAAATGCAATTATAGAAGCACTTGAGTCAGGTAACAGAACTTTTAACAAGATTCTTATATCCAACAGTGCGCATTCTGACAGTAAGATTGAGAAAATTAAATCACTTGCGCAGGCAAAAGGTATTGTTTTTCAATTTGTTAATATCCAGAAACTAAACCAGCTTGAGCCGGGAGGAAAGCATCAGGGAGTAATTGCACAAATTTCTCCGGTTAAATATGTTGAATTGGATGATTTTATTGAACAAAACAGGGGAAAATTAGCTTCAGTTGTAATTCTGGATGGTGTCGAGGATTCACATAACGTAGGAGCAATTATCCGTTCCTGTGTTTGTGCCGGTGTAGACGGAATTATATTACCTTCAAGACGGGGGGTTTTGATTAATCCTACAATTGAAAAGACTAGTGCTGGTGCTATTAATCACATTTCAATAATTAAAGTCAATAGCCTTGTTAATGCAATTCAGAGACTAAAAGAAAATGACTGGTGGGTAATTGCTTCTGACCATCATGCAAAAGATAATTATTATGATATAAATTATACAGATATCAATTTTGCTCTAATAATGGGAGCGGAGCATGCCGGAATTTCCAAATCTCTGCTGAAATTGTCAGATTTTGTAGTAAAAATTCCGATGTTAACAAATTTTAATTCTTTAAATGTTTCTAACGCAGCTGCTATAATATTGTTTGAGAGATGCAGACAAATTCTAGGGCTAAAAAAAGACAGAGGTAAATAATATGGCTAAAAAAAGTGAAACACTCAATTTAATGGCAGATGATATATCAGATGAAGGCGTAGATTTCAACAGCATCGAGCCAATTGAGGATGATGACGATTCTATAGCAATAGAAGAACCTAAAACACAGGAAAGTCTTAATTCAGTAAATTCGGACGATTCTGTCAGAATTTATTTGCAGCAAATCGGTAAAATCCCGCTACTTTCAGCAGAAGAGGAACTTGAAGTTGCGAAAAAAATTTATGAAACCCAAAGCGAAATTGCAAGAAAAGTTCTCATTAATGCGAATTTGAGACTTGTTGTAAGTATTGCTAAAAAATATATTGGAAGAGGACTCTCTTTCCTCGATTTAATTCAGGAGGGAAATCTCGGGTTAATCAAAGCTACGGAGAAATTTGATTATACAAAAGGGTACAAATTTTCAACTTATGCAACCTGGTGGATTCAGCAGTCAATCACAAGAGCAATTGCGGATAAGGCAAGGATTATAAGGCTTCCTATCCACCTGATTGAATCAATTAATAAAATAAAAAAAGCTACAATGGACTTAACGACCGAACTCGGAAGAATTCCGGTTAAGCAGGAGATTGCGGATAAGATGGGAATTTCTGTTGCAAAACTTACTTCCATTATTAAAGCTACGCAGTCTACAATAAGTATCGATACTCCTACCGGACAAAAAGACGATTCAAACAAAATCATTGACTACATTGTAGATGAATCAACCGTTGCACCGGATTCGCTTGTTTCACAGGAGAGCATGCTGGATGATATTAAGGGCATGCTTGAGCAGTTGAGTCCAAAAGAAAGAGATGTTCTTATTCTTAGATTCGGGTTGAATAATGACGGAAACAAAAAAACGCTTGATGAAATCGGATCTATTTACGGAGTTTCGAGAGAAAGAATAAGACAAATTGAAAACCGTGCAATTTCTAAGCTCAAGAAATTGTGCAAAAATAAAAACCTGACTTCAGGGCTGAAGAATTATTTCGGAAATTAAAAGGAGTGAAGGGTGAGGTGTGAAGAGTGAAGTGAGCATTAAAAAATTAAACAAGTGAACGAGGTCAAATTAAAGAAATTTTAAAACTGTCCCTTCACCCCTCACGCTTCACCCTTCACAAACCATAAAAAGGAACTAAAAATGGCTGATATAGATAGAATTAACGAACTGGTTGGTGAAAAAAATTTTGATAAGGCGCAAGAAATGATAGAGGCGTCTTTAAAGGAAGAACCTGATAATATTGAACTAATTAAATTAGCGGGGCTTGTGGCAGTAAACCTTAATAACTGGGAAGAAGCCCGCAAAGATTTTGAAACTGTCGTAAAGTACAAGCAGGAGGATGCAACGTCATTTTTCTATCTGGGTAACTGTTATGACCATACGGGAGATTTTATATCAGCAAAAAACGCATATAAAACTGTTATAGAACTTCGTCCGGAATATATTGAAGCATACAAGAGCTTGTGTATTACTCTTATGAAACTCAATGAGGCAGAAGAAGCTATTAAATATGCATTTCAGGCTTCCACACTCGACCCGAAGGATTATATTTTCGATTTTATAGTAGGCACTGCCTATATGAAAATTAAAGAGTTTGATAAAAGTATAGAACCGCTCAAGCGTGCTCTTGAAAAAGCTCCGGATAATATCGGAACTTTAAACAGCCTTGGTACTGCGTATATGGCATCAGGCAAAAGTGATGAGGCTTTAAAATATTATCATAAAGCTCTTGATTTAGATCCGGAAAATCCTATGGCATATTATAATCTAGGCTCTATCTATCAGATTCAGCAAAACCATGAGGAAGCTTGCAAGTATTTGAAAAAAGCAGTCGAACTTGATGAGAGTGATGAAGGATTTAAAGTTGCACTTGCCATGTCAGAAGTTAAGTCCGGTCAATACAAAGAAGCTTCCGAATTGTATAAGTCTCTTCTTGTTTCACATCCGGAAAAAGATAATTATAAATACAACCTCGTTACATGCTATGAAGCAATGGGAGATATTCAAACCGCAATTTCAATGCTGGAGAAGATGGTTTATGTTAACCAGAAATTTATACTTCCGGCACAGAAACTTGCAAGTCTGTATATAAAAACAAACCAGCTTTCTAAAGCAAAAGAAATTTATGACAATATTCTTTTGAAAAATAAACCGACAGCAGAAACCCTGCATCAGTATGCAGTTTTGTCATCAAGTTTGTGTGATACTGATACGGCAGAGCGAATACTTAAAAAAGTTATTAAAATGAATCCGCAGATTGCAAAGGCACATAAAGATTTAGGTATAATCTTTTTGAATAAAAGACTGTTTAAGTATGCGGAAGATGAATTTAAAACAGCATTGCAGCTTGCTCCGAATGATTTTGAAATAATTTTTGAATACGGAAATTTTCTGTATTCTGTCTCAAAAAACACGGAAGCCGAAAGATATTATCAAGAAGCGCTTGACTTGCAGCCAAATAACGTTCTCGTCTTAACTTTTATGGCGCTGAATAAATTAATTCTAAATCAGCTGGATTTAGCAAAAGATTATATAATGAAGGCGGTTAAGATTAACCCACACCACGAATATATCCAATTTTGTGCAGGAAGAATTTTGTTTGCAAGAAAAGAATATGATGAGGCAAAACACTATCTTATACACGCAGTAGAGCAGAATCCGGATATTGAAACACAGAATACTCTTGCACTTACTTATTACGAACTCGGCGAGTACGAATCTGCTATTAATATTTTCAACAATCTTCTTGCTAAAAAACCGGATAATATTTCACTTTTAATGAGTCTTGCAAAATGCTATGAAGGCTTGAAAGATAACGATAAAGCGCTTGAGTACCTGGATAAAGTTGTTACTATATTTCCGGAGGACGAAGAAGCTCATGAAATGATAAGAAAGTTATCATAAATCTTCAATGTTTTCACAAGTTTCAAATGAAACTTATATACAACTTTACACAAAATATGCTTGAAATATAGCTGTAATGTCATCCCGAACTTGTTTCCGCATGACAAAATAATTTATCTGGGTCAGATTGTAGGTCGGCTTTACTAAGCCGACAAAAACTTTCTTTTCTTTTTTTTTGTGGGCACGCTTACGCTTTACCCACACTACAAATCTATATAAATTATTGTGTCATTCTGAGCCCGATAACAATACAGGGGCGAAGAATCCCTAAAACTTTACTAAATAAAACGAGATTTTGTGGACGAGAGCCCGAAGAATCTTTTTCTTCCGAAGTTAAAGAGATTCTTCGTCCCTAAATAAATATTGGACTCAGAATGACGTGGCACATTTGGCGTGAATCTAAGTTCTGGGTGGCAGTCTTAGCTTTTCTGGTGTAAACTGCGATATAATCCCTTTTAAATTATTTTAAACTCTCTCGTCAAACTTACCGCCGATTTGAACAAAATTAGCGTAATAATAGCCATATACTAATACTGCTATATAGACCAGATAGTAGAAATTAATCAACGTGAATATAAAGTGGGTTATGACATTCAGCCCGAAAATTGATGACAGAATTGATAATATAGCATAAGAGAAAAACAGCAAGAGATATAGCACTATATTTTTGAAAAACTGTTTGCTGAATAAATCCTTTAAAGCCAGCCAAAAAGCCTTAAACGGGTTTTTGCTCTTAAATGATAGTGCCGGCAGATGGAACAGAAGCAGAAAGTACTCAATTCCCATCGCAAATAGAATTAAAAAGTTCCAGGCGTTAAGTTTAATAATCTGCTCTTTTGATAAAGAAGTAAGGAAAGCCCTCAAAGCGTCCATAGATTCCATTGCTTTGGAGAAAGCTCCGGCAGAGATTCCCACATCTCCGATAAGTTTCATTCCTGCCACATAAGATACAGCATAGAAAATTACAGACAGAACAAGTACATTAAACAAAAGCCCTAATACAGGCAAAAAGTATTCCCCGACACCGGCAGGAAATTCCCGTATCAAAAAATTAGGATCTTCTGTTTCCGGATTAGAAACGCATCGCTTCAGCATATAAGACCAACCCGCAATAAATGCTGTCAGCATAAGCGTAAACAATACAAACGCAATTAAGAGGTTAATCAGGTTTCCTCTTAAAGAAAATAAAATGTACAAACTTGATAAAAGAGAAAACAAGATTAGCGGAGTTGCTAAGATTATGTATTTATTTGTAATTCTAAAACTATTTTTTAAATAATTTATCATTGGAAGCTCCTAAATTCTGTACTGAAGAACAGCCTGTTCTATAATATCGTCTGATACTTTGGAAGCAAAATCCCTAAAGCTGCTGCCTATGTTTGATTCCGGATTAATTTCCGCAATGCTTACCCCCTTATTTATTGCTTCCATTATGGTAAAGTAATTATTCGGGATTTTCCAATATACAGTTTCGCCTAAAGTATTTTCAATGTCTTCAATTTTAATTTCGTCATTTTCCATGTATCTGTTAACGATAATTTTAACTTTTTGAGGCGGATATTTTCTTGAGTGGAACAAATTCAAGCAGCGCTGAGCGTTTCTTATCGCAGGAATATTCACAATCGTGGTGAACAATATCCAGTCAGAAGCATCAAGAATTTTGAGCGAAAGCGGGTCAATACTTGATGACATATCAATAACAATATACGGAAAAACTTTTTTTAAAGCTTTGAATAATTCCGTTATTTGCTGTGGAGTTATGCTTCCGGATTGTTCTATATAACTCGGGTCGGATAAAATATACAGAGAAGTGTCTTTGTATTTTTCAAATCCTTTTATAAAAATTTGTTCTTCTTTATCAATCAGTCTCTGTATAACATAATTAACATCAAATGGCGGATTCAGGTTAAGGAAAGTAGAAATATCTCCCAGCTGGAGGTTCAAATCCACTAATGCTACTTTATCCTTTGTAACCCTTGCAAGTTCAGACGCCAGATTGATAGCAATAGTAGTTTTTCCTATACCACCTTTGTTTGAATAAACCGTTATAATTTTTGACTGCGAATTTTCCTCCTCCGGTGCAATACTTGCAAGCATTGTGAGTACACGGATAAGATCATCTTTCAAAACAGGTTTTGGTAAAAATTCTTTTGCACCCATCCGCAATGCACGAATTATTGTGTTTGTGGAATAGTTTACTGAAGTGATAATAATTTTAGAAGTACAAAGCTTTAAATTTTCTGCCACTTCCTGCAATTCAGGCAGCTCTTCTGAAATATCCATTATCACAATCGGACTGGAAGCTTGTTTTATATCTTCATAGCCTTTTTTATAATCTTCGTATAATTTAATTTCGTTAATAAATTCCAAATCGGAAACAAACGATTTTATAATCTCTCTCGATTGTTCATTTTTATCTAAAACAAAAACTGTAGAATTGTTTTGCATAAGCACCCTCTCTAACTTCTCTAATATACATCAAATTTAAGATAAGGACAATCCATCACTTGTTATTAAACAGAGGATATATTGAACCTACAACCCAGAATAACCAATATACATTTATTTAGGAAAGACCATTTTGAAGCTCCGGCTAATCTTCATATTAGGCAAATTTACCCAATGACTCACCTCTTCATATTACTTAATCTTTTATTTGACTAAAAATCATGTTTTGTATAGCATGAGTACATCATAAGTAAAATTAGCTGAAAAGGAAATAGAACAATGAGACGTACACTAGAAGGAACAAAGATTAAAAGACAGCACGTGAGCGGTTTCAGAGCAAGAATGTCAACTCCTGGCGGTCAGGAAGTTTTGAACAGACGCCGTGCAAAAGGCAGACATCAAATAGCAATCTCCGGCAGCAAAAGAGCCTAAGAGATATTAAAAGTTTGTAAAAGGGGCTGCTTAATTCCCCCTGAATTTGTAATATTATAAAAAAAGATTTGCAATTCTTGTGAATCTTTTTTTATGCCTGAATAATATATCTTCTCAATCAGGAATAATTAAATCTAAAGAATTTCTTTACTTTTTACATATAAATAACAGCTTGAAATAAATTTAATAAACAGGTACAATTGTATTATTAAGAGGCTTGGCAAATTTCTAAAGTTCGTTAAAAGACAGAGAAGAGAGAAAAATGGATGCACTCAAAGAAGTGAATAGATTAATCAATATAGGATTTACGCTTCACGAAGCGGGTAAACTTGATAGTGCCGAAAATGCTTATCAGGAAGCGCTTACACTTGATAGCGAAAATGCAGAAGTTTACAATCTTTTAGGTGTTTTAAAGCTCCAGCAGAACGATGTCATTTCTGCCATAAACTGGATTGAAAAAGCGATTGAAAAAAAGCCGGAAGCTTATTTTTATGAAACACTTTTTCAAGCGTATGTAAGAGCAGGACTTTACAAGCAAATTGTTAAACGTGAAGATGAAGTATTAAAACTGTTTCCGGAAAATTTTTCGCTGCTTTTTAATATTGCGCTTGCCAACACAAAAGTTAAAAATACAAAATCCGCAATAAAGTTTTATGATAAAGCACTAAAAATTAATCCAGGCTCATATGATGCCTGGTTCAATCTTTCGCATTTGTACAGCGTAGAGGCTGAAACGGAAAATGCAGTTTCTGCTCTAAAAGTTTGCAAAAAAATACGCCCTAATGACATTGATGTAGATTACTTTCTAAGTCTTGCATACATGCGCACAAAGAATTATGACAAGGGGCTCAAGCTTTTTGAAACAAGGTTGTGCAGAGAAACCGCTATAGCACTGCAAAACAAAACTTACCCCAACAAAGCTACCAGAGAAAATTTGTGGAAAGGCGAAAATATTAAAAACAAAACTATTTATGTTTATTATGAAGCAGGATTTGGCGATACTATAATGTTTTCCCGTTATATTCCGCTGCTTGCAAACAGGTGCAAAAAATTAATATTCCTTCCGCAAAAGCCTCTCGTACCTTTATATAAAAACAATCCTCTCGGAATTGACGAAATTATTGACAAGTATATTCCAGAATGCAATATTGATTTTGATGTACATGCCCCGCTTCTTAGCCTGCCTTATCTTCTAGGACTCAAAGGTGACAGAGTTTTTGCATATCCTGAAGGATATTTTAGACCGAATAAAGAACTTGCAGAACAGTACAAAAAGAAATTTTTCGACAACAACAAAATAAAAGTCGGAATCAAATGGCAGGGAAATACTTATTACGATCAGGACAGAGTTATTCCTGTTAAGTATTTCAAGCCGCTGATGGAGGTTAAAAATACTCAGTACTACTCATTCCAGACGTTTGAGGGTTCGGAAGATGCAAAGGATTTGGAAGGTATAGTTGATATAGGAAAAGATTTAATAGATTTTGGTCAGACGGCAGCTGCACTAAGCAATCTGGATCTTGTAATCTGCAATGACACTTCTCTTGTACACCTTGCAGGAGCTATGGGAATTCCGTGCTGGGTAATGCTTCCTTACGAAGTTAACTGGAGATGGCATACAGATTTAAGCGTATGCGACTGGTATAACAGTGTAAAACTTTTCCGCCAGCACAAAATCGGCGATTGGAAAAGCGTCTTTGATGACATATTAAAAGAAATGATCTAAAATTAAAATTTGATTATTATTCACAAAATAATTAGACTTTTTGGAAATTATCCTTAAACATATACAAAAGACTAATTTCTAAAGTTTTTAATAAGAAGAATAATAATTGTATGAAAAAATTATTTAGTTTAATATTACTTTCAACACTCCTGCTTTTACCTGCGAATGCCGCAACTTTTCAGGGCGGAGTTTCCGAGCAGGGCAAGGGAAATGCGAGCAGAATTGTAGATAAACAAACCGGCGAAGGTATAGGCGGAGCGCAGATTAATCTCCCCAAACAAAACTATGCCACAAGAACAGACTCAAACGGTTTTTTCGAACTTGATACGCAAATCAACGGTCCGAGCATAATGTCGGTACAAAAAGAAAACTATAAACCTTTCACAATGACTGTCAATGATAATACATTCAGCGCTCCGATAGTTGTCGGGATAGAAAAGTCCAATGCTTCCGATCTTGCACTTGATGCAAATATGTATCATCTTGGTGATGACAGCTATTCTGATCTTTCCGCAAATGCCGGTGAGTTTAGAATGCAGGCAATCGGACCTTTTTATACAAAAAGATTTACTCTGAAAAAATTGGATCTCAAAAAACCGATATATTTGGTCATAGGCTCCATCATAGGAATAGATACCGCAATGGCACGCTCAATGGGACAAAACCAAATTCCGAACGCTTTTGCTTCCCCTCCGGAAGTATATTTTAACGGGAATAAAATTTCAGAAATTCAGCTTAACGGAGACGGGCAAAAAATCAAGCTTCCATCAAACCTTATCCGGAAGAACCAGGTAAATGAAATCACAATCAAAACAGGCAGAAACATTATGCAAACTGCCTATATTGATTATGATGACATAGAATTTATGAATCTTATTATAGAAAATTAATCTGTCTTAAATATTTTGTGCTGCGATAGCTTTATAAAAGCTTATATAATCTATCATACAGTCAAATTCACTGGAATAAACCGTTTTATTAATATTTAAAAGATTTTCTTCCATCTGGTTTAAGTCAAGCTTTGCAATTACACCTTGAGCAAATCTTGTTTCGGATATTGCAAAATCTTTCTTCTCAAGCTCCTGTATTTTCTTTTGTCTGGAAAGTTTTTCTTTATCCATATTTATAGATACCAGAGAATCATTAACCTCCTGAATAGAAGTCAAATTAACTTTTTCGTAGTTTTTCAGACTTCTTTCATAGGCAATTTTTTTAGCTTTCAAATTAGCTCTGAGTTTGCCGCCCATAAACAATGGTTGTATTAATCCACCGCCAAAGCCCCAGAGCATATTAGAAGTTGTAAATAAGCTGCCAAAGTTTGTAGAATTAAATAAAAGCAAGCCGCCTAAATTCAATGAAGGAAGCATCTCTTTTCTTGCAACCTTAACATCAATTCCGGCTTTTTCAAGCATTTTTTCAGCTTTCATATAATCCGGACGCTTCATAATAACATCAGAATTTACAAACTCAGGAATATTTCCTGAAAAAGCAAGTTCTCTATAATCAATTCTCTTATATTCTTCAATGTTATTTGGGCTGTCGCCAGTCAGAACCGCAAGTTGATGAAGAAGTTTTGTTCTTTCTTTCTTCAAATCAGTTAAATCAGCTACGCCTGAAATATATGACTGATTAGCTTTTACAAGGTCAGAGGTTGAAACAATACCTTCTGCATTGCTTACTGACATAATTTCAAAAATTTCTTTTCTTAAATTAACAATATCCTCTTGCAAATCTATCATCGCATCAAGTTTAACTATATTTATATATACAGTTCCGACTGATGAGGCAATTGAAATATATGCAGCCTTCTCATCAAGGATAGAAGATTCGTACAATTTTCTGACCGCAGTCGTTTTGTTATGATTTTTTCCAAACAAGTCAATCTCGTAACTTGCTATAATCGGAAGCAAGAAACTTCCGGCTTCGTGATCCATTATACCGCCGTAACCAGGTAAAAAACCGCCCTGTAATTGCGGAAGCTCACTTGCTCTTTGAGAAATTACATTTTGATAATATTCATCAATAGTTAATGTAGCCATCTTTAAATCTTTGTTATTTTCAACAGCTTTAATAATATAACTATTTAAAATGTCATCATTAAACTGCTCCCACCAAGCCATATTGACATACTCATACTTATCTTTTACAGGTTTAATTTTATCTGATTTTTTCTTCTTTTCTTTCTTTGCCTGTTGTTTATCATTATCAACAGTCTGTTCTGCTCCTGCACTCAAAACCGTTTTTTCGGCAGCAAGAACCATCGCAGCATTCCCCATTCCCAGCGATACCAATATCGCTAACGCTAATAATTTTTTCATTTTTTTTCTTTTCTCCAAGGTACTTGATTTTTTCTAATAAGAATGATAACATAACTATGTTGCATTTGCAACATGTAGTAAAATAAACATACACCAAACAGGGGATTTACAAAATTGCAAAATCATTTTACAGATACAGTATTCTATCAAATAGAACTGACAGCTAAGTATTGCAAACTATTAGGTCAACAGGTGTTTGAAAAATACAAAGCCGGTGTTACGCCGGAGGAGTTTTCCACACTGGATACACTCATTTGCAATCCCAATTTATGCCAGAGAGATCTCGCAAAATTAATTCTTAAAGACAGAGCTAATACAGGAAAAATTCTTGATAGTTTAGAGAAAAAAGGATTTATCACAAGAAAATTGTCAATAAAAAATAACCGTCCGGTCAAGATTTGTGAAATTACAGAAGCCGGAATAAAAAAGGCAGAAGAAGTTACAGCAAAAATTAAACCGCACCTTACAATTGTAAAAAACAAAATAGATAACAGCAATCTTGCAAAAGTAAGCGATTTATTAAAAGAATTAAGAGAAGTTTTAAATGAAACTTTGGAAATACAGATTTAGGAATAGTATCAAAGTCGAAAGGTGAACAAATGAGCGAAGAGAATAAAACAGAAGAAAAGAAAAAAATGCCCGTAAAAAAGCGTTATATATTTGCAACACTTATAACTTTAGGTGTTTTAACGGCAGGATATTTTATTTATGATTACTTAGGCTATCAGACAACAGATGATGCTTATGTAGAAACAACAACCGTTTCAGTTTCTCCAAAGGTATCAGGTCAGATTGTAAAAGTTCTTGTAGAAGATAACCAGCCTGTAAAAGCCGGTCAAGTTGTTGCTGTTATTGATAAAATTGATTATCAGGTAAAACTTGATCAGGCAACTGCGGCATACGAAAGAGCCCTGTTAGATCAGGAAAATGCTCATGCAAACTATAATGCTGCAAGTGCAGAGATTGAACTTGCAAAGAAGGATTTGGAAAGATATGAGAATCTTTATGCTGCAGGAGCTGTTTCCAAACAGAGACTGGATCAGGCAAGAACAAACCTTGAAAGCAAACAGGCAGATCAAACAAGTGCAGATCAGTCAATCTTTTCTGCAGACCCTTCTAAAAATGCAAAAGTTGCCGATGCTGATTTGAATGTCTTAAAAGCACAAAAACGTGCAGCAGAACTTGCATTAGAATACACGGATATTCTGGCTCCTATTGATGGAACTGTTTCTAACAAAAAAGTGGAAGTCGGTATGATGGTTCAGCCGGGAAGCCCTCTGTTTGTAATTGTTCCGCATAACGTTTGGGTTGTTGCCAACTATAAAGAAACTCAACTTACACATATGAAAGAGGGCATGGAAGTTGATATTAAAATCGACACTTATCCGGACAAAGTTTTCAAAGGAAGAGTTGACAGTATTCAAAGAAGTTCCGGTGCAAAAGCAAGTTTGTTCCCGCCTGAAAATGCAGTTGGTTCATTCGTAAAAATCGTACAGAGAATTCCTGTTAAAATAGTTTTCACTGAGGACATAGATCCTAAGGAATATAAAATAATTCCTGGTATGTCGGTTGTACCAAAGGTACATGTCAGAGATTATCAAAAACAACAGGCTAAACAAACCGACCAGTAAGGAATAAGTTCAAAAGGGAGACAGTGAGTTATAAGACAATTTAGGAATTGAATCCAATGTCTCCCGTCCAAAAGGTTAAACT
>CALURU010000024.1 GCA_944323255.1 Candidatus Gastranaerophilales bacterium
TTTCAATAGATCAAATGAAAGATTACGCAGTAATCAATCCGTCTTTAATGATTGTTGAAAATATAGATGCGGCAAAAGATGCACTTATGACAAACAAATTTCCATGCCCGATATTATTTTTCGGTCCTACAAGAAGAGATGTTACGGTAAGAGCGGAAGGGTTTGACTTTATTAAAAATCCGAATGAAAAAGATGAGTTAATAGTTAGAGCCAATGCTCTTTTAAAAATTAAAGAACTGAAAAATAAAGTTGAAAAAGTTTCTACAACAGATGACCTTACTGGACTTCATAACAGAAAATATCTTCAAGAACGTCTAGAGGAAGAAATTTCCCGTTCTAAACGTTACGGAACAAAGCTTTCCTGCATATTATTTGATATCGATTTCTTCAAAGTTGTAAATGATATGTACGGTTATGAATGGGGTGATATTTTATTGAGAAATATTGCCAACAAATTAAGTGCAATGATAAGAAAAGAAGATATTCTGACAAGATACGGCGACGAAGAATTTCTGCTTGTTCTCCCTAATACATCAGAAGAAAACGCGTTCCTGTTTGGCGAAAGATTCAGAAGAGAAGTCGAAAAGATGGAATTTATTCCTGCAGGTGAAGACGAAGCTCACAAAGTTACTATTTCCGGCGGTATTTCCACATATCCTTGCATGCCTGACGTTGATGAAGATGCAAATACAGTTATCAGATATGCGGAACACGCCCTGTATAACGCTAAACACAGAGGCAAAAATAAAATTATTCAATTCTCTCAGATGAATCTGGAAATGTAGAATCGGAGTAATAAAAAATTTTCAAAGCGCTTGGTTTAATAAAACTAAGCGCTTTGTTTCATTTTCTGAAACTCATCCAAACCGATTTTCCAGCTGTCTTCATACTGAAAATCTCTTGAAGCAATAGCATCCGGAAGTCCGGCGTGATGTATCTTCGGAAGAAGATATTCCTCTGTCATCTCTATCGGAGCCGCGACTTCATCATCAGAATCCTGACAGATGAATACACCTTTGCCGTCAGGGTTTACTTTATATCCTACAATTGTGATTTCATGTCCTGCAAGTTTGTTATCATTCTCAGGATCAGGCCATGTGTATCCGATAATAATATTATGTCCCATCTTCAATGTATCAAGAAGTTCTTTTTTTATTGTTGCAAAATCTTTTTCGTATCCTTTTAACCTGCCGTTTTCATCAACAATTTGATAAATTACTGAAGTTGTATTTTTGTCTTCCACAACAGATTCCACGTATGTTTTTTCAAAATCAATCAACCCTCCGTCCTCTTGCGTCCAGGCATTTGGTGCCCGTTTATCCGTCAGAGAATTATATGTCTGCTGTGAACCCAGCTGCATTAAAGTTGACTGCATCAAAACATCTATAATCGAACGTTCTCCGGGGTCTTTATGATGGTTTTGAATCCTTGCTCTTATGATTGCATTCTTATCAGGCTTTAATAAGACTGTTGCCGTGTCAAAATCATGAATTTGATGCGGAGTTTTAAATTTTTTCAAAAGCCATATAGCTTCGGAGGATTTTTCAGAGAGGCTGTCCATCTTTATAGTCTTAACAACTTCGTTGTTAGGAGATGTAAGCCCTTCTACCATTCTGAAAAATTCGGCAGTATGCTTTGTTGCTAAATCAAACTCTATACTTGCAGCAGGACAGGTGCCCGTATGCATATTATCAAGTTCCCATTTTGCCTCTGCAATCTTTTTAGGATCTTCGGATAAATTCGTAATTAAACCTATAACCTGACGTTTATAAGGTGACGGAATATCTTCGCAGGTCTGGGTTATGACATAAGGATTTGCAAGAATATCAAGACATTCTTCCAAGATATTAATTTTATCCAAACCCGGATCTCTATCCTCTTTCAGGATTTTATACAAATTATCAAGAACCGTGCTTCTGTCATTTGAATTGTTCTTTAAAAGCAAGCCGGATTTTAGCGCAAATTCAAGTTTCTTTCTGTAATCAAGATGAAGTTCGTTAGAAAGTTCTTCATACTTTTTCTTTTCATCTCTTGTAGCAAGAGATGTTCGAACTGTTACGGCAGAAGTATACGCTTCAGCTCTGAATGCCGGCTTTGTTACAGGAGCCTGAGAGCTGTTAATACCGTCAGACTTTGCAGGGGCAGCCTTTTGCTGTATACCTGTCGTTGCATAAATATTATTAATATTTTGAAAATTCGCACTAACCATATACATATATAAAAACTCTCAATAATTAAAACTTGCTCTATTGTTAAGAAATATTAAAATGCCGCAATTTTCAAGCTTCATTTGTTTTATTATAAATAAAAGTGTAGTTTAAAGGTAATGTGTCTGAATGGTAAATTCGTATTATTATAACGGAAATCAATATATTCCGAGTACATCAGGAGACAGCAATAAAGGTTTTCTGGTCGCTTCTGCCGTTTCGTCCGCTATTTTAGGTACACTGCCTTTATTCGGAAAGCCTTTTGAAAGACAGCTTGCGAAAGAACATTCGCAAAATTATTTGTATAAAGATTCATTTTTAAACTCACTTAAAGTTTCGGGGCTTGATAAGAAAGGAGTAAGAATTATTCCGATGGAATTAAGCAGTGCAATGAATGATTATGCGCTCGGAAAAAACGCTGCTTATTTTCCCAAGGAAAAAGTTGTGAGAATAAATACTGACAAGATTTCAATTGCAGGATTTCACGAACTCGGGCATGCGATGAATGATATTACCGGAAAGCTCGGGAAATTTTTAAGTAAACTCCGCTGGCCGGGAAGAATTTTAGCAGGCTGGATGGGAACAGTAGCACTGTTTTCACGTCCAAAACCAAAAGAAGCTCCGAAAAACGGATTTGATTATGTGAAAGACAATTGCGGAAAAATCGCATTTGCCTGCATGCTTCCGACAGTTTTTGAAGAAGGAATGGCAAGTTATAAAGGGCTGAAACTCGCGAAGAAAACAGGACTTGCAGCACCTTTAATCAAAAACATGAAAAAACTGTACGGAAAAGCTCTTTTAACTTATATAGGACACGCAACAGCAACAGGCTTAGCAGTTGGCGCGGCGAGTATGATTATGGATAAATTCACAAGACCGACAAAAGTTGAAACTCCGGAATACCCGTTCTTTTTAATCTGATGAAATTTCTTCCAGTTCTTTATATTCGTTATCGAACACTTTTATCTTAACGAGTTTTCCGTCTTCATAAAAAGGTTCATATACGTTTTTTACTTTATAATCAGATGAATACGCGGTCTCTTTAACCTTTTGTCCGTCTTTAAGCTGGCTCATAATTATTACACCATCTTCCGGAGTTTTGGAATTGAAATATGTAAGGCGGGTAATATCTGCTCCGTCATAATTTGCGGAAATATTTAACGTTGTATTGCCATTATGGTCATAGACAAGATGTTCGACTCTCAAATTACTTGCATTATCCTGAATTTCTTTTTTCAGAGAGATAGTTTTGCCTTCTCCGTCTTTTAATTCATATTTTACCGGATTATTCGTATCATAATTCCAAAACTCTGCATAATTAATTTCTCCGTCCGCATCATAACATACATGTCTCAAAGGAAGTTTTGTCTCTTCATCAAATTCCCAGACATCATTATCATCGTTTTCATCAGAAGTTTTTACCAGCTGGGAAACAAGTTTTGTACCGTTTTTTGAAATCTCTACAAGCTCAACACCGTGACGCTGGAATTTTTCATTCTCCGCGTTTGAAACAATCATAAAAGCACTGCCGTTTTTTTCATTAAGATAATAGACTGTTGAATTTTTTATATAATTATTAACTTTTGCCTTTATATTATCATCCAATTTTGAAATCGATGATATTGCTGACAGCGACAGCTCGCTATTTTCCTGATACAAATCAGCTTTCTTAATTTTTTTAGTTTCATTAACCACCGGTACAGTCTGGGGCGGTGCAACTGTTACAACCTTAGGCTCAGGCTCAGGAGCTTTTTCTGTTTTTTGTACAACCGGAGATACAGTTTCCTGCTTTTTCTCCTTACCGGAAAAAACACTGCATCCGGAAACTAAAAATACACATATAAAACAAGCTGTCAAAAGTTTTTTCATAAAAACCTCTTAAATACAACATGATTATAATCTTCCGTGATAATTTAATCAATAGTTTTATTGTACTTTGAACCTGTTTTCGTGTTAAAATTTACATATGGGAATTTTAGAAAGTTTAAAAGGAAAAGTCGTAGTATCATCCCAGGCAATGCCTGCTGAGCCTTTATATAAAGAAGAGTGCATGATTGCTATGATGCAGTCGGTCGTTAACGGCGGCGCTGCAGGACTCAGGGTTGCAGGGGCAAGAGATGTCAGAAATGCAAAGAAATATTTTGATATTCCGGTAATCGGCTTAACTAAGCCTGACGTACTTCCTGAAAACTGGAAAGAAATTGTCTACATAACTCCTGGACTTAAAGAAGTCAGAGAACTTATTGAAGCCGGTGCGGACATTATTGCTTTTGACGGAACGCCGCGCCCTCACAACGGATGTACCGTGGAAGAAATCATAGATACGATTCATAAAGCCGAACGACTTGCAATGGCAGATATTTCGACATTAGAAGAAGGGCTTTGCTGCGCAAATGCGGGAGCGGATATTATTTCCACAACTCTTGCCGGCTATACGCTTGAATCCGGCGACCCGACAAAAGGTCCTGATTATGAACTCTTAAAAAAACTTGTAGGAAAAACAGACAAACCTGTTATTCTTGAGGGCAGAATCTGGGAGCCTCAAGAAGTTAAGAAAGCTTTTGAACTCGGTGCACATTGTGTCGTAATAGGTTCTGCAATCACAAGACCGCAGTTAATTACAAAAAGATTTGTAGAGGTATTATAAATGAAAAAAGCTCTGGCATTTGATATTGGCGGAACAAAAATTTACAGTACAATAATTGATGAAAACGGGAAAATTATTGCTGAAATTGATAAATTCCATACACCTAAAACAATTGAAGAAATTAAAGAAGTTTTAACAAATCAAATTTCAAGGTTTGAAGATGAAGTTGACGTTATTGCAATCTCTACCGCCGGCGATGTAAACAACGAAAATAATGCTGTTATCGGGGCAACAATAAATCTGGCTAAGGGCTACCCCACAATAAAATTCCAAGACCTGAGCAAGAAAAAAGTTTTTCTTGAAAATGACGCTAATTGCGCAGCCTGGGCTGAGTATAAAATCGGAGCTTCAAAAGGAACTTCCGTTTCCGTAATGCTTACACTCGGAACCGGTGTCGGAGGCGGAATAATTATTAATGGCAAGCTTCTGAAGGGTAAATCCGGTGCAGCAGGTGAGATGCACTTCAAAATGTTTACTGATAAACGCAGAAAATGTAATTGCGGAAGCTGGGACTGCTTTGAAGTATATGCCTCCGGTCCTGCATTAAAAAAAGATGCCGAAGAAGCTTTAAATAACCCGAATGTCACAACTTATGATGTTATAGACGGCGTAAAAAACGGCGATAAAAAGATGACAGAAATTTTTGAACGCTGGCAAAATGATATTATTCAGGGAATAATCGGGCTTGCAAACCTTTTTGATCCGGATTGTTTTGTTCTATCGGGTTCTATGGCACAGTTTGTTGATATAAAAAAAGTTGAAGAAATTGTCAATCAAGACATCATCACCTCACCAACATCCGTAAGAATGGCAAGTGCAGGAAATTATTCCGGTATGATCGGAGCGGCACTTCTGGCGCTGGGAGGCGGAAACTGATGGGTAAGGCTAAAAGAAGAAGCCTGCATCTTGGTGCTCGCGATAAATTTAAATATATGACAAGAGAATCAGCCCTTGATTCTGTGGTAAAAAATATTACAAACAAAGATGAAGTTATTGATACAATAACATTATTCGGATTTACTGCAGAAGAAATGCTCGAGGCCGGAGCAGCATACGAAGATGTTATGGCTTTTGGCGGTCTTGTGGGCTAACGGAATCTTGTATTGAACAACAGCACATGATAAAATTACTGTATGCTCAATCAGATTTTTATTATCTTACAATGCTCAAGAGTATTTTCGCTTCCTATGACAATAATGTCATGGATTGTAATTTATGTATATTCTTCTCTTGTTGCAGGACATATAAAATACGGAATTCTGGCACTAATCGGAGTCTGTATGGCACATCTTGCCGCAAACGTCTTTGATGATTATTTTGACTACAAATCACTTATAAAACAGGTAAATTTTAATAAAAGAGAGTATCTTAAAAATTCCCAAAAAACAAAGTGCAGATATTTAATTGCAGGACTCGTAAAGCCGAAACAAATATTCGCACTTGCCTGTATATATCTTGCAATCGCTGCACTTATCGGCACATTTTTATTTTTAAAATGCGGCATCGGAGTTATTTACTTTGCATTAGCAGGCGGAATTTTAGCAGTCCTTTACTCATTTTTGTCAAAAATCATGCTTTCTGAAGTTACGGTTGCTCTGGCTTACGGCCCTGCTTTATTTGGCGGAATATATTATGTTATGACCAAAACATATTCGTGGGATGCGATTATACTTTCAATCCCGACAATGATTGTAACAGTTATACTTTTATATATTCATACTGTTATGGATTTTGATTTTGACATAAACGAGGGGCATAGAACCATTGCAAATTCGTTTAATTCAAGGTTAGATTCTCTTGTTATTCTCAAATGGCTTCTAATTCTGGCATATATTGCGCCGGTATTACTGTGTATCTTTGATATTGCAGACTGGCAGGTCTTTGCGGTATGGCTTACGATTCCTCTTGCTGTTGATTTATACAAATCCATGGTTGATTTTGCTGCTAATCCGGAATCTGTACCGGAACACAAATGGTATCATTTTCCGATGGAAAATCTGATGGGAGCGCCAAGTTTTATGACAAGAATATACCAGTCAAGAAATTTAATGATTTATTATTCACTCATTTTGACTATCTCCATTATATTTGCATTGTGGTAATTCAGGCTTTATCTATATTTTATAAACGTTAAAATTGTACTTCTTACCTAAGAAGCACACTAGAAAAAAGTTTAATGAAAGCTTAAGATGCAGGATTTAATATAATAAAGAATCCTCATCGCTCAAACTTTCCTCTCTTTTTTCTAAGAGAGGTTTCTTTATGCTATAACTATATTATGAACTATTCGAGCTTATTTGATCTGGCGAGAAATTTTTACACCTCGCTTTCATACAATGATAAATACGGAAGAGCAAAAATACCTTTCAGGTACTTTTTAGAGCTTACATACAGATGTAATCTTGCCTGTCCTTACTGTTATGTCGGGTGTGAAAGAAATAAAAACGAACTTACAACAGAGGAGTGGAAAAAAGTCATAGACCAGCTTCCGTTTTATTCAATTGCAACTCTGGTAGGCGGAGAGCCTTTAATCAGAAAAGATTTTATTGATATACTTGCCTATACTTCAAAAAAAATCTGGAATAAAGTTCACGTTGTATCTAACGGAATATTGATTAATGATGAAATAATAAAAGCTTTTATAAAATATAAATTATTGCTTTTATCTGTTTCTCTTGACGGATACGGGAAAAATCACGACAAAAACCGCGGCAAAGAAGGGATTTTCGATAAGATTATTTCTAATCTTGAAAATTTGAAATCTCAAAAGCCGAAACAAATGGTTGATATCAAAACAATTGTGCTTGAAAACAATCTTGATGATTTAGTCAAATTGTACAAACTGTGCGAAAAAATGAATTTTGAGTTTTTGTCAATTTCGTTCCTAAGAAACAATAACTGGAAACAAAATTCCGTCCTGCAGGAAAGTTTTATACCGGAATTTAATCAGAATTATCCGATAGAATGTTATTTTGATATGGAGCATTTTAAAGAAGTTTATAAAGAAATTGAGGGGCTCAATGGCAAAACAAAGCTCAGATTTTCTCCAAAGTTTGAGTATTCAAAAGATACTTTGAAATCAATTGAAGAGTTTTTTAAAATATCTCCGGAAACTCCTGTCAATAAGATTTATAAACCCTGCACTTATCCTTATAACAATATGATGATTAATCCGGAGGGTTTTGTTTATCCTTGTCTTTCAATGAAAATCGGCAGCGTTAAAGAAAAATCTTTGAAAGAACTTTTCAATGCGCCTCATTATTGCTGTTTCAGGAAAAATTTAAAAGCGAGCGGCGGCACCTTCGGCGCCTGCCAGATGTGCTGCGAATTGGAAACAAAAATATAACAACTTAACCTTTCTTCACATTTTGTAAAAAAACATAATTTGCAGGCAATTTTTTATAAACTAATTACTTTATATATTTAGTAGTTAGGTTTATTTTTGTAAAAGGTTTATTATTGTGTCACAAATTAATCCAAATATAAATAATCAATATAACGTTATTCCGGAAAATGCGCGCCTGCAGCAGCAAAAGCAGCAGCCTGTCCGCTTGCCTAACTATTACTATGTTCCTGATACGTACAGACCGAGTGCAAAAGAGATGATTAAAGAGAACCCGATGTACGACATGTTCTTAAAACCTTTTATAGAACATCCTTTTGCCCTTTTGACAACATGGCTTGGTCTTGGAATCGGTATTGATGCGTATTCCAGAGCCTGCGGTGGAGAATATGATAAGAGTCTCGTCAAAAAAGCGGCTGATTTAGGTGACAATATTCAAAATTCTAAATTTGTTCAGAGTAAGCCCGTAAAAACAGTTCTTAACGGGTTTGGAGCTGTTGGAAAAGCGGGTAGTAAAGCTGTTCAAAACAGTGCAATTTTAAGAGCAATGAAGGAAACTCCGACAATGCCTGAATGGCAGTTGGTAAAATCCCAAATGTTTAACCAGAAGCAGGAAGTTGTCCAGGAGTTTATCAAAATTACTGATACACTTAAACTCGGAAGTGCAGAAATTCCTAAGTTGAAAGATTTAGGCGTGAATGATTCTGAAAAAGCAATGCTCAAAAAAGCTTTCAATGTTCAGAAGATTTCACAAATTCCTGAAGAACAAGCTGTTAACCATCTATTATTAAACCGTCTCGGGAAATCACCGGAAGAGATTCAAAAAATTCAAAAACTTGGCGCAGTTTCAACTAAGACTGTAAAAGAAGAAATTCTTAAATCAATGGGTTTAACACAAGATAAACTCAAACTTATCAAAGACGATGTTTATGGTAAATACATAGATGATGTAAAAACTGCGACAGAAAAAGTCAAGGGAAAAGTAAGAATCGGAGCAGGTCATTACCCGTGGCTTGGAGCTTTTACAAAACCTTTTGAAAGAACTATCGGATGTGATGAGGTTTACAATAAACTTCACAGCATGATGGACGGACCTAAAACTGCAACAGGCAGATTTACCTCAAAACTTATGCAGATGATACACCGCGGATTTACTTTCGGCGGCGGCAAACTGGGTGCTTTAATCTTCATAGCCCCTCTTCTTGTAGAACTTGGGGTAAATGTTAGAAAGGCTGATAAAGACCAGAAAATCGGTACCGCCGCAAATGGTTTTGTAGATAATATTTCCTGGGTATTCACCTTCCCGCTTGCTCTTAGAATGCTCCATTCAATAGGCGGAATTAAAAATGCAGGAATGGGTAAAGACAAGGTTGAAGAAGTTAGAAAACTCGTAGAAGATTTTAACAAACGTGTAGAAACGACTATCGTAAAAGACGGTATCAAAGTTCCTAATCCGGATACCTTCAAGACAAAACTCGCTTACGACCTTGAAAGAGCAAAGGTTGAGAAGAGAATAAAAGAATTGAGAAAAGTTGACGGACAGAATATATTTACGAAAGGTGTAAGAAAATTAGCCGGAATATTGACTCCTGATTTATGCAGACTGAACAGTTATAGAAACTCTAACTTTGCAGCAAATACCGCAAGAAAACTTCCTGCATTCTTCAGAAACTGTGCAGGTATTCCAATTAGGGTAGCTGCCTGGGCTGCTCTTTCGATGGGAGTTCTTGGCGCTGCACTTACAAAATGTACAACTGCAATTTTCGGAAAATCTTATGATTCAATGAAGCAGGATGAAAGAAAGGACGAATTAAAGGCTCAGGAAAAATTCCTTAAAGATGACTTGAATGAAAGATTGTACGAACTGCAAAGAATCAAGCAGTTTGGGGCACAGAACACCCAACAGCCTCAAGCAGCGCAGGGTCAAATGCTGACTTCAAGAGGCAGAAATGTTTCAGGTATAAATGCTGATTCTGTAACCACAAAACAAACAGCAGAAGAAAAAATCGACAATTATACATATATTCCATCACAGGAGTGCAAAATTCCTCATCAGATAAAAAATAATAAAATAGATAACTACACTTATATCCCGTCCTCCGAATGTACAATTAAACCGGAAGAAAAGCAGAAAAGGTATATTCCGTCTCAAGCCGCTGCTAATATTCAAAAAACATTTGATAACTCCGGAATGCAAGCTGTTTTAGACAGGGCGCAAAGGGCTGAAGAGAATGCTCTTAGGGTCCTTGCCGGAAATTTTGAAGGTATGTAATTTTTTACTTATTCAAATTATACACCCTTCTATTTCCTATATTTAAAGGATTTCAAGAACCTAAAAATATAGTTAAATATATACAGAATAGTATATAATTCGGAGATGATTATGGATATATTTGCAGTCATAGGGCTGTTTTTCGGTATAACAATGATTTTAATCGGGCAAGCAATGGAAGGCGGTAATTTGGGTCAGCTGCTGCAAATTACAGCTGCATTCATTGTAATCGGCGGTACAACCGGTGCAATTATTTTAAGCTTTCCGCCTAAAACATTACTTTCTGCAATAAAAATGTTGAAAAATGTATTTATGCCGCCAAAAACAGATTTTAATGCTTTGATTACAGAGATAGGCGGATTTGCTACAAAGGCAAGAAAAGAGGGTATAATTTCTCTGGAAAAAGAAGCTTACAATGCGTCTGATTCTTTGCTGACTTTAGGTTTAGGCGCAGTTGCCGATGGTACTGACCCGACTCTTGTTAGAGAAATGCTGGAAAATCAAATAGACCAGTTTGAACATCAAGTTAATAATGCTGCTAAAGTTTATGAATCTTTCGGCGGTTATTCCCCGACACTTGGTATTATCGGAGCTGTTATGGGTTTGATTCAGGTTATGCAGAACCTTTCTGATCCGTCAAAACTCGGTGCAGGTATTGCTGTTGCCTTCGTTGCTACAATTTATGGTCTGTTTGCTGCAAACCTTGTAATGATTCCGCTTGGAACACGTATTAAATTTATTTTTCAGGATGTAATGCTGTATAAAAATATGATACTGGAAGGTGTTTTATCTATTCAAGCCGGTGAAAGTCCTGTTTTAATTGAAAGAAAATTGCGTTCATTTATACTTGACGATAACAAGGAAGCAAACGCTAATGGCTAAAAAGAAAAAAGAAGAAGAACACGAAAATCTGGAGAGGTGGCTTGTTTCATACGGCGACTTCATTACGCTTTTGTTTGCAACCTTCGTTGTGCTGTATGCACTTGCCCAGGTAGATGCTACTGATTTTGCAAAACTTGAAGAATCCCTGAAAAATGCATTTAGTCAGAGCGGTAATCTTTTTGACGGGCAGCAATCTGTTATGGACGGAAGCGACTCTATTTTTGACCAACAGCAGGCAAATTCTTTCATTCCGAGCCTGATGCTTGAATACATAAGCCCAAAGTATGAAGAGGAATCTTTTAAGGAAATAGAAGAATCAATCCAAAAACTTATAGAAGCAGGCGAATTGGAAGGAATTTCTACAAAGATTACTGATAAGGGGCTCTTAATAACCTTCGATGATAAATATCTGTTTGCTCCGGCATCTGCTTATCTGGACAGTAATGCCCGAAAACTCCTTGATAAAGTTGGAGTTCTCATCTGTAAAAAATTTGTACTTCACGCTATGAGAGTGGAAGGACACACCGACAGTGATCCGATAAGCAGTATTCAATACCCTTCCAACTGGGAATTATCTGCAGCAAGAGCTTCTTCTGTGGTAAGATATATGATATCAAGATTTAAATTTTCGCCATCCTTGTTCTCTGCAATCGGTTATGCAGACACAAGACCGCTTGAGACAGCAATTTCTCCCAAAGATCCGGCTAACAGGAGGGTAGAAATTCTTGTAATGAAAAATAAATATAAAAGAGAATTTGAAACCCGCAATGACAATACAATGAAGCTTACAAAATCTCAACAGGAAGCTATCCAAAAACAAAGACAGCAGGTTATTGCAGAAGTCGAAGGCGATTCTATATCACCGGCTGCGAGAAAATTGCTGGAAGAAAACAGGGAAAGAATCAAACGGCAAAAGAGCGAAAAACTGTCAAAAAGTAATATGGAATTGTATATAAATTTAGATAACGAATCAGATAAAGAATCAGGAATGCCATCCATTGAAAGACGGGTTATAAAACTAAATACCAATATTCCGGAAGATGAGGATTTTGGTCTATGATACAGTTTGCAGTCGGAATGTCGCTGGGACCATCCTCTGCCGTTGAAAGCGGAGTGGCTGTACAAGAAATTGCTACGGGAAAATTGATTCATGTTGACAAGTTGTTTTCTATGAACGATGTTCAATTCTTTTTTGAAAACTACTCTTCACTTAAAGACTCTGTCTTTTGTATTTCAATTCCGTGGGACAATTCTATGTTGGAAGGGAAATGGAGGGTGCTTTCAAAACCTTATCAACTGATTCATTCCAGAGAAAAAGAGTTTCCGAATAAGGACAACTGGATGCAGAGATTTTCAACAAGAGGCAGTGAGTTGTTTTTAAAACTCAAAAATGACGGAGTTGATATTTCGAGATTTGAAGTTTACTTAACAAGGCAAAAATTTAACCTGTATTCTAATTTCAAAGAGCGTTCCAGTGCGGATTGCAAATTCTTACAGGCTGCCCTGAAATACGAATACGGTTTTGATTCGCTGCCTGCAAATATGATGCCGGTTGCTCAACTGGAAGCAATTGTCGGCTGCCTTCTTTGTCAAAAAAAACTCGCCGGTAATACCTCAAAGATATTTGAGTTTAGAGGACTTGACGTTATAAATATTTAGTGTTATTCATATTCTAATCTGATTCTTGTAAATATTTGTAAAATTTATATATAATAAAAGCAATTTTTTAGATTTACAAGCTTTAGCATAAACGAGATATGTATGTGTCGAAAGGATGTAGAATATGGTTCAATCATTTGATTATAGTATGGATAAGCCGAACTATAATGCTGTAAAGATTAATATTAAAAAACCGGAAGTAAATGTTGGTAATAATATATCAAATATCACAACTCCAAATGGAAACTACAATGCTGTTGATATTGAAATTGATAATCCTGCTGTTAATACAGAACCAAAACTTATTTATGATTATCCTTATGCACAGAGTCCTGTAACATATGATATGCTAAACCCTAACCAGGTTACACTGCCGGCAGGTTTTCCGGTAACATACCATACGACAAATGTAATTCTTCCGAAGATTGAAAATGAAATAGAAATTGAAGCTCTTGATGAAACAGAGGATTCTGAAGAAGTTGAGGAAGCTGAAGAAGCGGAAGAAAGTGAACAAGAGCCAGAAAAGACAGAAGCGGCTCCGCAGAAAACAGAAAGTTTAAAACCTGATGAAGCAAAGCCGGAAATGATTACAAAGCCTGTAAATAAAGAAGAAATTAAAACAGAAACTTCTGTTAAACCGGAAACACCAAAGGTTGACAATGTAAAAACAGAAGATACTCCCGCCGTTCCAGAACCTAATTACACTACAGTAGAAGCTGAAAAAGGAATTGCCGATAATATTCAGCCGGAAACAAAAACAGAGACGACAACAGAGCCGCAGGCAGAGGGCGAAAATCCGACAGATAAAAATACCGATAATATATCCAATGATGTAAAAATCATGGAAGAAGAAGTTAAAACAAATAATATAAAGAAACCGGAAATTATCCCAGGGGATGAAATTCTGCCTGATGTGGACATACCTCTTGTTATATCAAATCTGACAAGTGAAGATTACGATGTGCAGGCTCAACAAATGGAAGAAATCGCAAGAATTTCTCTGGATAATCCAGAAAATGCAGTACCTTATATTGTGAGAGATGTGTTTTCTAGCTTAATTGACATATCAAAGAAAGATACAACAGAGCTCGCAGCACCAACAGATGAACAGGTTGATGCAAGAAAAAAACTAATTGCAAATTTTATTACACTTGAAACTGCAGCAAGACAAAACAATAAAGAGCCAAATCTTCCTTATAAAATAACAGAAAGAGAATTTACTCTGGCAAATGAACTCTCTCCGATGGAAATGGCAGAAAGAAATAAAGAATATGCCCTCTATACAATAGCAATTCTGGCTAAAGTATACACTGACGAAGTCGAAAAACAAACCGGAAACGTTGTCCCTCTGACAGATTTACCGGGCTCTGCAGCAATAGTTGATGCATTAAGATACAGCCCAAATGCCGGAGTTAAAATAGCTGCTATTGATGCACTGCAACATATTCAAAGACCAGAGTACAATGAAGAATTAACAACTCTCTATACACTGGCTCAAGCAGATCCGAATCCTCAGGTTGCAATGGCAGCGGCAAGAGCTTTGCAAAATAATAATCATTAATGACATATAATTACTACACTACAAAAAACGGTATCGGCGGGACTAAAGTCCCGCCGATACTATTTAAAAAACTTGTTATTTGATTATTTTTGCTCAGTAGGTTTTTCTGTAGTTTCTACCGGACAAGGCGGTGGACAAGGATGCTGTGCTCCCTTTTTGAACTTTTCTCTGCCTTCTTTTTTCATTTGTTTAAGAATTTTTTTCTGGTCTCTTGTTAAGATTGATTCAAAATCCTTCATGTTTTGTTTGCGAATTTCTTTTGCCTGTTTTTCTAATTCTGCAAGTTCTTTATTGATAACGGCAAGTTTTTCGTTCTGCATTTCTACAGAAATTCTTGATAACTTAACAACTCTGGCTTCTTGTTTTTTTAGTTTAATCTGCTCCATAACAGGTTTCATTTTTTTATGTCCCTGTATGCGCAGCTCTTTTACTTGAGCCTTTTGAGCTTCTGTTAATCCTAACTTTTGTTCAAAAGCAGCTTCCCTTGCTTTTCTCTTTTTTATCATTTCTTCTTTTGAAGGAGGATTTTTAATCCCTTCATTTACCTGCTGCTCCTGTTGTACAGCTGGTGTTTCTGCCTGTTTAACTGCTGTCTTGCTTGCGTTTTCAGCGGCAGCATTTGCTGCAGTTGATACTACGCACAAAGCACAAATCATAATTGCTAATTTTTTCATAATTTACCTTTCTTTTATAATAAATCTTCTAACTTTTCTGCTAACTCTTTTTTTGCATTGTATATTCTGGATTTTATTGTTCCAATTGGACATTTTAGTTTTAGCGCCGCTTCTTCATATGTGTATCCGTAGATTTCACATAACATTATTGTTTCTTTTAATTTTGGTTTTAAGCTGTCTATAGCCTTAATTATTTTTTGCTGTCGTTCTTTTGCCAGAACATTTCCTTCCGGAGAACATTTTTTATCCTTAATGCCTGATAATACAAAATCTTCTGATGTTGAATCCTGTTCATATTTTACTACAGCAGATTTAAGGTAATCTTTTGAAGCATTTCTGGCGACAGTACCGACCCAGCTTTTTAAAGATCCTTGTTCTTTGTATTTGTCAGCATTTTTCCATAACTTTATATATACCTCTTGTTCAACGTCTTCGTTTTCGCTTCTGGTAATTAGTTTTACTATATTTTTTATATTATTTTTGTTTGTCTTAATTAATTTGTTAAAGTTCATTCATCCACCACTATGAGTCCGTAAGAATCAACAGGAAACCCTAAATCTTCAGCTGACAATGTTTCACCGTATTGAATTGTGTCTACCATGTCTTCGTAATTTCCTATGATACCGATAGAAGCGGTAGAGAACAAAAGCAGCATTAAAATACAGGCAGCTTTCAGGATAGGTTTATGCTTTGCTTTAGAACGGTAATGAAATTTTACCTCGCCTATAAGCTCTGATACTCTGTCCATTTTTTCCTGTTCTTTGCGGCACTCTTCACATTCCAGAAGATGATTCTTTAGAGTTTCATCATCTGAAAAAACAAATAATCCTTCATATTTTGAGCATTTATTTTTCATTTTGTAACCTCTATATTAGTATAACGAAAAATATTTATTTTTGTTCAAAAAAGTTCTAAATTTTCTGCAAAAATTTTTTCCTGTGTTTATTGGTTTTGAGCCCTGTATTGTAAATTTTTGTAACAATTTCACATGCTAAGCGTTATTAAAGTATCAATATGTGGAATATAACTATTATATCCAATATCTAAAACTCAACATTTCGGGTAAAATGTGTTACACTGATGTGACTGTTTACCCGTTTTTATTTGCAGAACGTAGAATTTGCAAAGTTAATGTAAATTTTTGTAACAAAAAGAAATAAAAAGTAATAAAAAGTAATAAAAAGTGTTACTGATGTCGTTACATGTGGAATATATACTATATAATAGTACAAGGATATGTGAAAAGTATGGAATTAGATAAAGACTTGACGACAAGGCAACAATCTAAAACCCTTACCCTGCGGGGCATTGAGCCATTAGGGGGGGGGGTAAAACCTGCTCGTAGAGACAGATTTGGTCAAATTAGCAATCCGCTTTCCCCTCGCCCCTTGAGGGAGAGGGTAGAATTTCAAGTTGAGCGTTAGCGAAACTTAGAAATTCGGGTGTGGGGTATAAAAATTAAAGTTTATTAGAAAAAGTTATTGTCAGCTAAAACCTACCTACAATTCTCCCTTCACGCTTCATACTTCACGCTTCACCTTAACCTGAATAACATATTCTTCACCCCTCACCCGCATTCGTAGCCTTCGCCTAATGGCTCACGCACGACTGCTCCCTCTCCCTCAAGGGGCGAGGGGAAGAAACTAGCCAGCCCAACACATTTACCCCCTCACACAAGGGGCGAGGGGAAGAAACTAGCCAGCCCAATACATTTACCCCCTCACACAAGGGGCGAGGGGAAGAAACTAGCCAGCCCAACACATTTACCCCCTCACACAAGGGGCGAGGGGAAGAAACTAGCCAGCCCAATACATTTACCCCCTCACACAAGGGGCGAGGGGAAGAAACTAGCCAGCCCAATACATTTACCCCCTCACATAGGGGGCGTGGGGAAGTGACCAACCAGCCCAACACATTTACCCCCCCCCTTTACCCCTTTTCCTCTTTGTGCAATAATGATTGGGTAAAAAAGGAAGGATAAACATATGTCAGAAGTAAGAGTAAGAATTGCACCGTCACCGAGCGGCAATCTTCATATCGGAACGGCAAGAACAGCTTTATTTAATTATTTATTTGCTAAGAAAAATAATGGTAAATTTATATTGAGAATCGAGGACACTGATGCTGAAAGAACAAGTCAGGAATATGTTGATAATATTTTTGACAGCTTAAAAGCATTGGGTTTAAATTGGGATGAAGGTCCGGATGTCGGCGGTGAATATGGACCTTATACGCAGTCTCAAAGGTTTGATATTTATCCAAAATACATTCAAAAGCTTCTTGATGAAGGTTTTGCCTATGAATGTTTCTGTACTCCGGAGGAGTTAGAAGCCGAAAAAGAAGAAGCTGCTAGAAATAAAAAAGCTTATGTTTATACAAAAAAGTGCGAGAATTTAACAGAGGAAGAAAAAGCAAAATTAAGAGCAGAAGGCAGAAAACCTGCTATCAGATTTAATGTAGCAAAAGCTCAGAAGGCTTTTCATGATTCTTCAATTCTTGAATTTGACGATCTTGTAAAAGGTAAGCTTCACATGGATACAAATCTTATTGGAGATTTTGTAATCTTGAAGTCAAACGGAACTCCAACTTACAACTATGCTGTTGTAATTGATGATGCTCTGATGAAGATTTCACACGTTATAAGGGGTGAAGATCATATTTCAAATACGTACAAACAAATTCTTATTTTTGAAGCTCTCGGATTTGAGGTTCCGAGATTCGGGCATTTGGGTATGATTCTTGCTCCTGATAGAAGCAAGTTATCAAAAAGACACGGTGCAACTGCGGTTTCTGACTTTGTAGAACAAGGTTATTTGACTGAAGCTCTGGTTAACTTCGTTGCGCTTTTGGGCTGGTCGCCTTCTGACGGTCAGGAAATTAAGTCAATAGATGAAATTGCAGCTGATTTCAGAATTAATGAAGTTTCTTCTTCTAACTCAATATTTGAGTATGATAAATTAAAGTGGATGAACAGTCATTATATTAAAATGCTTCCGAAGGAAGTTTTGAGGGAAAAACTGAAAAAATATTTGACAAAATATGATTTAAGTGAGCTTACGGAAGAACAGTACAACAGAATGATAGATATTACTTATGAACCGCTGACTTTGTTGTCTGATATTACTGATGCAGTTGCGTATTTCTTCGGCGGAGACAAAGTCGAGATTGATGAAAAAGCTCAAGCAGAACTTGAGACGGATTTATCGCAGGATGTTCTTAAAGCTTTTGTAGAGCAGGCTGAAGGCTGGGAATGGACGGAAGAAAATCTTCACGAAAAATTGGAAGTTTTCAGAGGTAAATTTAAGGAAGAAAAAGGATATAAACCTAAGTTTACAATGTGGGCAATCAGAGCTGCGGTAACAGGAAGATTATGCGGTGCTGATATGGTTGTAACACTTGCTATTATAGGAAAAGAAAATTCTTTAAAAAGAGCAAGAGCTGCTATCAAAACGGCTGTTGTATAAAATTTTTGAGTAAAAATAAAAAAGGATGCGGTTTTTATTGCATCCTTTTTTTGTGTATAATAATGCATGAGGATAAAAGTTTTGTTCAACTATCGTTCAATAAGAAGAGTATTACTAATTTTACTTCTGCTATATTCAGGAGTTATACGGTCGTATGGATATGAAATTTTTTATCCGGCAGAAAAGAATTCTGTAACAACTTATGATTATGGTTTGTTTATAGGCAAGGCAAGGAATTCGGAGGCTGTAACAATTAATAGCTCCAGAGTATATTCAGCGCCAAACGGGGCATTTGCATATTCGGTAAAATTAAACGATGGTGAAAACAGGGTTGTAATACGTTCGGGCTACAGTACAAAAGTTTACAATGTATATAAGAAAAAGGCAGTGCAAAAGGTTCAAAGTGAAGTTAATGAGTTTGACAAAAGAACAGTTATCGTAAAGAATGACAATGTGCCTTTGAGAAGTGCCCCGGAAGATATTGGATTTAATATTGTTTCATATTTGTTTAAGGGTACAAGAGTGGTAATAAATGGTTCTAAGGATAATTATTACCGTGTGTTTTTAGCAAAAGATAAGATAGCATGGATTTTAAAATCGGATATAGATGAGGAGGCTGCTGTTAATGATTCCATTGCCGAGTTTATAAATATGAACAGTCAAAAATACAAAAATGCGACTGTTCAAACGGTTTCTTTTACTCAAAATCTTCCTTATACAATAGAAGATGGCGAAAAAGAAATATTGTTTAGGGTCTATAATCCAGAATTATCAGAATCTTCTGTATATACGATAAACATTTTAAAGCCAAAGAGGTATTTTTATAATGTCACTTTGCAGGATGGATTTTATACGTTCAAGGTGAGTGAAGTTCCAAAAACGTTTGAGGATTGTACTATACTTGTAGATGCCGGTCATGGCGGTTCTCAGAGCGGTGCAATGGGGTGTTTAGGGGACAAAGAAAAAGATATAAATTTAAAAATTGCCCTTGAGTTGCAGCAAATACTTAAACAAAAAGGTGCGAATGTTGTCATGACCCGTGAATGTGATGGAGAGATTACGCTAAAAGATCGAATTAAGATTGCTGTTGCAAATGATGTGGACATTTATTTGAGCATACATATGAATTCAATTGGTAATGTTGGTTTTAATCATTCAAAGCATAGAGGCACGGGCATATATTATTTTAATAAAAATTCAAAAGAGCTTTCTCAAATTCTGGAAAAATCAATAACAAAATCAGCCGGCACAAAGAAAAACGGAGTACGGTCTGCAAGTTTTGCTGTAATCAGACCTGCAAATTACGTTGGAGTTCTTATAGAAACTGCTTATATGATAAATCCTTCGGATACTCTTTTATATACGCAGGGAAGTTTTGCTAAGAACGTCGCAGAAGGTATTATAGACGGACTTGAAGAGTTTATAGAAAAGTAGGGGTTAAAAATAGGGGAGCTGCAACGGCTTTGAAATATTGATAATACTTTGCCCATACTAAGACTTACTTATAGCCTTCTTTAGAGGTTAACTTTGTAAAGTTATGTAACACTTTTGGATATAATCCTAAAGTTTTCCGGAAATATGACGTAATACAGAATATACATTTCAAAATCTAAGAAAATATAAATCTGTATAGCATAACATTTTACATAAAATGTTATGCTAAAAATGAAAGGAGCGAAAATGAATTTTAATTATCAGTTAGGAAGAACTCCAATCTTTCTAAGAAGAGAGGTTGAAAAAGCAGAGCAAATGGAAGAACAGCCAAAAGCTCAGGGGAATGACAAACCGGCAGAGACTGAAGAAACACCGGAACAACCTGCTGCAAATAATGCTCTGTCAGAGTATGTAGATTCCATGGAAACATATAATCAGCCTCAAGCTAGCGGAAATGTGACTTCTGAAGGTACGGTTGACGAAGCTGACGAAAAGAATTCTGCTGAATATCAGGGAGGTGTAGTTAATAATGAAGCTGAATCCGAATTGCCGGATGAGGCTGATACTATGCACCGTGATTTTGTATTAAAGAATATGGGATTTAGTGAAGCTGAAATCGATCAGTACTTTGACAAAGTAGAGACTTCGAAACAGGGTCAATTAGGCGGAACTTATTATGTTTTGCGCTCTGACCTGCAAATTAGCGTAACAAATGATGAAGGTATTACATCTTTGAAAACGATTACCAGTGCGGAAGAGTTAAAAGAATGTCTCGACAATAAGAAAGAAGTCGGAACTTCTTTGCCTGAAAATTTAACCGAAGCGATAAATACCGGAGATACAAGAACAATAATAAGTGAATTAGCAGCAATGGATATTCCTTACGATATAGCAACTGATTCAGGTAAAGCTCAAGTCTATGAAGTAGTAACATTTAATTATGAAGGCAAGGATTATGAAATCCACTGCAAAGATACCAATATAGAAATGCAGACACAGACGATTGATACCAGTGTTGAAGGACAATTGAAGTCAATTGTTAAGGCACTTGAAAATGGCGGCAGACAAAAATTGGAGCAGCTTGACGAACTTGGTATTGAATACGACATCAAAGAAGATGCAAACGGCGGTTATACAGTAACGTTTAACTACGAAGGTGTAGATTACGAAGCTACGTATACACCGGTTGAAACTCAAGAACCGGAATCTGAACCTATAGATCCTGCTTTTATGAACTTCTTTGCTGATTTTATTAATGCTAACATAAATGCAACTCATGACAGGTTCAATTAATAGAAATAATTGAAGAATAATCGTCGGTGCGTTTGATATCAAACGCACCGATTTTTTACACATTTATCTTTTTAGTGCTAAAATGTTGGTATGGCAAATTCATTTGAAGAAGTTGTTTCGCAGATTAAAGACAGGCTGGATATAGTAGACGTTGTATCGCAATACGTTGTTTTAAAGAAAAGCGGAGCTAATTATTGGGGATTGTGTCCGTTCCATAACGACAAAAAACCTTCTATGTCGGTAAGTCCGTCAAAAGGTATTTTTAAGTGTTTTTCCTGCGGCGAAAGTGGTGATGCTTTAAGTTTTCTTATAAAGATTCAAAATAGAGAGTTTAAAGAGGTCGTTTTTGAGCTTGCAGATAAATATGGTATTGAATTACCCAAAAAATATGGTGCATCAACAGATACCAAAAATTTAAAAAAGGAAATGATAAAGGCATGCTCAAAAGCGGCAAAGTTTTATCATACCCAGTTAAGATCTGCAGATGATGCAGGCAAGGCTATGACGGCACTTATGGCAAGAAGTGTAGATGACAGTATAATAGACAGGTTTACTCTTGGCTGGGCGCCTAATAAGTATGATGTTTTATATAAAGAGTTGAAAAAAGAATTCAATGACGAGATTTTGGAAAAAGCCGGATTAATATTAAAATCAAAAAATGGCGGCTGGATTGACAGATTTAGAAACAGAATAATTATACCGATACAAAATGAATACGGCGAGTATGTCGCATTTGGAGCACGTGCCGTTGATGAGGGTCAAAATCCTAAATATTTAAATTCATCTGATTCTTTGATATATAACAAAAGTAAATTATTATTCGGGCTTTATACCGCACAGGAGGCTATAAAAAACGAAGACGGCGTTCTAATTATGGAGGGGTACTTTGATGTAATTTCCGCACAGGCACACGGTGTAGAGAATGCGGTTGCTTCCTGCGGAACTGCAATGACTGCAGATCATGTCAAATTGCTTTCACGTTATACAAAATCAAGACGTATATTTTTGTCCTTTGATACGGATAATGCGGGTGTTAATGCAACAAAAAGGGGCGGTGAAACTATAAAAGCAACACTTGCTGCACTCGGGGATATCAAACAGTTTGACGAAAGTCATATTTCATCAACTGTTGATAACAAGTATTCTTGTGAAATCCGTGTTGTTTCCCCGCCGCAAGGAAAGGATCCGGATGAGTTTATCCGCACAATGGGAGGAGAAGTTTTTAAGGAATATATTAAAAATGCTCCGCTGCTTATTGATTTTTTGCTGAATAATATTTTAAAAGAACGATCTTCAGTAAAAACTCCGCAGGAAAAGGCAATGTTAGTGGAGCAAATAATAGAAATTCTAAAAGATGTTAATAATAAAATTATCCAAACAGAATATGTAAAGATGGTTTCTACAGTACTTGAGGTGGATGAAAATGCGATGCTTAAAGAACTTTCCCGGCATGAGGCAGTTTATAGGGCACAAGAAATTCCTGAATTTAGTAAAAAAAATGTAACAAATTCTTCACAATTTGAAATAAAAGCGCAAGAAAATTTATTGAGCATTTTTCTAGCAAGTGGCAATGTTCTAAGTTACCAACAGATAAACGAATTATTACCCGAAAATATCATTCAAGATGAATCGTTAATAATTGTAAAAAATACAATTGACAAATTGGCGTGTACAATAAATAATGTTAAGGAATTGGTAAAAAATTTG
>CALURU010000025.1 GCA_944323255.1 Candidatus Gastranaerophilales bacterium
CAGATTATAATAAATTCAGAGACTTATCAAAACAAAGAAAATCAATGGAAGAAACCGTTGAATTGTATTATGCGTGGAAAAAGGCTTCTGATGCTATAGAAGAAGCAAAACTGATGATTCACGAAGAAAAAGATGAAGAAATGAGGCAGTTTTTAAAAAACGATATAGAAGAAAATGAAAACAAGATTGCCGAATATGAAGAACGTATGAAAATTCTTCTTCTTCCGAGAGATCCGATGGATGATAAGGATATTATGCTTGAAATCAGAGGCGGCGCCGGCGGAGACGAAGCGAACATTTTTGCGGGTGATTTGATGAGAATGTATATGCGTTATGCCGATAAGAAAGGCTGGCAGACTCAGATTTTGAGTAAGACGGATTGTGAAGCCGGAGGTGTGAGTGAAGTTATTATTTCTATGAAAGGAGACAGTATTTATTCCCGTCTCAAATACGAATCCGGTGTTCATAGAGTACAAAGAGTTCCTGCAACGGAATCTCAAGGCAGGGTTCACACTTCAACTGCAACGGTTGCTGTAATGCCTGAGGTTGATGATGTGGAAGTCGAACTTAATATGAATGATGTTGAAATTACAACAGCACGTTCAGGTGGAGCCGGCGGTCAAAACGTAAACAAAGTAGAAACTGCGGCGAGAGTTTTCCACAAACCTACAGGAATAATGATTTTCTGTACGGAAGAACGTTCGCAGCTCCAGAACAAAGAAAGAGCTCTCCAAATTTTGAAGGCAAAACTTTATGATATGGAAGTTCAAAAACAAATGAAAGAAATTACGGACTTGAGACGCTCGCAGGTCGGAACAGGTGATAGAAGCGAACGTATCAGAACGTACAACTTCCCGCAAGGGAGGCTTACTGACCATAGAATTGGTCAAAACCTCAACGTATGGACGGTTATAGATGGTGATTTAGACGAACTTATCGATTTACTTACCGAATATGACCAGAAGTTAAAACTTGAAAAATTAGCGGAAGTGGATTCATAACCTGAATCCGCTTTTTTACATAAGAAAGGCGGCAGATGCTAAGAAAATGCGTCGGATGTGGAGAATTAATTCCAAGAGAAAATTTAATAAAAATTACTAAGAATTATAAAGACGAAAATGTAGTAATAAATCCGGATTCCAAAACATTTGGCAGATCTGCATATCTTTGTTATAATCAGAAATGTATTGATGCAGCATTAAAGAAATCAAAATTAAACAAGGTGTTGAAAACAAATACCTTTTTCGATAAGTCGGAGTTCTGCAATATATTACAAAATCGTAGTTACAGTAAAAATGCGGAATAAAGAACTGGATTTTACAACAAATGCTGAAAAAGGTGAAAGGAATATATTAGATGAACAGTTTAAGAGTCAGTGAATTAGCAAAAGAACTTGGAATGACCAGCAAAGAGGTTATAGAAAAGTTTGCGGAAGTTGATATTATAGTAAAATCGCACTCTAATACTGTTACGTCGATGCAGATTCGTAAATTGAAAGAACATTTGGGGGTTGTACCTCAAAAGAGTTCTGCAAAACCAAAGGCTTTTGTTGTAAAAAAAGCCAAAGTTGCGCAAACAGAAGAAAAACAGGTTGAAGAAGCTCCAAAGCCTGCCCCAAAGATTGAAAGAGTTCAACGGGTTCAAAAAGTTGAAAAAATCGAGCGGGTTGAAAAACCGGAGAAGAAAGTTTTAGCAGAAAAAGCAGAAACTAAAAAAGCTGAAAAACTAGAAAAAACTGAAAAACCAGAAAAGTCTACTGTACGTATAGAAAGAACAAAGGTTGAATATCCTAAATCAAGAATAGAAATTGTAAGGAAAGCTCCTCAAAAATCTGCTGCTTCAACAGAAGAAAAAACTAAAAAACCTGCTCATAAACCGGGACAGGAAAAGAAGCTTGTAGAGAGAAGAATAATTCCACAGGAAATTTATGAAGGAAAGGGCGGACCTTCTTCCAAGAGAAAAGACGGCAATAAAAAGAAAGATAAAGATTTTAATTCTAAAAAAGAAGATCAGGAGATGATTTCTCTTGAAAAGGCTGCTGCTCAAAAACATAAGAAGAAATCTCATAAAGAAGAGGCTGTAGAAGAAGTTAAACAAATTGTTGTAAATTCTGCAATGACAATCAGCGAGCTTGCTGATAAAATTCATAAGACTCCTGCAGAGATAGTTAAATTCCTTATGTTTCAGGGAATTATGGCAACAGTCAATCAGTTAATTGACGTTGATACTATTAAGAAGGTTTGTGCGGAATATAATCTAGAGGTTCTTGAAGAAGATCTTGATGCTTATATTGAAGAAGAACTGGAAAAAGAGCAAAAACAAAAAGCTTTAAGCGAAGTTGATAAGAAATTACTAAAACGCAGAGCTCCTGTAGTAAGTATCATGGGGCACGTTGACCATGGTAAAACTACGCTTCTTGACAGTATCAGAGCTTCAAAACACAAAATTGTCGCAACAGAAGTAGGCGGAATTACGCAGTCCATAGGTGCTTATACAGTTTATCTTGATAATAAGCATGAGAAGAAAATTGTATTTGTAGATACACCGGGTCACGAAGCTTTTACAGAAATGAGAGCAAGAGGTGCAAAGGCTACAGATATTGCAATTCTTGTTGTTGCGGCTGATGACGGTATAATGCCTCAGACTATTGAAGCAATTAACCATGCAAAAGCGGCAGAAGTGCCAATTATCGTTGCAGTTAACAAAATTGATAAGCCGGGGGCTGATCCTGACAGAATTTTACAGCAGTTGACCGAGCACGGACTTGTTCCGGAAGCCTGGGGCGGTGATACAATTACGGTAAATGTATCTGCACTTCAGGGAACGGGTATTGACGAGTTATTGGAATATATTCTGCTAGTTGCTGATCTTGAGGATTTGAGAGCTAATCCTAAGGCAGAAGCTACTGGTGTTGTAATTGAAGCAAACCTTGATAAGGGAAAAGGTCCTGTTGCAACGCTTTTGGTACAGAACGGAACTTTAAGAACAGGAAATTGTATTGTTGTAGGAACTGCTTGCGGAAGAGTGAGAGCACTTCTTTCCGATTCAGGTGAAAGAATCACGAAGGCAGAACCTTCTACACCTGTCGAGGTTTTAGGTTTGACAGAAGTTCCTAATGCAGGTGATTATTTCGAAGTAGTTAAAAACGAAAAAGAAATGAAATCTATTGTTGAAAAACGTAAAGAGAAAGAACGCAGCAAGAGACTTGACGCAATGCTCCCTGCTCATATGAGAAGAGAAGCCGGTGATGCTGAAGGCGATATTCCTCAGCTTAATTTGATTATCAAGGCAAATACACATGGTGCTGCTGAAGCTGTATCTCAGGCTATTGCCCAGTTTGAATCAAAAGAAATTGTAACTAAGATTATTCACGTAGGTGTCGGTGATATTTCAGAAGCCGATGTAATGCTTGCATCCGCTTCAAATGCGTTAATTCTGGGCTTTACCGTAAAAGAAGATGCAAACGCACTTGCTGCTGCCGAACGTGAAGGCGTTACAATTAAGAAATATGAAATTATTTACCAGATTCTTGAAGATATCGAGAAAACGATGATTTCTCTGCTTTCACCTGAAGTTAAGGAAGTTGAAACAGGTAAGGTTGAAATCCGACAAATATTTACTATCGGTAAAATTCAGAAAATTGCCGGATGTTATGTAACAGAAGGTAAAATTAACAGAAATGATACCGCAACAATTTACAGAAATGGTAAAGAAATCTTTAAAGGCGCTGTTGATCAGCTTAAACGTTTCAAAGATGATGTTAAAGAAGTTGCACAGGGCTTTGAATGCGGTATTTCATTTGTTAAGTTTAATGATATTGAAGTCGGTGACATAGTTAAATTTACAACAAAACAAGAAATTGAGCGTTCAGAATTGGAATAAAAACCAATAGTATTCTTGAGTATGATAAGAGATTTGTGTAAGAATATATGTCTCAACAAAAACCTGCTTATTCTGTTTACTGTAGGAATTTATATTCTTGCGCTTTATGCTGCATTGGGCGGTCATTTGCTATTGATTGCAATTTGCGTAACTATTCTGTTTACAGCTTTTGTGATATTTGATTATTTTAAGCCAAAATATATTTTAATCTGGACTGTTATATTTTATCTCGGAATTGCAAATACAATTTTCAGACTTAAAACAGTGGATGAACTTGTAAGCCTTGCTCCCGTTAATTGCGAGATTTCGGGTCAGATTGTCTCTATTCCGCAAAATAAAGGCGGTGGAAAATTTGGAAATAAACAAAGATTTTTCTTTAAGGTTAACAGGATTGAATATGACAATCTGGTAAGGGAGTTTGATAATGAAAAGACTCTTGTAACTTTAAATACTAATGAAAAGTTGAGAATTTATGATTATTACAAAATAAAAGGGCGTTTAACTCCGCCTTTCAAAGTCGGAAATCCTTCACAGTTTGATTATGGAAATTATTTGAGGAATTTTAGTGTTTATGCGGTTTTCTATGGCTCAAGAGATGGTATTCCGCTAAAATTAAACGAATCACCAAACAGAGTTCAGAGAGTTTTGCAGGGTATTAATGATTACAGAGAAAAGATAATTAATTTGCATTCAAAATATTTAACGAGTCCGAATCTTGAAATATTGGGCGGCATTGTATTTGGTGATGATGCGGTTTCTCCTCCCGATGATATAAAGCAATCTTTTGTTAATTCGGGGTTGCTGCATATTCTTGCGGCTTCCGGTATGAATGTTGCTTTTATATTTTCATTTTTCTTCCTTTTCCTGTCTTTATTAAGAGTAAATTATAAAGTTAATGTCTCTGTAGGTATTGTAATGGTGCTTGTGTATTCGCTTATGACTGGGCTTGGCGCATCAGTTGTCAGAGCAACCTGTATGCTGATTTTTGTTTTGATAGGAAAACTTATAGACAGAGATGCAAACAGTATTTCTCTTCTTGGGGTTGTTGCGTTTCTGATGCTGCTTTATAATCCGATGTATATTAATGATGTCGGCTTTCAGCTCTCTTTTATAGTAACTTTCGGACTCCTTGTTATGACACCGTATCTTGTTAAAAGCAAAAGCAGAATAATAAACTGGCTTATAGGAACTGTAAGTATTCCGATTATTGCACAGCTTTGGGTAATACCGGTTCAAATATTTTACTTTAATAATATAAGCTTATATTCAGTATTTGCAAACATTATGAGTGTTCCGCTTCTTTCAGTTATAAGCTTTGGCGGTTTTGTCGGTTCTTTGATATCAACCGTCATGCCTGATTTTGTTTTGCAAGCGTTTGATTTTATATTAAATCCTTTAATAACAATTCTTGTAAATATTTCTGATTTCTGGGGAAATTTGCCGCATGCGGCTCTTTCTACAACGCATCCTTCTGTATTTCAGTTGATTTTGTATTATGGAATTTTACTGAATATAACTGCATTGTTTAATAAGGAAGTGAGGGAAAAATACTTGAAGGTTCTCAGGATTACACTTCCTGTAATGCTTGTTGTTCTTATGGTATCTACAATATCTATTCCTAATCACAATCTTGAAATTACAGCATTTGATGTCGGAAATGCAGATGCGTTTTTAATTAAAACTCCTGATAATAAGTACATGATGATAGATACAGGCAAAAGCGGATTTAATGGCGGTAAGTCTCAGGCAGAAATGTTACTTCTTAAATATCTGACCGATAGAGGAATTAAGAAAATTGACACAATTATTCTGACTCATTTTGATAATGATCATTGCGGCGGCGCTGTAGATTTAATAAAGGGTGTAAAAGTAAAAAATTTGTATGTAAATTCTCTGAACCATGATTCTAAGGCAGCAAAATATATTTACAAAACGGCATTAAAATACGGAGTAAATGTAATTCTGGCGCAAAACCGGCAGAAGGTGATGGACGACGAAGGGCTTGAAATTACAAACTATATTGCGCCTGAGATAGAAGGCATAGGTGATAATGAAGCATCAATTCTTACGCTTTTAAAATACAAGAATTTCAGTATGTTATTTACCGGCGACTCCGGAATTTCAACATTTGAAAAACTCAAAGCTAATTTACCGTCAGGCATCACAGTACTGAAAGTTGGTCACCACGGTGCAAACGGCGTTATTAACAGAGAGATGCTTAGTTATCTCAAACCTGAAACCGCAGTGATTTCAGTCGGCACTAATAAATTCGGGCATCCGTCCATTCGCACGCTTGAAATGCTCAAAGACATAAAAACTCTAAGAACAGATGTCAATAATTCCATCCGCTTTGTTGTAAATGACAGGGGCTACGATACCTTTGTCTTTGATTCAGTGAAAAAACGCTATATTTTAGTCGACTGAATTTATTCGGATTTTTCTTCCTTCAAGCCTTCTACAACATCGACTGCAGTATAAAAATCTACTACCTTCTGATAAAGATTTGGGCATAGAGATTTGACTTTGTTTAAAAAGCTTGTTCTTTCTTCTCCTGTTAACTCTCCGTCCGGCTTTTGTTCGCCTTTTGCATTTATTGTATCGCACTCTTTAAAAATGCTGTTGAGTTTTGCACTATCCTGTGCACTTATTTGAACGCCATTATCTTTGAAGAATGTATTAATTCCATCAAGATTCATTTTTAAATTACTATAATCTGCAACCATGATAAATTCTCCTTCTTATTATGTACAACCATTTTTTATAACGGCATTTTTTTGAAAAACTTTATAGTTTGTAAAGAAATTGTTACTTTTAATAATTCGGTAATTTTAATTTACGATAATATCTCTTTATGCTAAACTTATCATATGAGCGGAAATTATGTACCATTGTATAGAAAATATCGTCCGCAGACGCTGGAGCAGCTTGTAGGTCAGGAGCATATAAAAAAGACTCTTACAAGCGCAATAGAGCTTGGAAAAATTGCTCATGCATTTTTGTTTACGGGTCCGCGTGGTACTGGAAAAACCTCTACAGCAAGGATTCTGGCTAAATCTCTAAATTGCAAAAACGGACCGACAATTCACCCTTGTGGTGAGTGCGAAAGCTGCAGAGATATTACAAATTCTGTACCTATTGACGTAATTGAAATCGATGCCGCAAGTAACAGAAAAGTTGAAGATACGCAGAATATTTTGGAAAAAATTCAGTATGTTCCGGTAAACGGTAAGTATAAAATTTATATTATAGACGAAGTTCACATGCTGACAAACCACGCATTTAATGCACTGCTTAAAACTTTGGAAGAGCCGCCTGAGAATGTAATCTTTATACTTGCAACAACAGAAGTTCACAAAGTTCTTGATACAATCAAAAGTCGCTGCCAGAGGTTTGATTTTAGACGAATTACTACAGAGGATATTGTTAAGCACCTCAGATATATTTCCGATAATGAGAAAATTAATATTTCTGATGATGCGCTTTTTGCAATAGCTAAAAATTCGGCAGGCGGAATGCGTGACAGCATTTCTCTTCTAGACCAATTAAGTCTTCTGGGTGTTTCAAAAGAAGTTACAGTTGATGATGTTAACGCTATTTTAGGTAGAATTTCTTTTGATACTCTAAATAAACTCAGCAGTAAAATTATCGCCTCTTCGCCTAACGAAGCAATAGAAATTCTAAACGAAATCTATAACGCTGGGAACGAACCTTTGCAGATTTTGACAAATTTATCCGAGTATTTTAAAAATCTTTTAATAGTGAAAACCTGCAGAAAAGAGCTTTTACAGGAATTGACCGGTTTAAATGAGCCGCAGATTGAGGAAATGCTCAAACAAAAAGATCAGCTTGAAACCCAGCAGATTGTATTTTTGCTGGAGAGAATAACTTATTACATAAAAGAAGTGAAACTTGCAGCTAATCAACATTTGTGGCTTGAGGTCGGAATGATTGATCTTGCAAATATGACAGAAAATACTACCCTTTTGGATTTGCAAAATAGAGTTAAAGCTCTGGAGTGTGGAAGTGCTCCTGTTTCGCAGCCTGTACGTCCGGTTCTTCAACCCCAGCGTCCTGTTGTATCTATTCAAAAGCCGCCTGAAAATACCCAGAAATCAGTGGAAACAGATCCCGTAACGAGACCAGCCCCGATTCCGCCGGCAGAATCTCCTGCAGCGCAAACGGTTAAACCTGAGCTGGAAGAATTTACGCCGCCTCCAATGTCTAAGAAACCTGACGGAAATGATATTAATACATTATGGCAAACACTCTTAATGAATATTAAGAGTCCCGCAACAAAAGCTTTATTGCACCTTGCAACACCTGTTAAAATAGCAGAGGATGAAGTCGTAATTACTTTTAAGAATGATAAACTAGTATCTCAAATAAACGATACGAATAAAAAACAAATGCTTATAGAAGCAGCCAATACAATGTTTAACCAGCAAAATTCAAAAGTCATTGTAAGACTCCCGCAAAGCGGTGATGCTGCTATAGCTTCTGCGCCGGCTGCCCCTGTATCTTCTGTTTTGCAGGAAGAAAAAAAAAACATAATTCCTGAACAGCCAAAAACTCCTGAACCTTTTCAACTCCGGCATGAGGAAACTGTAAATACTCCAGAAGAAGTCCCGCAAGAAGATATGCCGGTTGAAAATGATAATCCTGAATCAGCAGAGGTTTCTAACCCCCAGCAAAAGCCTGAGCGTATGGAGACTGATCAGGAAAAAATGGTGCTGGAACTTTTTGACGGCAAATATATAGAATAGCTAATTCTCCGGAATTTTTCTTCTTACATCAATAGTTTTTCTGTTTCCGGAATATGTTATATTTACTTCTTTAGCAGCATTAATTTGTTTCAATTCTTTAACTTCAGGAAAAGATGAAAATTTGCAATCAACAATTTCAAATTCTCCATCTTTATTTTCTTTTGATTCTATATACCTTTCAGGTTTTAAATTCTTTGAGTTGAACATAAGAGTTCTAAAGTTTTTACCATTATCAAAGATCTCAGATAGGCTTGCAATATTTCCGCTGTCTTCTACTTGAAACATTATGTACTTATTGTTGATTTTTTCATCAAAGATTATAATATTAGCCTTAAACGTTCCGTCGCCTTTCATTACCGGCTGAATCTGTGAGATTATGTTTCCTGTATTTTTGTCTTTTTCTAAAATAGTTTTAATAAATCGTCCATTTTTGTCAGGGTAGTATTCCCTTATTGTATCATTTTTGTATTCTTTAATAAGCTCAAGAGTTCCATCCTTATTAAATATTCTGTCGCCATTGATTTCGTCTGTTTTAAAACTGTATGGCAGATCAAGTTTAGCAGGGCAAAGTTTCATCATACCGGAAGCGTTATTAACTATTCCGATAGTGTCTTTATCAAACTGGGGTTTGAGTAAAACTTGATTATAATTAGATATGGCAGCCAGACTTGATAAATTTACTTTGAGCCTTAGTGGATTCGGAGAATCTTTATGAGAATTTTCTTCTTCAACTTGTTTATTGTATTCAACACTGGCTTTAAATGTTAAAGGATCAATCATTTAAATAACCTTATAGTTTCTAACCTTATATGTTTATAAAAACATTTTGTTAACAAAAATTGCCTGTTTTTTATTTTTTTCTGTTGTTATTTAAATAATTCTTAACATTTGAAGATAAAGAAATATTTTGAAGCATCATATTATATTTCTTCAAATCCCCAATATTAGCAGCTTCCTGCAATAAATCACGCCTTGTAGAAATCTGCATTTTATCAGGCTCGCCTGAAGAGTTATTTTTATCATCAATCTTTCTTATCACCGAATCTATGTCAGTAGAGGTAGTAATTCCGTATTTTGAAGCAATTTGTTTAACAGAAGCTCCCGTTTGTAATCTATAAAGCCAGTTTATTGAATATTTATCATTTTCAGAAAGCGCAGCAACACCATACTGGTGGGGAGTGTACATAATATCTTCTTTATAAGGGCTATGATTAAGTCCCAGAGCATGTCCGACTTCGTGAAGAATTGTATGATAAACTTCAATATCACTATCATATTTTTTGTGAATTCTTCCGTCTGTAAGTCCTATTGCGACTTCTGCGCCATACAGACGTCCCTGCGGATCCCAGCTGAAGTAACAATGCCCCAGAGCCTGTCTGTCTACACGCTTCCAGTCAACATTTATATTTGATTCCAGAAGAACACTTGTAACTTTGTACCTCAACTTACCGCCTGTTGCAGCGCACCAGACGTTAAATGCATCAATTACCATTTTACGGAATTTCGCATCTTCTCCAGGTTTGGAATAAAATTTCATCGGCGCAATATAGACGACCAGATTGTTAATCGGCCATCTCATAATTTTTCCGTCTTTTACACTTCCGTTAAGGTATGTCCTTCGCTGCATAATAATAATATAACATAGTTTTGTTAGTTAATATATGATATTTATAGATTAACTATCCGCTATATCCTCTTAAATCCTAGTTCTAATTAGAAAATATCATATTATTGGAAGTTATAGGAGAAAGAACGCTGAATAGAAGCATCCACAGCACCCTGTGCAGATTGCATTTCTGCATCTACCATCTTGAGTCTGTTCTGATATTCCTGCATTTGTAAATCAAGTTTCTTTTCCAGTATGATTAACTTATCTCTTCGTGCTTCAAGTTGTTTTACTGCAGGATTTTCAGGATCCAAATCATTTCCGAGTGCCATAATCTCATCAGAAGAGGCAACAAGTTCCATCTTTGCCGAAGCAATCCACTGGATTTTAGTCTCAAGCGTAATCTTATACGCAGTGAGATACATCATTCTGAAACTGGAAGCAATTAATCCCATAATACATTCCTTCTACCTTGTTTCGTTTAAATTCTTGCCTTTCAGGAATGTGTGCTCATTGCTTTCTGCTATTAAACTTTCCATCTTATGAAGCTGGTGTTTGTGATAGTTTACCCTGTACTTTGCCATTTTAAGCTTCTGTCTTATGGTAAGCATATCCTTTAGGCTGGAAATTAAACTTACGGCAAGTGCTTTAAATGGATTTTTTCGTTTGAAAAACGATCTGGTAAAATTCATAAAGTTCACTAACCGTTTTATACTTGCTTGTAGTTCTTCACGCATAAGCTTTTACTCCTATACGATCTAAGCCTACATGTATTATAAAACATGTGAACCTAAATAATTGCCTGTTATTACTATTCTTTGTTACATTTATTAACATATTATTTTGAATTTGTCCTATTGCTGGTGATACTATTGAAAACAAACCTATTTTTGTAATAATTTTCTTTTGCCATATTATTTATCGGCATTTTTTTTAAAAACTTTAGTTCTTTTCTGTTATAATACCGAATTTCGTTACAAAAATTTACAAAAGAAGATATAGCTTTAAATAAAGCATTGTTCAAAAAAATATCTAACATTACTCTAAAAAAAGTACGTCCTTGCATTTTATTTTCTCCTCCCTCTCCTTTAGGAGAGGGTTGGGCTGAGGTGTCAACCAGTCCCAAATTAATTATTATAAATCTTGAATATCTTTACTTGCAGATTCAATATCATCTTTCAGCATTTTTCTAACAATGTCACCCTGTGTATCAAGCATTTTGCAAACAGTTTCGATATTGGCAACTTTTTGGGAAAGAATAGTATCAGCATTTGAAATAACGTTGCTGGAGACTGTTTGGTAGGCAGAGAGTGCTGCAGAGGTTGTACCTTGCATTAAGTTGCCCATTACAACTGCAGGAAGTCCGAATTCTCCTAAATAAGGTGCAGCAGCAGTCATAATACCGCCCCATCCGGATACAATTCCGGCTAAAGGCATTAAGATATTAGCAGCTCCTATACCATAACCGTTTGCAGTTCCTATTCCGTAAGCGGCTGTACTTGCAATATCAGCTATGCTTCCGATTCCTGATGCGTAACCAGTAGTTGCTCCGTCAGATGAGCCGAAACCTGATAGTAAATCACCAATTCCGGAGGCTCCGCCTGTTGTATATCCGCTTTGTCTATATCCAAAATTGGCAGCATATCCGCTCGGAAATCCCGAATAATTTCCCAGAGAGTTTACGCCAAAAGAAGAATAAGTTCCGGTAGTACCTCCGGCACCGCCTGAATATTGTGTCCAGTATGAAGTTCCAGGGATATTCATAGCCGTTGTTCCGCCAAGAGTTGTCATAAATGCGGAAGGTGCAAACAAACTCGCAAGCTGGTATAAAAATCCGCCTGCAGCTTCAAAGCCTGTGCCGGAACTCCCTGAACCGGCAACGGTTAAGTCTCTTAATCTGTCATACGTTTCGTATAACATGACTTTAGCATCTGCTGAGGCTGCGCCCCATCTGTTGGCTATTACTAAGTATCCATCATTTTTATATGACATTTCTTTTTGTGAATAAGTTGATAAGTAAATGTATTAATGATTTTGTATATTTAAGATTAACATTTTTGCTTATCTTTCTTATTGCTTCCTTTCTTGTTTTTTGTACTACTCTTAGCTTATGTTTGTATTTTTTAGTTTGGTAAATTATTAATGGATTAGTTATTTTATCCGCCAAATGTCTTGAAGGAGTCTTCAATATTATCTTTAACAACCTTGGATACTGCATCAATTTCTGTAGAAAGTGCATTTTGTTCTGTATCAAGTTGTTTTAATCTAAGTTCAAGTTGTAAGTCTTCTTGTTGTATTAATGATGTTTTTGCGTTGATGTCCTGAACCATTTTGTCATAAAGAGCATTTTCATAATTATATTGATTCATAGCATCTTGATAGGCTTCATCATCTGTAACTGTTTCCATATTTAATGTGTATGTTACAGAATCATCTTCAAACCTGACCGATGTAAATCTGCCGTTTCCGTCAGTTTCGAGCAGTGCCTTAACAGTTTCTTCTTTTTTGGTAGAAACATATGAAGCATTATAATATGATAATTTATCCTGACTGTCGATCTGGTTAATACCTGTGCCGCTTGAATAAGATTTGTTTAAATCTTCGAAGGTTGTATAGTATGTGACCCCGTTCATTGTAAACTGGTATACACCGCCGAGATATTCACCATTGTCATTAAAACAATCAAGAATTGCTGCATCAATGTTATTTTTTTGCATATCTGCCACAACTTGTTTTAATTCAGCTTGCTGATCTTCTGTTAATTCTGTCAGAAGTGTAAGTTCGCAATTACCAACATATGTAGGTCTTTTTAAGCTTTCATATGATTTAACTGCGGCTTGATATGTTTGTAGTGCCTGAAATTCAACAGCTTGCAGTGCGGATACCTGTGTATCATATTGACCGGCAATTTGTGCAATTGAATTATCACCGTTTGTTTGATAAACAGGAAGAACAGTTTGAGTTCCGCCAGATGAGCCACCATAAAGATTACGTAAATCTGAACGGAATGCAATTGCTCCGCTTGCTGCATCATAGTAAACATTTGCATAATCGGTTTGAATATCTTCTTCTAAAGCACCTTCACTTACAAGTTTATCTATAGCTGCTTTTACAGTTTCCTGAGCGGTGGTGTCAAGATGACTGTAGCCTGTAAATGCTGTTGGTCCCTGGACTGTAGTAGAAGGAGTGAGGTCTGTTGTCGCACCGGTATATTGCTGGTCATCTGCTACATTATAGAATACTCCGTTGCGCAAATAATATTGAGTTCCGCCGGCGTCTGTATATATTGGATCACCTTCGTCTGTCATATCCAGAATAGTCTGGGTTACATTGTAAGTATCTGTTTCTGTATCATATTCGCAAGAAGAAACGCCTGTAAAAGAATTAATATCTGCATAGTTTGATAGTGTTGCAGCTTCTGCTTGCATGTCTGCAGTTGCCGCTTTTGCATCCTGATATTCCTGATTTGTTTGTGTTACAAGTCTTAATGCTGTTTCAATCTGTTCAACACTGGCATCTATTCCTGATGCAAATTGAACCTTTGGATCGCTTCTTTTTTTCTGCGAACCTGTATAGACGTCTTCATAATAATGGTATGTTACTACATAGTTGTAATCTTCCTCTGGAGTAGCTAGCTGCTGCCAGCTATCAATAGCATAATCATTAACGCCATCCGAATATGAATATTGTTGCTTTGTATAATCTTGTGTGCTAGGAGGAATTGGAACTTGCAAGCCAAGCATCTGATTAAACAAATTGGCAGACTGGTTAGATAAAACAGTACGTGCCTGATTTATTTGCTGACCTTCGTATTCACAGTTTGATTTTCTTGCTACAAGAGCCAGATATCTGGCTTGAGAAGCTGCCATACCCATAGTGGTATTCTCCTATTTGTTGATTCTGATATCGTTTTAATGGGATATTGTTAAAAGTCAATTCCTTTACACTAGTATTATATCTTATTTTTACAAATTTTAATAAATTTAAAAATAAAATTTCCTGTAAATGATGTAGTTGTGTTTTAAAAAATCATATAAATATGGTACAATTAGCAAATGAGATTTTTACTTTACCTGTTTTGTGTTCTATTGTGTTTTCAGACTTCAAGTTTTGCGATTGAAGAAGTTCTTTTGCAGGTTGACGACAATGCTATGCCTTCGAGTAATGTAAATAAGGTTTTTGAAGATGAAGAAGGCGTTACTTTTTATGAAAGAATACAGGATATAAAAGCAAAGGAAGTAAAAAATACGGAAAGTTCTGCGTATCTTCTTGATGGAATTTTAACAAAAAAGTTTGCATCCGGTCCTTTGGAGACAATGCATTTATTTGGGTACTATCGTGCAGCAGCGGATATTGATGTCTCCGAAGGTGGTGATACATTATATGATTTTAGTGCTATTCAGGCGGGTATTAATGGTAAATTCCGGGGCGGTAAGAATTATTATGAAGCAAGATTCAGGTTTGACAGGCAAGATGGATATTCATTTTTGCAGGCATTGCCGATTGATATATACGTTGCAAACGCATCTATTCCCCATCATACGGTTATTTTAGGTAATACAAGAACACCCACAGGGTATGAAGGCTCAAGATCAGATACAATCATTCCTTTTGTAGCAAGAGCACAAATATCAAGAAATTTCGGTAATACAAGAAAACTCGGGATGAAAATAAAAGGAAATTACGATTTGGTAGAATATGATATTGGCGGTTACAGCTCCGACACGTATTTCAGAAGCTTTTTCCCCGGAATGGAATTTGCCGGCTGGCTGACTTTAAAACCTCTTGGAAAAACAAACGGTAAGTGGGGCAAATTAAATTTAGGCGGAGGAATTACAGCCGGTGAAAATAATACAAGCTATACTGTTTCCGGTTTGTATGCAGGTTATGAGTACAAAAATTTCATGGCAAATTTTGAGTATGCATATGCAGACGGTTATAATGGGGCAAGGACAATTTCCACAGATGAAGCCGAGGGTTTTTATACAACAGTAGGGTACAAAATCACGCCTAAATTACAGATTTTAGCAAGATATGACCAGTATACACCTGATAAGAATTTTCAGGATGATATCAGACGGGAATATTCCGCTGGCATTAATTATTTTATAAAAGGTCAAGCTCTAAAACTAATGTTAAACTATGTTTTCTGTCAGAACGATTTATTTGAAGATTCGCATAGAATTATACTTGGAACTCAACTTATACTTTAGGCTAAACACCTGTCAATAGATATAAAACCGCTCAAAGTTCTGCTGTTTGCGCTATAGCGCTGTGCCGCAACTTTATTTCCGCAATTTCCTTCAACGGTTTCAAAAGAACCATCAGGGTTAACTTTAGTAACAACTCCTGTATGTGATTTACCGCCTTTTTTCTCAATCATAATGTCGCCAACTTTGACATTCTGGGCAATGTATTCAGCTTTGTTTGTTTTAGGAACTTCCTGATAACAGTTGTTGTTTTTGCCCCATTGTCGAAGTGCACTTACTGATGAAAAATTCGTAAATGAAGACGGCAGTTTGCTTCCATAAGTCTCTTTTGTTATGTAAGAAACAAAATCTGCACACCATGGCTGTGCTCGTCCGCCTGAGAATAATTTATTACCTTCTCTGTCCGAGTTAACTTTTCCAAGATAACTTTTGGCTGTATCAGCAAGGTTAGCTTGCAGAGAAATTTTATTCCTCTTTTGGGTGTAATTAAATGTATCACCTAGTTGTGGTGTATGTAGTTTGTAATTAAAGTTATATTTATAATTATTAAATTTATTAGCCCAAATATTATTATCAAAACTAAGAAGTGTAAGGTTTGTTGCAGGAAAATAATCGAAGTTAAATAATGGTGGTATTTCCCAGTTGGACTTAGCCGTAGAAACATTGTTGTTCCTTGAATTGTCCCACCAATTTGATATATGTTCGGTAAAATACGTGTTGCACATGTCCTTGATGTTGTTAAAGAAAATCATAATTATTTAATCCTCTATAAAATCCTTACTTATATAAAGTAAATAAGAGAGTAAAAATTGACTTTTTGTAACAAAACTTAATCTTATTTAAAAATTCTAGACTTTTGCTATTATACATTTAATAAAGGATTGGCAAAGTAGAAAAAATATAATATTATACTAATATAGAAAAGGAGAGATTTAATGAAGAGAATAGTTTTAACATTAGGCTTACTAGCAGCAGTAAATTGTGCAGTGTTTGCAGATGGCAATGCATTTACTCCGTTAGATTTTAATGATACACAGTATGGTACACCTACTCAGTCTACATCAGTTACAAAGAATGCAACTTCTTCTTTGGACGGGGATGCTGTAGGTAACAGTAATATTCAAAATGCTATTATGCAGCTTGATAATGCGCAGGTTGATATCCGCAATGATTTGTTAAATACCAAAACAAAATATGCAGATGTAGATGCACAGTATAAGCTGATTAAGACTGAAAGAAAAACTTTGAAAAAACAAGTTTCAACAATAGAGAAGAGAATAAAAGAAATTGATAAAGCAAAAGAAAAAATTAGAAAAAATATGATGTAATGTTTTTCTTTTCAAGAAGTAAATAAAAGGTCGGCTTTATAAAGCCGACCTTTTATTTACTTAGATTTTTGCTGAAATAATGGTTTTGCTCTGTTTTGCATGCAAACACCGAATTGACAGCTTGAATTGTAATTGAAATTGCTTTCTACCGGTGCAAATTCTCTAGTCTGTTCCTGCAAGTTATCTCTATTTATAGGATTTAAGCGCACTTCCGGTGTCTCTGCAAATTCGCTTATATTTGTTTTTTGTGAATATGTTGGTTCTAGTTGTTCTCTAAATCCGGGCAGTGTGCAGACTGTTGCTCCATCTTCCAACGGGCAAAGTGCGTGTGCGGGAAGAATACTAATTATGGCAAAAAAAATTAAAAGCTTTTTCATAAAATTCTCCTTTTCATCTTTATTTTAAATGTCGTTTACCAAATGCCATTGTCCGTTTGGCTTAGTAATAATTGCTGATTTTTATTATTACATTATTTGATGGATTTAAAATTAAAGTGTATGATGATAATATAATATTGGTATAGGGATAGTGAGGGGATTTCATTGTACGCATATCAGCAGCAAAAACCGCTAAAGCAAAGGAATTTACATGTCGTACCGGATAAGAAGTCTACGGTATTAAAACCTGTAAAGAAAAAGACGAACCCTATTGTTGAAGCTTTTCGTTTTTTTGTAGTATTAGCTTTTTTGTCGGCTTTTGCTTATTTTGTGCTGCCAATGTCATACAATAGCTTGGTAAAAAATGTTTTCTTCCCTACTCTTCTTCCTGTAAATACAGATAAACAGTATCATATGGCAAGTGTAGAATACTCAAGACCTGTAGAGGCAGATATTTATTCTATAGCTTTTCCTGTTACAAATTATTTAAGTAATGATTTGTTTATGAATCGCCTGCTTCTTACTCCTACAATACAAAAAACTCATAGCGAAGTTACTACAATGTATCATACAAATGAGATGAAGGGGCTAAAGAGTCAGTTGCTGGGTTTGATGCGTGAATATCCTATGATAAAACCTGCAATTTATGTTTGGGAATATGAAAATGGCAGGTTTGTAGATATAAACGGTGATAAACTTTATCCGGCAGCAAGTATAATCAAATTGCCGGTTCTTGTCAGGCTTTTTAAATCAATTGAAGCTAAGCAGCTAACAATATATGATGATATGACATTAACGGATTATTATCAGTCATCAGGTTCAGGTAGCTTACAATTTGCAAGAACGGGAGTTAAATATTCTCTGGATCAACTTGCAAAAACAATGATTCAGGATTCGGATAATACTTCTACAAATATGATTATGTCCAAACTGGGCGGTATGGACGATATTAATATAGGTCTGCGTGATTGGGGAATTTCTACGACATATGTAAGAACCTGGTTGCCAGATTTGAAAGGCACTAATAAAACTACAGCCCAGGATATGGCTAAAATTCTTTATAACCTTGATAATCCTGGATTTTTAAATATAAATTCACGAGAATATATAATCGATTATATGAGCCATGTTAAAAATAACAGACTTATTGCGGCAGGTTTGGGTGATGGAGCATTGTTTATACACAAAACAGGCGATATCGGTTCAATGCTTGGTGATGCAGGTATTGTGTATGCTCAAAATGGTAAAAAATATATAGTTGTAATTCTTGCTAAACGCCCGCATAATGCACCTCAAGGAAAAGAATTTATAGTAAAAGCATCAAGTCTCATATATAAGGCAATCGTCGGAGATTAGGGGTTGAATCTATTATATTACTGTCATTCTGAGCCCAATATCAATTTTGGGGTGAAGAATCTCTATAACTATAACATTATTAAGAGATTCTTCGGGCGTGTACCTTCAGAATGACAGCAAGCGGATGAGTTATAGGCGGGCAAAAAGTGAGCGTGCGCACCATAAAGCTATATTAACAAATGTAACAATTTTCTCAAGATTAGTGCATATTTGCGCAATTTTTTTTCTGTTTGATTTTTTTGATAGTATGATAGACATACAGTCGAAAGAGTAGGTGTAGTGTATGAAGAACTTGAAAAAATCAGTAGTCGTTTTATGTGCAGTGTTTGCTACTATGCAGATTGCTATGGCAAACGATTTTGCCGGAACTGATATTCAACTCGGTAATGAATTTGGCGGTTCAAAAATAAATAATGTAACCGGCGGTTTAAAAGATGTTACCGGAATAGGAACAGGTAATGTCGGATTAGATTTTAATGGAAATACTCATATAAATTGGGATTCTTTGAATGTAGGAAGAGGAGAATCTTTAAATTTTAATGCTGTTGATGGCGCAAATAACTTAACAATTTTAAATACCGTAAATAGTGACATGACAAATGTTTATGGTGCTATCAATGCAAATGACGGCATTAGTAACTTGATTATTTCTAATCCTAACGGTGTATTGTTTAACGGTGCACAATTTACAACTGCCGGTGATACAATGATTACAACAAAGGATTTGTCGGGTGTAAAAGTGGAGGATTTATCAAAGCTTGATATAAACCAGGAAAAATTCAATCAAATTTATAGTCCTGAGGACGGTTCTCTTATCGGTATTAAAATGGTAAATAGTGATTTTAGTATTGGTGGAGAATATAACATTGTTGCTCCATTGATTTATGCTTCTAATTCTGATTTAACGGCAAAAACCTTTAAGTTTGTTACTTCAAACGGTCAGGATTATCTTGCTTTGGGTAATGCCTCTGCTAATGCAATGTATCCGGGTGTTGAATTAGAGGCGGTTAATATAAATGGAGATATTTATATTAAAACTCCGACGGGCAGCGTTAGAACAACTAACGGCGGAACTATCAATGGTAATGTTAATATTGATTCAAAAGGTTCAGTAGCTCTTAACTATAAAAATAACAATAATAAACTTGTAATAAATGGTGATGTTAACTCAACCACCGATGGACAAATGACTTTTGTAAGAAATACAGATGTTAAAGGAAATCTCTCATTAACAAGTAATGATGGGTTTGTTGATATTGGAGATGTTCATGTTACTGGGAATGCAGATTTAAAAACATTAGGTAAGAACGGAATTCATGACTCAAAATATAATAATTTTGTTCACGTAGTTGGGAATACAAGTATAGATGGAAATTTAAATATTGATTCTTCTCAAAATATTCATATTGGTGGTTACGATTATGATACAAAACAGCTTGCTGATGGTAAGTTAACTGTTGGCGGCGACTTAACGGCTCACGCACATGATGGTCACGTTATGACAACAATTGATACAAGTGCAAACAAGATTTCGTTAACATCAGATAACTTGAATGTTTTGACAGATGGAAAGGCTGTATTGTCAGCAAATGAATATGAATTTTCTTCAAACGGTTATTTAGGCGGCTTAACTTCTACTGATGGAATGTCAGTAGATGAAAAAGTTGTGTATATAATGGAAAATTATATTCCAATAGAAGATACGGTTGGTACTCCGGGAAATATAAATATTACCGGTGGTACAATAAGTAAAATAAATACACCGACGAATGCTTCAACATATATTTCATCATCAGGTGATGTAAAACTTACAGGAGCGAATGCTGGTAATGTAAATATTACAGCTCCTGGTAAATACATAGAAATAACAGGTGAAAATGTTAAAGCTGATAATATTAATGTTGGCAGAGAAACAGATAAATTAAAAGTTGATTATCCTTCCAGAAATTATACATTAAACTATACGAACATACGTGACAACGAAAAAGTTACAATCAAAGGTGATGAAGAAATTACTTATGATTTGACAAATGGTGAAAACGGCTACAATCAGGGTACACAAATTAAGGGTGAAAATACATACCTGGTTGGACCTGATGCTCCGGATGAGCCGGGACCTGGTCCAGATCCGGATCCGATACCAGATCCAAATGAAAATATAAAAGTTCTAAAAAGCTTTGAAAATCAGTCAGTTAATATGAATCAAGTTTATACTCCGGTTGCATACGCTGCGGATTTAGATGAAGACAAGGTAGATACCGGCGTAAGAAAAAATGTTGATGGTTCTGTAACTGTTGTAAGAGCTTTTCCGATGGTAAATTAATAATAAAATAATAAGTGAAAAATACCGCTTTTTTAGGCGGTATTTTTTTGTGCAAAATAATT
>CALURU010000026.1 GCA_944323255.1 Candidatus Gastranaerophilales bacterium
TCTGCTGACTTTACTACTAGTGGGCTGCACCGGACGTTTTTTACTTTGAATATCGGTTGACATTGGTGTTCATTACCAATTTTATTTTATCTTGCCCTGTCAACCTCTGCTGACTTTACTACTAGTGGACTGCACCGGACGTTTTTTACTTTGGATATCGGTTGACATAGGTATCACTACTGGTTTAATTTTATTTTTCCCAGTCAACCTCTGCTAACCTTACTACAAGCCATTATTAGCGCAAAACCATTATATCACTAAATTGTTCATTGTCGCATTGAAAAACTATAGGGTAAGCACAAAGAAATCCTTTCCATAAGTTAATGTCGGCTTGGTAAAGCCGACCTACAATTAATTATTGTATAACCAGTTTTATTATTGAATTTATATAAAATCAAGTAAAAACAAATTCCATTTAATCAATGTAGGTCGGCTTTACCAAGCCGACATTAACTTCCCAAAAGCTTTATCAGGAATTCTACCCTTCAAATCTTTCTTCATCATAGGTAATCATCTCTATCATGGACTGCCAGTTATCATAAATTTCTTCCGGCTTAAAATAAAGATTAATTTCTCTTTGTGCGCTTTCAGGAGAATCAGAAGCATGAATGACATTATATTCCATAACCTGCGCAAAATCAGCTCTGATTGTACCTACATCAGCTTTAAGCGGGTTTGTTGCTCCTACAATATGGCGAACACTTTCTATTGCTTCATATCCTTCGATTACCATAGCAACGATCGGACCGCTGGTAATATAATGTACAAGACGGGTATAGAAAGGCTTGCCCTGATGCTCTTCATAATGCTTTGCTGCCAGATCAGGTGTAACTTGAAGCAATTTCATTGCGACAATTTTAAACCCTTTATTCTCAAATCTTTCGAGAATTTTTCCTATCATACCTCTTTTTACACCGTCCGGCTTAATCGCAACAAATGTTCTTTCTTCTGTTTTCATAACCTCTCCTACTTATATATTAATAACAAAATTAAAAATCCTTCCCGATTTAATCAGTCAAAGCTCCAAAAGTAGACAAACATTGATTTTACCTTTCTGGAAGCAGCCCGATCACATATAAATTAGAGCACAAACGGGGTTAAAAGTAAAGAGAGAGCAGAGAAAATATCCCCTAAAAAAAGTAAAAGCGATAATTGGAATTACCGCTAAATTATGTGTGTGTATTATATTATATTCAAAGTGTGTGTGTTCAATGGTAAATGTTACTAAAAAAGTTTTATTAAATCGGCTATGCCATTGCTACAAACTGCTTGGATTCATTCTGCGGCATCTGGTCGTTGCTGCGAATCATGCTGAATGTTCTGTACAATTTATAACCTAATGCTTTTAAAGGATTTGCGTTTACAGAATCAGCATTTTGCGCAAATTCCTGGCTTTGTTGAAACTTAACAGATGCTTTCGGGTCTCTTAACATTAAGATAGCATTTTGAGATTCCATATCTTTAGAAACCTTATCAGCTTTGAAAGCCGGATTAGTTATATTTATATTAGAAATTCTGTTTATCATCATATCAATCACCTCTGTGACCTTTCTGTTGTTATTAAGTGTTTGATTTACACTTCATTCAACAATTTCATTATGCTACATATTAAAAAAAAAGTCAAGGGGGTAAAAACTATATTGTTAACTTTTGTAAAAGCCAGTGTTTATGAGGAATCTAGGATAAAATGTCAAAAATACACTTAAAAAATAGCCCATATGGGTGACGATTTTCAGTGTAAGAAATACACTTTTTAGCATGGCATGCTTTTTTGTTCGTAAATAGAGAAATATGCTGTTGGATAAATATATTTATAACGTAAGTCTGATTGATATAGTCTTTTAAAATAGTGCGCTTTGTGGTATTATTGAGTGGGGAAGGTATGAGGAAAAATTCTAATACAAACAGAAACAGAGAGTTTTCCAAACGTCTTGACTGGATACAAGGCTTCTTTTTGCTTGCTATTTTAATGTTCATTGTATACCTTTTTTGCGTTCAGGTGCTGGATATCAGACACTTTCGGGCAAAGGCACAGAACCAGAGACGTGCAAGTTCGTTTGTCATGAGAGGAAATATTTATGACAGAAACGGTATTAAACTTGCAACTGATACTGTTTATTACGATATTTTTGCAAGAAAAGAGGATTTTGTTCATACGCCTGAAGAATTAGCCAAAATGCTTGCTCCGATTTTGAAAATTTCACAGGTAGATTTAACAGAAAAACTCAAGCAAGACGTTTCTTTAATATCTTTAAAGAAGAACGTTGACAGGCATACAAGAGACGAGATTGCAAAATTAAATCTGCGTGAAATCCCAATGGACAAAAAGAGTATCAGGACTTATCCGCAGGGGACACTTGCTGCGCATGTTCTCGGGTATTACAACTTTGATGCTGATGTCGCTTCCGGTGTCGAACTTACTGCAAAAGACACGCTTGAGAATGTCAGCAAAGCTTCCAATCTGGAGATGACCCCCAAGGGGAAAGTAATATACAATATTTCAACCGACCCGATTGCCGCTACAAAACCTGCTAAAGGTAAAGATGTAACATTAACAATTGATGCTGCGGTTCAGCATGTCTGCGAAAAAGAGCTTATGAAAACAATAGAAAAATTCAAAGCTCATAGAGGTGCGGTAATAGTTATGAATCCGAGAAACGGAGAAATCCTTGCCTATGCAGTATATCCGTATTTTGACCCTAACAATTTCAAAAGTGCAACGAGTTTTCAGATTAAAAACTGGACTCTGACAGATGTTTTCCCTCCGGGTTCAACATTTAAGGCAATCACTGTAGCTTCTGCAATGGAGCTGGGTAAAATTAACAGATATACTAAAATTAATGATACGGGAAAAATAAAAATCGGCTGGTGGACAATAAAAAATTACGACTATGCTAAACACCCGAAACCGGGGATGATAGATCTTGTATATTTATTTGAACATTCAAGCAATGTAGGCTCTGTTCTTGTAGCTCAAATGATGAGTAGGTTTGAATTTTACAGCATGCTAAAAAAATTTGGATTTGGCGAAAAAACAGGTATTGACCTGCCGGGTGAATCAGTCGGGCTGCTGAAATATCCTGGAAGATGGGATGCTTCAGACCATGCTTCAATGGGTTACGGCTACGGTTCTTCCGTAACCGCAATACAAATGGTTTCGGCGATTTCTGCAATTGCAAATGATGGTGTCAGAGTAACTCCGCACGTTATAAAATATTCACCGGAAGAAGAAGCGGTAAAAATTAAAAAAGAAAGAGTTATGACGCCGGAGCATGCAAGGATTGTAACGGAGCTTTTGACAGAAAGCATAAACAGAGGTAAATCTCCAATAAAATCAGACAGCTATAATATTGCGGCAAAAACAGGAACTTCAATAAAACCAAAAGAAAACGGAACCGGTTATACAAACAAATTGTACACTTCAATAATAGGTTACATGCCGTCAAGCGATCCGCAGGTTTTAATATATGTAATCGTTGATTCGGCTCAGGGGGGTGAAATCTGGGGTAACACGGTTGCCGCACCGATATTTAAAGAAATTTCAATACAGATTGCGCATATTTTGAACTTGCAGCCGGATAAGACAAATTTAACATTTCCTGACAAAGAGAAAACAGAAGAATAGAAAGGAATCATAATGAGACTTAGAACATTAATTGATAACATTAATTATTTAGAACTTGTAAACGTAGAAAATATGTCAGATGAGATAATGGGAATTTCATACAACTCTAAAAAAACAGAGCCAAATGACTTATTTATATGTTTGACAGGCGAACACGTTGACGGGCATGAATATGCCGAAGAAGCTTTTGCAAACGGCGCTTGTGCCTGTGTTGTTGAAAGACGTCTCAATCTTGATGAACCTCAAATTGTTGTGGAAAATACAAGCGAACTTATTGCTCAAATTGCCGATTTATTCTATTCTTCTCCGTCACAAAAACTAAATGTTATAGGAGTTACGGGTACTAATGGAAAGACTACTGTAACTCATCTTATTCAACAATTGTTTGAGGTTAACGATCAGCAATGCGCCTTAATTGGAACACTCGGGCACAAGTTCTTTTCGGGTGACACTTATCACGATGCAAAGCACACAACCCCGCAGGCACCGGAATTACAGCAATTGTTGTATGAAATTAATGAAAAATGTATACCAAATGTTGTAATGGAGGTTTCTTCACACGCACTTGCCCAGCATAGAGTTGATTATTGTGATTTTAACGGTGCAGTATTTACAAATCTTACTCAAGATCATCTAGATTTTCATATTACGATGAATAATTATTTTAAAGCAAAATCAATTTTATTTGAAAAACTTGTTGCCGGAGATTTTGCAGTAATTAATCGTGATGATGAATATGCGGAAAAATTTCTTAATGTGATTTCTCCAACAGTAAGTACTTATACATACGGTATTAAAAATTCTGCTGATGTTATGGCAAAAGATATTAAGTTCAATCATAATGGTGCATCTTTTGTTTGCTGTATAAAAGGTAAAGAATATAATATTAATTTGAAAATGAATGGAATGTTTTCTATATACAATGTTCTGGCAGCATTAACCACTGCACTTGCCGCTAATATGGACATTGAAAAATCAATTAAGAAGCTTGAAGAAATCGGAGGTGTTGCCGGAAGGTTTGAGGTCATTATAACAAAACCGATGGTAATTGTTGATTATGCACATACTCCTGATGGTCTTGCAAATGTTCTTAAAACCGCAAGGGACATAACTCCAAGTAACGGGAAATTAATATGCTTATTCGGATGCGGCGGTGACAGAGATGCAACGAAGCGTCCGAAAATGGGTGCTATAGCAGAAGAGCTGGCTGACAAAGTTATTGTTACGAGTGATAATCCTCGTACTGAAGATCCGCAGCAAATAATTACTGATATTTTAGCAGGGTTTAAGAGTGTAAATGATGTTATTGTAGAGCCGGACAGAGAACTTGCAATCAAAGAGGCGCATAAAATTGCCGGAGAGAATGATGTTGTTTTGGTTGCAGGAAAAGGACATGAAGATTATCAAATTTTGGCAACAGAGACCATTCATTTTGATGACAGAGAAAAAGTTAGAGAAATTTTTGAAGATAAATAAGTTGTTAGTTTACAGCTAAGATAACAAACGATTTTGCCAACAATTCGGTGCAGCCAGCATGTAGCAAGGTCAGCAGAGGACAACAAGTAAAAATAATATTGGTTTGGAAGTATAACCAATGTTGCCCGATAAACCAAAGCAAAAAACGTCCGGTGCAGCCCACTAGTAGTAAAGTCAGCAGAGGTTGACAGGGCAAGATAAAATCAAATCGGTAATAAACACCAATGTCAACCGATAAATCAAAGCAAAAACGCCCGATGCAGCCCACTAGTAGTAAAGTCAGCAGAGGGCAACAAGGGAAAATAATATTGGTTTGGAAGTATAACCAATGTTGCCCGATAAATCAAAGCAAAAACGCCCGGTGCAGCCCACTAGTAGTAAAGTCAGCAGAGGTTGACGGGGTAAGATAAAATCAAATCGGTAATAAACACCAATGTCAACCGATAAATCAAAGCAAAACGCCCGATGCAGCCAGCCAGTAGCAAGGTCAGCAGAGGGCAACAAGGAAAAATAAGATTGGTTTGGAAATATAACCAATGTTGCCCGATAAGTCAAAGTAAAAAAAGAGGAAAAATGAAAAATTTTAATTATGAACTAATTCATACAGATAAAACAACTGGAGCACGTGCCGGAATTTTACACACTCCCCACGGTGACATAGAAACTCCGATTTTTATGCCTGTCGGAACAAATTCTACAGTAAAGCTGGTTACTAATAACAACCTTTATGATACCGGAGCGCAAATAATTCTTGCTAATTCTTACCACTTATACCTTCGTGCAGGTCACAAACTAATAGAGAAGTTTGGCGGAATTCACGGCTGGATGAACTGGCAGAAGCCGGTATTGACTGATTCCGGAGGATTTCAGGTGTTTTCACTTGCCCATCTTCGCAAGATTTCGGAGGACGGCGTAGAATTTAGAGATCCCAAAGACGGGAAGAAGCATTTTATAAGCCCGGAGATTTCCATGGAGATTCAGCAGTCAATAGGTGCAGATATAATAATGGCGTTTGATTGGTGCGCACCTTATCCTTGCGATTACAAAACAGCAAAAGAGGCAATGGAACGCACACACAGGTGGCTGGAAAGGTGCATAAAGGCTAAGACTTCTGAAAATCAGGCACTTTTTCCTATATGTCAAGGTGCTTTTTATGATGATTTAAGGAAAGAAAGTGCGGCTTTTGTTTCTTCTTTTGACGCTCCAGGTTATGCAATAGGCGGGCTTAGCGTTGGTGAAGATAAAGAGACAATGAATCATTTTGTAGAACTTACGGCACCGCTTTTGCCGGAAAACAAACCGAGATATTTGATGGGTGTAGGGACACCAGAGGATTTGCTTGACGGAATTAAACGGGGCGTGGATATGTTTGACTGTGTGCTTCCGACAAGAAATGCACGCCACGGTTCATTTTTTACTTATGAAGGCAAAAAACAAATTAAAAATGCGCAGTATCAAGAAGATCCAAGACCGCTCGATGAAAATTGCGATTGTTACTGCTGCAAAAACCATTCAAGAGCATATTTGAGACATCTTTATAAGTGCGGAGAAGGAACTGGGCAGGCTTTAATGTCTATACATAACATAAAATTTCTTATAGATTTTGCAAAAAAAGCAAGACAGGCAATTCTGGAAGACAGGTTTGAGGAATTTTTCAATGAACATTATTCAAAAATCTTAAACTAAAAAGTTTTTCGGAATAAAAACATCTTCATAGACTTTACCTGCAAGTGCTTCAACTTTGTCACCAGATGCGTTTAACAAACCTGATTTTTCAAATTCTTTATTAGCAAGATAAACTTTGTCACCAATAACAGCCATGTTATCATTGGTTTTGACGTTTGCAGATTTTCCCATTATTGAGGCAAATTTTTCATCCGGAATATTGCATCTTGTACTCAAAACGTCGCACATTGTTGCTGAAACTTCGTTACTTGGGGTAGGGCAATGCGGGTCGATAAAAGAACTTTCACGTCCGCCAAATATAAGGGCACGGACTTCGCCGTATTTATTTTGGAAATCTTTAACAAGTTTTTCAAAAGCTTCTGCAAAGTTTCTGGGATTGAACCCTTCCGGCATTATGTGTCCGAGAAGATTTTGATTTTCTGCTTCAAGACTAAAACCGGAACAAGTATTAATTCCGGTTGTATAAAGGTTTTTACCGACTTTAGCATCACACAGTGTGTAGCGCATGCCGGCACCGACTTCAGAAGCCTGTGGCAGCTTGCTTATCAAAGGTTCAATTGATTTTACGAAAAATAATTTCATTGGCTAAATCCATCTTACTATTTATATAAAGTATTTCTGCGTAAAAAAATTGCATAATATAAACAAAATTTTTATCTTTGTTAAGAATATAAATCGTTTAAAACATATAGGGCGCAGCAAAGCTGCGCCCTATATGTTTTAAACTTTAATCAAACAAAAAAATTCTATGTTCGGTCTTTGATTTCTTTTTCTATATCAGCGATAAATTTGTCAACCGATTTCGTACCTATTTGTCCTACACCTCTTTTTCTTATAGCTACAGAGTTTGATTCGATTTCTTTGTCGCCGACTACGCAGACATAAGGTATTTTTTTGTCTTGCAGAGATTCTCTGATTTTGTAATTCATAGATTCAGAGCGGTCGTCAAGTTTTACTCTTATGCCGGCATCACGCATTTTCTTATAGACTTTTTCCGCAAAATCTACGTGTTTTTCGTTGCTTATCGGAACGATTGCAACCTGAGTTGGAGCAAGCCAGGTCGGGAATGCGCCCGCATAGTGCTCGATTAGTATGCCATGGAATCTTTCCATTGAACCGAAAATTACTCTATGCAGCATAATAGGTGTTTTCATAGAGCCGTCTTTATCCTGATACTTGATATCAAATCTTGCAGGGAGGTTAAAGTCGAGCTGGATTGTAGCACATTGCCATGTTCTTCCGATTGCATCTTTTACCTTAAAGTCAATTTTAGGTCCGTAGAATGCACCATCACCTTCGTTAATATCATATTTCATACCCCGCCTGTCCATTGCCTCTTTCAAACCGGCTTCGGCTTTGTTCCAGTTTTCAATTTCACCGACAAAGCTTTCCGGACGGGTTGAAAGTTCAACTTCAAAGCTCATATTAAAGATTTTCATCGTATCTGCAACAAAATCAATAATATCGTTAATTTCATCTACAAGCTGTTCAGGTGTGCAGAAAATATGCGCATCATCCTGGGTAAACCCTTGAACACGGGTTAAGCCTGACAAAGCGCCGGATTTTTCTTTTCTGTAAACAGTTCCCAGCTCTGCCATTCTTAAAGGCAGTGAGCGGTAAGAATATCTGTTTGCCTGATAGATTAATATATGGAACGGGCAGTTCATAGGTTTGACTACAAACTGTTCATCTGAGTCTTCATCATCTTTCTGGATAAAGAACATGTTTTCTTTGTAGTGATCCATGTGACCTGAAATTTCCCACAACTTAGATTTAGCAATCTGCGGAGTGTTAACAATTACATAACCGCGTTTTCTATGTTCTTCTCTCCAGTAATTTTCAATTTGTTCTCTGACAACTGCAAGATTAGGATGCCACAAAACAAGACCTGCACCAATTTCTTCTCTTACAGAAAACAAATCCAGCTGTGTGCCGAGTTTTCTGTGGTCACGTTTTTCTGCTTCTTCCAGGAATGTCAGATAGTCTTGCAAATCTTCTTTATTCCAGTATACCGTTGCGTAAATTCTCTGAAGCATTTTATTTTTTTCATTTCCGCGCCAGTAAGCTCCTGCAACCTTCAGAAGTTTAATTGCGTTACCTTTAATGTAAGAAGTGTTCGGAATATGAGGACCGGCACAAAGGTCATTGAACAAAACATTTCCGTCTTTATCTTTTGTCAGGTACAAAGTCGGATTATCGTTTCTATGCTCTTCCAATAGCTCTGCTTTGTAAATCTCGCCTTCCGCTTTAAATTCCGCAATTTGTTTGTCCACATCAGGAATTTCATATCTTTCAAACGTAAGATTTTGTTTGATAATATTTTTCATTTCTTCTTCGATTTTGGCTAAATCTTCGTGCGTAAAAGCATACCCGTCAGTAAGATCAAAATCGTAATAAAATCCGCTGTCCGTAGCAGGTCCGATAGCTAACTTTGCCTGTGGAAACAGCTTTTGTACAGCCTGTGCCATAATGTGGGAGCATGAATGTCTTAATACATGCAATGTTTCGTTGTTCTTTTCCATTTTCTATCCTTTCCGGAATAAACATAGGTCTGCGGCAACATTCCGCTAACTTATTTATTCCATAAAGAGGTGGATCCCTCTAACTATTACAGGAATATTTTATCACAAAAGGGGTAAATATGGTTTTGGGAAATGAAGCATAAAAATTAATAAATGCAGCAAAATCTATAGAGATTCCTCAAAAGTTATTTTAGCGTGATAAGAGCTTCTGACAAGCGGTCCTATCTGGTAATTCTTAAATCCGATTTTTTTTGCAAGTTTTTTTAAGTCCTCGTACTCTTCTAAAGTATAATACTTTGAAACCTCAAGATGCTGTTTGGATGGCTGAATATACTGACCAATTGTTATTATATCTACACCTGCCTGTTTTAGATCTGACAACGTTTCTTCAATATCTTTAATACCCTCTCCCAAACCTACCATCAAGCCCGATTTGGTGGTAATTGAAGAATTCTCTTTTACATATCTTAAAACCTGAAGCGAACATTCATAATCACCTTGAGGTCTTGCGGTTTTAAAAACTTTCCTTACGGTCTCAATATTGTGGTTAAAAACATCCGGATTACTTTTGATTATTGTATCAAGAGCTTTTTTACTACCCTTGAAATCCGGAGTCAGGATTTCGATTTTTGCATCACAAATTTTACGAATTTCATCAATACAATTTTTAAAATATACTGCCCCGCCATCCGGCAGATCATCACGTGTTACCGAAGTAATAACCGCATACTTGAGTCCGAGCTCTTTAACCGCCTGGGCAATATGTTCCGCTTCCATCGGATCCGGAGCTTCAGGACGTGCAGGAGAAATATTACAGTACCTGCAATTTCTTGTACACACTTTGCCTAAGATTAAAAAAGTTGCAGTATTATGAGCGTAGCATTCGCTTTTATTCGGGCATCTTGCACCTTCGCATACAGTATTAAGGCATTTGTCTTTTAAAATCCGCCTTACTGTTTTAGTAGTTTCCGTATCTATTATCGGGCGTTTAAGATATTCCGGCAATCTCGGCATAAATTTCTCCAGCTTTAAGTTTATAATATTTCTTCTTCTTTTATATATCTTGGTCTTGCCTTGACCTCATTAAACACCTGCCCGAGATATTCACCCATTATACCCAGACAGAATATTTGAACACCGCCGAAGAATGCAAGCAGCACAACAAGTGTTGCCCAGCCGCTCGGAGTATCGTGAAGAAAATATTTTTCAAAAATAACTTCAGCAGCGAGAATAAAACTTCCTAAGACCGTAAGTACACCCATTACCGCAATTATTCTCAAAGGAACAATAGAATACGCCGTTATTCCGTTAAGGGCAAGGCTTGTGAGCGAAAAGAAATTATATTTTGACTTACCCGCCAGCCTCGGTTTTACGTCAAAATGAACATAAGACGTTTTCAACCCGATTTCGTGGAAAAAACCTCTGAGGAATAATCCTGTTTCGGAATACTTTTCAAGAATTTGAAGCGCCTTATAACTTACAAGTCTGTAGTCAGAATGGTTTGCAGGAATCTTGACTCCAAGAATGTTCATCAATTTGTAGAAACAAATTGCAGTAAATTTTTTAAAGAAAGTATCTGTTTTTCTATCGTTTCTTATACCGGAAACAATTTCAGCCCCCTTATGAAACTCGTCTACAAAAGTTTCAATCATATTTTCATCCTGCTGCAAATCAGCATCTATGGTTACCGCACAATCGCAGCCGATATTCTTTGCCCCCAAAAGTCCCGCTATTAAAGCTTTTTGATTACCAAAGTTTCTTAAAAACTTTGCACCCTTAATTCTGTTCCCGTAAGTATTATGCAATTCCGTTATAATACTCCAGGTTCTGTCTTTGGAACCGTCATCAACAAAGTATAGGTAGCTGTCTCTTGAAATTTTCCCATTCTTAATAATTCTGTCTAAAACATTCAAAAGAGTTTCTGCGGTTGATTGAAGTACCAGCTCTTCGTTGTAGCACGGAACAATAATTGCGAGTTTGGATTTTTTATTAAACATTGTATTCCTCTTAGAAATATAATACAATAAATAATATAAATAGTGAATAGTAGTTTCGATATGATGGCAAATATGCCCAAAAGCTTTAGAGTACTTGGTTAGTAAGGAGTCTAATGTCTGATAAAAAATTTATTTTGAATGCCGATGATTTCGGGATGAGCAAAGCTTTTAACACTGCGGTTCTTGAAGGGTATTCTTCTGGAATATTAAAAAGTGCAAGCCTTGTTGCAAACGGCGATGCTTTTGAAGAAGCCTGTGATAACATTATTCCTGCCTGTCCAGAACTCGGAATAGGAGTTCACCTGAATGTGATTGAGGGAAAATCTCTATGCTCTGATTTAGACAAACTAACTGACAGCGAAGGTAATTTTAATAATTCTTTCGGACAGCTGCTTTTAAAATCTTTGAATAAAAAAGACAATACTTTTATTGAACAGCTTGAAAAAGAATTTAGAGCACAAATAGAGAAAGTTCTATCAAGAACAGGAGTCTCCCATATTGATTCCCACGTCCATGTCCATTCAATACCTGCAATTTTTGAACTTGTATGCAGTCTGGCAAAAGAATACGGAATCAGACAAATACGTACGCAGTATGAAAAACCTTATATTATTCCTGATGTTTTCAAACATTTAACGATAAAATATCCGGTAAATCTGATTAAGGTTGCGCTTTTAAACTTTTTTACATTAATCAATGAAAATACTGTTCAAAAATACGGGCTTAATACAAATGAGTATCTTCTGGGTGTAACTTATACTTCTATGATGAACAGCCTTGCAATTTCATACGGACTTATGGCTATCAGATACGACAGAGTTATTGCAGAAGCTCTTATTCATCCTTGCAGATATGAGGATGGAACAATTGATAACCATTTTACGGAATTTCAGATTACTAAGAATATGAAATTGAAAGAAAAAATTGAAAAACTCGGATATGATATAACAAATTACAGAGAGTTGTATTATTCTCACGGGAGCGAATCTGAGTGCGAAGAAAAATCCGGTGTATAGTTATAATTCTGATATTTTTCATCCTTTTCCTGAAATTTCTTTATCCGGAGGAACAAAGTTATTATGTAAGAGAGGTAATTTCTCCGCTTAATGTTGTTCTGGATAACGGCAGGGATTTCAAAATAAACGGTTATGAAACTTTTGGACCGGTATTTTGCAAGCGGAATGCAGAACTTGCAAAACATTTTAACCTTACGGAAGAAGAGGCGTTTGTCATCGGAAAGTTAGGTAAATACTGGGCGAAAAATCTGCTTGAAAATCGAAAAGTAAATATTGACAATAATAACATTACATTCCGGAGAAACAGCTATATTACTAAATTTGAAAACACACCTTACTGTATAAAAGACGGCAAGTTCTGTAATGAAGCTGCGGCAGAAAAGTTAATAAAAACGGTTAAGCATACCGGATATGCGCTTTTGGATGTTGAGACTGAAAAAATTTATCCGATTTCAAAAACGCATGAGGGATTGCTTATAATAAGACAGGGTTATAGAAAAAATAAGCACAAAGAAATAAAAGCAGATTTTCATAAAAACGAACAAATTCTGAACCCGCAAAATGTAAAATTGATTTTGACCGACTTTACGAAAAAACTAAAACCGGACAGAAACTGTTCGTCTGATATTTGCAAAGAAATTCTCTTTAATATCAATAATTCCAAAACCTCTATTGATATGGCAATTTACGGATATTCCTCTGTTTTACAGATAGAAGACGCCATTCAAAAAGCAATAAAAAGAGGGGTTAAAATCAGAATGGTGTATGATTGTGATGCAAATAATAAAAATATTTATGAAGATACTTTTTATCTTGCAGATATGATAAAAAATTCCAGATGCGATTTTGATTCTGCTAATGCAAGATTTATTATGCACAACAAGTTTTTTATTTTTGATAACAAAACAGTAATAACCGGCTCTAGCAATCTTTCTTACACCGATATGTCGGGATTCAACTCTAATGCCTTGCTTGTAATTAATTCTTCCCAAGCAGCAAAGATTTATCAGCAGGAATTTGAGCAAATGTACAACGGCAAATTCCATAATGAAAAATCTTATACAAAAAATGATGGAGAAATTTATTTTTCACCACAAAATAAAACAATCACAAACGGGATTTTGCCTCTTATCAGAAATGCGCAGAATTATATTTATATTCCGGCTTTTATAATTATAGAAAAACAAACTATAGAAGAACTAATTCAGGCAAAAAAGCGGGGTGTAGATGTAAAAATAATTGCGGATGCCCTAAATGCTTCTGCTAAATACTCAAAAATTAAAGAAATAAGAGCATCCGGTATTCCGGTAAAAATAGAAAATTATGCGGGAAAATTACATTCCAAAACCATGATAATTGATGACAGATATCTGGTTGTCGGCTCAATGAATTTTTCTTACAGCGGTGAAAACAGAAATGATGAAAATACACTAATACTTGATAATTCAAAAGCTGCAATATTTTATCGCAAATTCTTTGAAGCTTTGTGGGATAAAATACCTTCCAGATGGTTGAATGATTTTCCGAGAGCAGAAAGTATTGATTCAATCGGCTCCTGCTCCGACGGGCAGGACAACGACTATGATGGTTTAATCGACAGTGCTGATGAAGGTTGCAGGCAGCTTTAGAATTAAGCATTAACAGATGCAAGCATTGTGTTTATTTCTGCAATCAAATCTTCGTTTGTTGTTTTTACGGCATTAACAAGAGCCTTTTTCAAAAGTGATTTAGCCTTGTTAGGACTGTTGAAATCCAGCATAATCTGAGCAGCCGCCTTGTAGTTCTGCGCAATTTCTTCTGTAGAGTTGGAAAGCTCGTAATTCTTAACAGCTTCCGCATAGTATTTCAAAGCTTTATCATTCTTCTTGAACTGTACGCATGCATCTGCTGTGTTACTGAGAACGTATCCTTTCATAGAGTTATCGGTTGTCTGCTCGATAAGTTTTCTTGCAACATCGTAATAATCAAAAGCCCCCTCATCGTACTTGTCGGTAAAAATATTTGCCATTCTGGTGAGGGAGTCTGACTGACCGATAAGGTCATCAGATTTTCCGGCATAAGAAATTGAGGTCATGTAATGATTAAGTGCCGGCTCAACTTCGTTAATGTCATCGTAAATTTGAGCCATTGAAAAATGTGCTCTTGATTTTACGTTAACATCGGTTGTGTATTGCAAAGACTTGTTGTAGCTATTAAGAGCCTGTACGAAATGATCATTATCATCGTAGATTTTCCCGATTTCAAGACAAATTCTTGATTGCGTTTCGTTATCTTTAAGCTCTTGGGCTCTTGTAAATGCTTCTTTAAAAATTTGCATTGCTCTTTGCGGATTGTTTGAAAACGCCTGCTTCTTAGCTTCAACAAACAGGGATTTCAATTTTGTATCCTGTGGAATGATGGTTATATTGGGTTTCTTGGAAATCGTTTGCTTTGCCTGCGCAAATTCTTCTTCAAGCGAAAGTTCTTCCGGCTCAATTTCTATAACACCTTGCTCCGGCTCTATTACTGCAGGCTCCGGCGAAATTGTGTTTTCTTCTTTTATTTCTGTCCGAACTTCCGGTTCAGGCTGCGGCTCTTCCTTTTTTGTTTCTTTTCTGTTTTCAGGAAACTTAACAAGAAAATTAGGATTTATCTCGCCTTCGTCATAGTTGTAATTAATTTTTTGTAAGAATAAAGCATCAAGCCAATTCTGAACAACTTTAGAATCTTTATGCAGAGTATCTGAAATGTATCTGTCCAGCATAGAAGCTGCTATTTTCAGATTGCTCTGGATTAAATTAACCTGCGGGTGTGGTTCTCTTACCTGCTGATCTACAATTTGCAAATAATGATTAACCTGTTCTTCAATATCAGCAGGTGTTGCTATTGCTTTAATCGTGTTCCTGAAATCTTTTATAATCTGTGCAATATTTACTTTATTGCTTCTCTGCGGAGCTTGCTGCGGCGCTTGTGCAGGAGCGGGAGCAGAATTCCCTATCGGTTGATACCCGGCCTGCGCAGCCTGATATTGCATCGGATTAACTTGATGCGGGCTGTATCTGATAGGTGGCGGAGTTTGAACCTGATAAGTTTGTCTTTGCGGATAAGCGGACGGATAGGCATTGGCTGCCGGAGAATACACTGCCTGACGGGGAGGAACATTCTGCTGCTGAAGATCTTCTGCTCTTCCACGTGCAATTGTACGCTGACCCTGCCCCTGACGCTGGTCTTGCGCATTACTGTTGTGACCGTCCTTGTCTGTACTGTCACTGCCTGCGTTATAATTGCTTGTCTCCCTCTGCGGATACGGACGAGGGCGCACTGTATTCATCGTGTTAAACAATATAAACCGTCCTTCCTTTAGTTTTATCGGATATTATTTGACGTTCTTGACCGTTTTATTAAAAATTTCATACGTTTGTACGATATTTATTTAATGAACGTTTTTAAAAAGTCATGATAAAAATGTTTTTAGAGATTTATATGTGATTCTATCGACTCAATAAAATCAGGCTTGACAAATTTCTTTATTTTTAACAAAAAGATAGTATTTTGAATATTATTTGTATTATAATTAAATCATAATATAGCTGGAGGTTAATGTATGGATCTGGAAAATTTTACTACTGAGATTTCGTATCCGATAGAAACTTTAAAAAAGATGAATGAAGTTTTTGAACAAGAAGTTGCTAATATTAATTTTCATATGTCAGAAGATGAGACAAAAGAATTTCATAAATTTTTAAATATTTATTATTATACTATTCAATTATTAACGGAAAATATGCAGCAGATTAATGAAAAATATAAGTTGAAAGCGAAAGAAGCTATTAGAAGCTGTTAATCTTGTTATTATAAAATTTGTGCAAATATAAATAAATGGCGCCCGGCTTTAAATAAAGCCGGGCGCCATATTTTATTATAAATTACTTCAATTCAGTTTCAATTTTAGTGAGAATTTCATCCAGTTTTGAAGCATCTTTTACGCCGCCTTGTGCAAAGTTTGGTCGTCCGCCGCCGCTTGCACCGGTTGCTCTTGCGATTTCACCTACGATTTTGCCGGCATTAACACCTTTTTTAACAAAACCGTCGGTTACTTTTGATACAACCATTCTTTCGTTTGCAAGGACTATGATGCATTCACCGAGTTTATTGGCTAAAAGCTCAATACCGGCTTTAATTGCATCAGCGTCATAGTTTTCGATTTTAGAAATGAACAATTTGCCGCCGTCGATATCTTCTGCCCTTGAAATAAATGTCGCAAATTTATTTCTTGCCATTTCTGCTTTGGTCTCTTCAAGAGATTTCTGGAGTTCTTTGTTTTCTTCCAATAATTTTTCCACTCTTGTTTCAACTTCGTCAAAATGGACTTTGAATCTTGAAGCAAGTTTGTCTATTTCAGCGGATTTTGCGTTCAGATATTTAATGGCTGCATCTGCAACAACTACTTCAATTCTTCTTGTTCCGGCAGCAATTGCACCTTCGGACACGATTTTAACCAGCCTTAAATCAGCGGTGTTGGAAGCGTGAGTACCGGCGCAGAATTCTTTTGAAATAACTTCTGTATCTTTTCCACTCTCGTGCGAGCAGCTGCATCCGCCACCGCAGTCGCATTCGTGAGATTCGTGATTTCCGCCGCAGCCGCAGTTGTGCTCACCATGCCCTTTTGATTTCCCCGGAGATTTACCCCCTGATTTACCCCCGATGGATACAACTCTTACAACATCTTCGTATTTTTCGCCAAAGAGTGCAGTGGCACCTGTTAATTTAGCTTCTTCTATATCCATAACATCGGTATGAACAGGGAGCTTTTCACCAATCCACTTGTTCATAATATCTTCCGTTTTCTGCACTTCTTCAGGTGTCATTGCACGTGAGAAAGTGAAGTCGAATCTCATCCTGTTTTCTTCTACCTGAGAGCCTGCCTGTTTAACTTCATCCCCGAGGACTTTAATCAAAGCTGCCTGCAGAAGGTGGGCAGAAGTGTGGTGAACTCTGATTTGCGCTCTTCTTGCAGAATCAATCTGTGCAAAAACGTATTCGCCGATATTCACGTCACCGTTAACAATCTGGCATCTGTGAACAAAAAGATGGTTAACTTTGAAAGTTGTAAGAACTTCGGCTTTCAAGTTTTCGTTAACGATAAATCCGCTGTCGCCGACCTGACCGCCGCATTCTGCGTAGAAAGGAGTTCTGTCAAGAACAATATCTACGTAGCCTTCGCCTTCAATTGTTGCAAGAATTTTTGCCTCGCAGCAATCGACAAGATAACCCACAAATTCAGTAGAGCCAACCTGTTCTTCGACTTTTGCGTATTTGATATCGCCTGTTACGGAAATCTTCTCGGCTGCTGCCTTTGCTCTGTCTTTCTGTTCCTGCATTGCAGCCTTGAATCCTTCCTCATCAACTTTTAAGCCGTTTTCTGAAGCGATTTCTTTTGTAAGTTCAAACGGAAATCCGTATGTATCATAGAGTTTGAAAGCGCCTTCGCCGTCGATATCTTTCTTTTCGGAAATAAATTCTTCAAGCATTTTGTACCCGCGATCAAGAGTTTTAGCGAATCTTTCTTCCTCTTTTTTGATAACGTCAATGACTTTAGCTTTGTTTTTAACAAGTTCCGGATAAGCTTCGCCATAATTATCTACAACTACATCCACAAGCTTATACAGGAACGGAAGTTCCATTCCGAGGATTTTTCCGTGTCTTAGTGCACGTCTTAAAATCATTCTCAAAACATAGCTTCTGCCTTCATTTCCAGGAATAACTCCGTCAGAAATCAGGAAAGTAACGCACCTTGCGTGGTCTGTGATAATTCTCAGGGAAATGTCGGTTTTCTCTGATTTTTTGTAAGGAACTCCGCTCATTTCAGAAACTTTGTCCAGAATCGGTCTTAATAAATCAGTTTCAAATGTTGAAGCCACGCCCTGACAAACCATTGCAATACGTTCAAGTCCCATGCCGGTATCAACGTTTTTCTTCTCTAAAGGTGACTGATTTCCTTCTTCATCTTGATAAAGCTCTGTGAATACAAGATTCCAGATTTCAACCCATCTGTCGCATTCGCAGGTATCAATTCCGCATCCTCTAGGATCGTCGCACTTGTATTCTTCGCCTAAATCATAGTGAATTTCAGAGCAAGGTCCGCAAGAACCCGAAGCTCCCGGAGGTCCCCAGAAATTATCTTTTTTACCTTTTCTTTTAATACGTTCAGCAGGAACACCTATGCTTCTCCAGATTTCGTAAGCCTCATCATCTGTTTCGAAAATAGTTATCCAGAGTCTGTCTTTATCCAGTTTCAAAACTTCTGTTACAAATTCCCACGCCCACGGAATAACTTCTTTTTTGTAATAATCGCCAAAAGAAAAGTTTCCTAGCATTTCAAAGAAGGTGTGATGCCTAGGAGTCCTTCCGACGTTTTCAATATCGGAATCCTTTCCGCCCGCACGTGCGCATTTCTGGCAGGAAGTCGCTCTGGCCGGATCATAAGGACATTTTTGAATTCCTAAAAATATCGGCAAAAACTGCAGCATTCCCGCCGTTGTTAACAATACTGTCGGATTGTCAGGCACAAGGCTTGAACTTTCCACAACAGTATGCTGATGTTTATCTTTAAAATAATCTAAATATAACTTTCTAATTTCATTTCCTTTTAGCATATAATTAATCCCTTTACTTCACATATAAATTAATTATACATCAAAGGAAATTTTTTATATTTTCTTTTTAGCTCTGTTTTCGGTAATTTTTGCATTCATCATTGGGAGCAAAAGCCCGAGAGTTACGGCTGAATATGCAATACCGGAAGCGTGTGCAAGATTGAGTTTCCACATATTTTTCTTTGCAAAAGCGGTACCCTTTGCAGCGACTTCATTATGGGTTTTGAGGCTCATATCATTAAGCCAGTGTTTCAAGCCTTTGCCTTCTTTTTTATAATTAAATAAATCTTTGCCTTTTTTATCCAGAAGATTTCCTACGCCTTTCGCCGCAAATCCGCCAAATACAAGCCAGTTCAGGAATCCTAAATAATCTCTGGTCATTGATTCCCTAAGTTCTGTACCGTTATCCGCAGCCATAAATCTTCCTATAATATTTGCCGCATAAACAGTTTTAATAGCATTACCGCTGGTTACAGGACCTGTAAATTCAAGCTTTTTCGCAAACTGTTTGAAATTTTTTACTCCCATAACGCTGAATACCATGCCTGCCATTAAAGCACTTGCTCCAACTTTTTTGAGTAAGAGAAAATTGTCTTTCTTTTGTTCGCACCTTGTTGCGGAAGTGTAATCAACATCACCGACAAAACCTTTCTTACCGGTTCTTTTTTCGGTAATTTTTCTGTTTAACCACTGGTTTGTTAAACCGAGTATGCAAGAAGCGCTTATTGCTCCAAAAGCTTTGATTTTATTCACTCGTGAAATTTTATTAACGGCACTTTCGATTTCCGCTGCATTTTTCTTTGTAAAAATATCTTTTGCCATATCGTGCGTATCACGCAAAATATTTTCAAGCTTAGCGGAAAGTTTATGACTCCCGATATTCAATTCTGTATCACGCTCTGCGCCGAGAGCATTTGCAAGACGCTTTTCAACAATAGAAAGTGCTGCTTTTTTGTCATCTTTTGTAATACTTTCATCTTTTATAAGTTTCTTTAAAGTCTTTACAAACCCCTTCTCCGTTTTTAAATCATCCTGTATTCCCTTATATTCAGGATTATCCCATATAATTTTGTCCCATCGTTCTTCATCAATCCATTCAACTTTTTTCCAGTTAATGTCTTTAAAACGGTTTATCTCTTTTCCGTCTCTTCCAGAAATATTCTCAAGAACCGTTTTTAAATATTTATCAACATTTCCGCTTTTTTTCCACGCCTGATTTAAAGTTTCCAGAGATTCCTGAGAGTACCAGCTGTCAGGGTTGATTTTAACCTCAGGTTGAACTCTTTTTGATGCAATTTTAGAAATTCCCATCGCAAACAAACCTGCAGAAAGGCAGTTAATAAAAGTTCCGCTGATTTCTCTGATAAAAGTTTCTGCACCGGCAAATTCATTTCTGGCTTTTGTGTCGTAGTAAGCTCTTGGTATAACCATTGCCCCGACATCCAGTCCTACGGCATTTACCATCTCATTCATATCACAAGTTCTTAAAACACCAGTTACCATTCCGTCTAACGGACCTCTAAACCCTACATTGCTATTTACGTTGTTTACTTTCATTAATTGTCCTTTCCAAGTCATATAATTTGCATTAAAAAAGCCCCGTCTTAATCAAACGGGACTTTTTATATTGCAAATTTTGTTATATATGAAAAACTACATACCAAAACTACTCAAGTCCCGATTGAAACTTGGAGCAGGAGGAGGATGAATTGTTTGTTAATTCAAAATGTAGATTTTTCATAATACTAAAAGTATACATCCACAGGTTATTTCCTGTCAATAGCTCAACGGGTTATAATAAGTTTAAGATTGAGGTCGGGCAGCTTGTAGGATGGGCAAAGCGTGACCGTGCCTACCGATACTCTTTCTTCTTTTGTTTATTATTAATGAC
>CALURU010000027.1 GCA_944323255.1 Candidatus Gastranaerophilales bacterium
AATAACATCTTTCGTCCTCTCTTAAATATCTCTTATGTATATATAAAGTATTTAACATTTAAAAAATTGCCTTTTTTACCCTCAATTGTTAAGAATTGTAAAATTGAGTTAAAAAAAATCGTTAAACTGTAACAACTGTTAATGTTTTTGGTATAATTTTAATTGATGCTGGGGAGATTATGAGAGAAAGAATACTTCTATTTATAATACTATCGTGTCTTGGCGTATTTTTATATGTATTTCAAAATTACGTAAATACAATTGTGGGTTTCGTTATTTTATGTGTGTGTATGGTAACGTATGGGCTGTATTCAATTGCGGCAACCAAGTATCAGAAGAGAAAGCTAAAAAAACATCCTCCGGTTGTAAATGAAGATTATAAACCATACGTATCTGTATTAATCCCTGCTCATAATGAAGAGTTTGTTATTGCTAATACTGTTGAAAACATTTTGAAAATGACTTATCCTTCATTTGAAGTTATAGTTATTGATGACAGAAGTACGGATGGCACAGCGGAAGTAATTCGGGGGCTTGAAGGGAAGTATGAAAATGTAAAGACATTGATACGTCAACAAAGTGCGTTTCCGGGCAAGTCAGCAGTCTTAAATGATGCATTTAAATTAGCCAAGGGAGACGCTATTCTTGTTTTTGATGCTGATGCTACAGTTGAGCCTGATTTTTTAAACAGGCTTATACCTAAGTTAGAACCTGCCGATGTGGGGGCTGTACAAGCAAGAAAAATTATCCGAAACAAAGATGTTAATTTTTTGACAAGATGCCAGAACAACGAGTATACACTGGACACGTATTTGCAGGTTGGGCGTGATGCTGTAAAAGGAGCTGTAGAGCTTCGGGGCAACGGAGAGCTTATAAAGCGTCAGGCACTGGAAGACATTGATGGTTGGAATAATTATACAATTACGGATGATTTGGATATGTCAACCAGACTGCATATAAAAGGATGGGATGTACGTTTTTGCCCTGATGCAATTGTTTATGAAGAGGGTATTATTTCTATAAAACCATTGTTCCGTCAACGCAGAAGATGGCTTGAAGGTACGATTAGACGGTATTTAGAATACTTTTTTGAGGCAATGAAATCTAAAAAAATGTCTTTGCGTGCACGGCTTGACATGGCAATTTATATTACACAGTTTATAATGCCTTTGTGGTTTATGATGGAAGTATTTTTTAGAGTTGTAAAACTTCTAACAGACAAGATAGATCCATACAGTTTGCATAATGTTTTGTGGTCATCTCTGGTTGTTTCATCGGTAGTCGGTTTAGGATTTATTTTTGCAATCAGATACAGTTTAAGAAAGTATGATCATATAAAAAGAATGAGCGCATTAAAACAGGCTTTGGAAACAACAGTTTACTTTTTAATTATATGGTTTCCTATGGAACTTTTTATTTGTGGTAAAATATTATTCTGCAAGAAAGATTTAAACTGGGGGAAAACAGCCCATGGCTTAATGGCGGAAGAGTCACAATGTGCCGGGCTATGTCAGGGGCAAAAACCGGAATCTAAGCAAGAAAAAGGTTCGGAAAAAGAACCTGAGTTGGTAGCAGAAATTTCAGATTTTATTGGATAATTACGAGGTATAAATAGTATGAATAACGAAAAATTACAATATGTAAGAGAACATGTAAGAGAAGTCCCGGATTTCCCTAAAAAAGGAATTTTGTTTCTGGATGTAACAACTATTGTAAAAGACGCTAAGGCTTTTGATTTATGCATAGAGTATCTGGCAGAAAATTTTAAGGATGAAAAAATAGATTATATTGCCGGGATAGAATCCCGTGGTTTTATCTTTGGAGCTGCACTTGCAAACAAGCTTAAAGTTGGTTTTATTCCAATAAGAAAACCAAATAAGCTTCCGGCTGAAACAATAAAAGAAACATATTCACTAGAATACGGAACTGACACTATTGAAATGCATTCCGATGCTGTTAAAGAAGGCGACAGAGTGCTTGTAATAGATGATTTACTGGCGACAGGCGGCACTGCAGTTGCAGCTTGCAATCTTATTAAACGAGCAGGTGCGCAGGTAGTGGCAGCCGCATTTATTATAGAATTAGAACCGCTGAAGGGGAAAGAAAAAATCGAAAATACAGGAGTTAAAGTAGTTTCGATGTTAAAGTACGATTTGGATTGATAAAACTTTTATCAATTTATGATAAGATTGATTTATGAATACAAAGTATTGGGTAGCTTTTTCTGCAATAGAGCAATTAGATTCGACATTTATTCAGAAACTCTATAATTATTTTGGAGATATAGAGACTGCTTTTAATGCGAATTTAGATGACTTAAAACAGATAGAAGGTTTGAGTGTAAAAAAGACTGAAAATTTTATTGAAAAAAGAAAAAACATTAACCCGGATAAAGTTTATGAAGAGCTCCTAGAGCGTAACATTAATATAGTTACTTTTGACGATAAAAAGTATCCATATATGTTATCTCAAATTTACAACCCTCCAATGACTTTGTATTATAAGGGCGACTTGTTTTGCTGTAATCTGGAAAAGACAGTTGCGTTTGTCGGTTCAAGACGAGCCAGCTTTAACGGAAAAGAAGGGGTAAGGAAAGTCATAAAAGACTTAGCAGGAACGGATATTTGTATTGTCTCCGGGCTTGCTTCCGGAATAGATTCTATCTCGCATGAAAGCGCTATTGCAAATAATTTAAAAACTATAGGAGTTATAGCAAGCGGTTTTGACTTTACCTATCCTAAAGAAAATAAGCATTTGTATGAACAGATTGAAAACGGATGCGGAGCCGTTGTTACAGAGTATTATCCTACATTTGAGCCAATCAAATTCAGGTTTCCGCAAAGAAACAGAATCGTCACCGGTCTGTCATATGGAACTGTTGTCGGGGAAGCTGCGCTGAAGAGCGGAGCATTAATTTCAGCAAACCTTACACTTGAACAGGGCAGAGAGTTGATGTGTATTCCGGGAGCTATAAATAATACAAATACGGAAGGGGTTTATAAATTAATAAAAGATGGCGCAAACATAGTCACCACAGGTGATGACATTTTAAATATCCTTAATTGGGAGAGAAAATCTGAAGTAAATTTATCGAATATGAATTTACACCAAGATTTATCCCAAAATTTACCCCAAGATTCACCGCTATCCTCTGTACAAAAATTAATTTTTGATATAATAGGAGTTGAGCCGAGAAGTTTTGATGAAATACAGGGAGTTACAAAACTTGATACAGAGAGTCTTTTAACAACCTTAACAATGATGGAAATAGAAGGTTTGGTGGAAAAAACGGAAGGTGACAGGTACAAAAAATTATGACAACTGCAGCGGCTGAGAAAAAGACAACAAAATCAAAAAAAGAAAAAGCGCTAGTAATAGTTGAGTCTCCTGCAAAATCTAAAACAATTAAGAAGATTTTAGGCGACGGATACCAGATAGAAGCAAGCTTCGGGCATGTCAGAAATCTTCCTGATAACGTTCTGGGATTTGATGTAAATAATGATTTTAAACCAACTTATGTTATTATTCCGGAGAAGAAAAAAGTTGTAACCAAATTGAATGATCTTGCAAAGCGTTCGGATAAAGTTTATCTTGCATCCGACCCCGACAGAGAGGGAGAGGCTATTGCCTGGCATGTTAGAGAGCTTCTTGATGTGCCTGATAACAAGGTTTACAGAATCGAATTTAATGAGATTACTCCAAAAGCTGTAAAATATGCGGTAGAGCATTCCAGACAGATTGATATGGATAAAGTTAAAGCCCAGCAGACCAGACAAATTCTTGATAAGCTTGTAGGCTATAAATTATCACCCGTATTGTGGAAACAGCTCGGGAATTACAGACTTTCTGCCGGCAGGGTTCAATCAGTTGCGCTCAGGATGATTTGTGAAAGAGAAGAAGAAATTGAGGCTTTTGTTCCGAAAGAATACTGGTCTATCCATACAATTATGGACAAAGACGGAAAGCTGTTTGAAGCAGAGGTAAATAAATACAAAAATAAGAAACTTGAGATCAACAATGAGGAAGAGGCGAATAAAATTAAAGAGTATTTGCTGAATTCTGATACGGAATTCATTGTAGAAAAAGTCACTAAAAAAGAAACCAAAAGAAAGCCGACAGCGCCTTTTATAACCTCTACTCTTCAGAGGGCAGCGAGTTCAAAGCTCGGGTTCGGCGTTTCAAAGACAATGCAGGTGGCGCAAAAGCTTTATGAAGGTATTGAAATAGATGGCACTCCGGTCGGTTTAATCACTTATATGAGAACCGACAGCGTCAGAATTTCAGATGATGCTCACCAGATGGCAAAAGATTTTATTATCAATAACTACGGTGAAAAATATTATCCGCCTACGACAAATGTTTATGTAAAAGGCAAACAAAATGTTCAGGATGCGCACGAAGCTATCAGACCTTCTTACCCGGAAAGAACACCTCAAAGCATAAAACAGTATTTAACCTCAGACCAGTATAAATTATATAAACTAATCTGGGATAAATTTATGTCATCACAGATGGCGGCAGCAGAGATTGCAAATAAAACAATTGATATTAAAGCCGGCGATTATAACCTTAAAGCCGGTACAAGCAAGATTCTTTTCGACGGTTTTTTAAAGCTTTATAATGATGCGGAAGAAGATGAAAAAGAGGCTGACGCAAAGATTCCTGACCTTGAGCAGGGTGATAAGGTTAAGTGTAAAGAAATCAATCCGAAACAGCACTTTACCCAGCCGCCTCCAAGGTATAATGAAGCTTCTCTTGTTAAAGCACTTGAAGAACACGGAATTGGACGCCCGTCTACATATGCAACAATAATTACCGTTATTCAGACAAGAAAGTACGTTGAGAAAAAAGATAAAGCTCTAGTTCCGACACTTCTTGGAAGAACAGTATGTAAACAGCTTGTAAGCCAATTTGCGAACATTATGGACTACAAATTCACTGCCGGCATGGAAGAAAAGCTTGACCTGATTGCCGAAAAGAAAGCTGTTTGGAATGTTGTTTTGAAGGAATTTTACACTCCGTTTATGGAAGTTGTAAATTCTGTCATGAAAACAGGACAAAGAGTTGTAATAGAAAGCGATAAAAAATGTCCAAATTGCGGCAAGGTGATGCTTGTAAAAACAAGTCGTTTCGGAACACAGTTTTTGGGATGTTCAGGTTATCCTGAATGTAAAACAATAATCTCACTTAATAACAGTGTCGAATTAGACAGTGTTGACGGCGAAAATAAAGAAGCCGTAGTTGATGAAAAATGCGAAAAATGTGGCGGCGAAATGGTCATGAAAGTAGGACCATACGGCAAGTATTTGGAATGCAAAGAATGTAAAAACCGTAAGAAATATGTACGTTCAACCGGCGTAAAATGTCCGAAATGCGGAGAAGGTACTATTATTGAGAAAAAGTCAAAGTACGGTAAAATCTTTTTTGGCTGCAACAGATATCCAGAGTGTTCTTATGCTCTGTGGGATGAGCCAACAGGAAATGTTTGCCCTGAATGCGGAGAACTGTTAGTTAAGAAAAATACCAAAAATGGTCTTTATGAAGTTTGTTCAAATAAAACCTGCTCTTTTAGAAGAGAAATGACTGAAAATAGCAATAAGGACATTTCAGACTAAACATTTTTTACAAAAATCTAAAAATTTATTATAAATTTATTATAATAACAGCAAAATTCATATATTATACCGTTGACTTATACTATTGATATACATTATCATTAATAAATGATGAAAAATCATAAGAAAAAGAAACAAGAATCTTTTTTTTCAAAGGTTGTTAATTTTATTTTAACAATATTGATTGCCTGTGCCATAGGTTCTCAAGTATGCACTGCTGCTAATAATAACCTTAGAATTGCGCAGGTAAGCGATGCCCATTTTTCATCTTTTGAAGAAAATACCTCATATAAATTTCTCAAACGCTCCGGAGATTTGCTGGACGACGTAATTTTTCAGATTAACACTTCCGGACCTTATGATTTTGTCATGTTTACAGGAGACTTAATTAACTACCCTAAGATTAGCGAATTAGAGAAATTTACAACACATGCTAATAAACTTATGTATCCTTGGTATGCAATTGATGGAAACCATGATATCAGTATTGACGGACCGTTAACTAAACGCAAATTTCTTGAAATACTGGCAAATAACAATGAAAATATGACACAAAAAAACATTTACTATGCATTCACCCCCAAAAAAGGTTTTCGGGTGATTTGTCTGGATTCTATAATTGACTATAAACTTACGGCAAACGGCGAAATTTCTAATGAAGAATTTCTCTGGTTGAAAGAAGAACTGGAAAACCATCCAAAAGACACAATAGTTGTTTGTACACATGTTCCGATAATAGAACCGTATTCAAGTTCTAATCATAAATTGCTAAATGAATATGAAGTCAGAAAATTGTTAAAAACACACAAATATCCGCTTGTAGTCCTGCAAGGTCACTACCACGGAGTAAAAATTAAACAAGATGAAAATATGCTGGTAATTTCTTGCCCGTCTCTTGTTACTTATCCGAACGCTTTCAGGGTTATTAATATAAATTCCAACAAAAACAGAACACTTGTTGATGTTTATTTAAAAGAAACTAACCTGAAAGATATTCAATCCCGATCAAAACTCAGACTTATGGGGTCCGAAAAACTATACGGGGATGAAAATGACAGAAACGCAACTTTTAAATTAGGAAGGAAAAATTAAATGAACGAATTTAAAATAAAATTTAGAGGTGTTAGAGGCAGCTATCCCGTTGCAGACAAAAATTTCTTAAAATATGGAGGCAACACTGCTTGCGTTGAAGTTCATGCAGGAGATCATTTAATAATACTTGATGCCGGAACTGGTTTAATAAGTCTTGGAAACGAGCTTATGCACAAATATATAGAATCCGGAATTACAATTACAGACAGGACTCCGGTTAAGTGCACAATTCTTTTGAGCCACATACACTTAGACCATATTCAGGGATTTCCGTTTTTCAGACCTTGCCATCTGGCTTCTACCAGAATGTGTATGCTTGGCGGTGTAAATTATAACGAGACACTGGAAAATGAACTTTCCAAAATATTATTTACAAAGTCATTCCCGCTGGATTTAGGCGATATTGCAGCTGATTTAAAAATCATGGATTTGAATGAAACAAATTACGTTATATTCAAGCATGGAGAGATGCCAAGAGTCGTTCGTGTTAACGAATTAAAAGAAGGAGATTACACGGAGGATGATGTCGTAATCACCTGTTATAAATCTTATGCACATCCGCAAAACGGCGTTTTTGTTTACAAAATCGCATATAAAGGGAAAACTCTTGTTTACGCTACGGATAAGGAAAGCTATCCGGGGGGAGATAAAAAGCTTATCAAGTTTGCAAAAGGTTGTGATTTGTTAATACACGATGCTCAATATTCTACAGAAGACTATTTAAGCATATACGTTCCGAAACAAGGCTTCGGACATTCTACTTTTGAAATGGCACTTGATTGCAAGCAGCAAGTCGGCGCTAAAAAGCTGGTATATTTCCACTACGATCCGGGATACAATGACGAAAAACTTGATCTTCTGGCAGAAGAATATGCTACAGAAGATGCTGTTTTTGCCTATGAAGGTTTGGAAATAGATCTGCTATGAAAAGAATAGTCTCTGTTCTGCTATTATTAGTATTAGTCCTTTGTTCTGCATACAAAAAACCGTACAGATACACTATTGATGCAGAAAAGGACGCATTTTATCACAATAATGTAGGATTAAACTACCTAAAAGACAGAATATATTATGCTGCAATACAAGAATTTAAAATAGCAATCCAGCTTAGTCCAAATACGCAGGCTACCGCTATTTTTAAGAACAATTTGGGTGAGACCTACGATTTTATAGGATACCCTGAGATGGCAAGAATTTGCTTTGAAGATGCAATAAAGCTTTACGGGCTTAATTTCAAATACTACCTTAACCTCACTGATTGTTATAACAAGCTTGGCATAGTAAAAACTAAAATAAAGGAATTGAGCGCCAGCCAAAACCCTTATGACAAAATTATGCTCGGATTACTCTATATACAATCCGGTGAGACAAGAAAAGGTGTTATTATATTAGATGAACTTTGCGCCTCTGAACCTGATCTAATAATTACCTCAGCAATCCGCCAATATCTTAAAGAAGTAACTTCAAAACTCTAGCTATTTAAAAAATATCTGCATGTTTTTGCGAACAATATCATTTATGAAAAAAGCCGTTTTTTCCAATTGTTTGTTTTCAACAATGCTTTCCTGAAGCATCTGAAATACACTAGACGGCGAGGACGCAAAAATTTTCATAAAAGATTCCATAGTTTCTTGTACAACATGCGGAAATGCATTATCTGTCACAGAAAGTCCATTATGAAACATTCTGCGGGTTAAACTTGCTACCAATTTGTATACCTTTAATGCAGCTCTTTCTTCTGCTTTGTATGCAGGTAAACTGCCATATTTTTCCCACAAATTTCTTAACTCTTCACCAGAAAACATTGCTCTGTCATTGAATACAAAGTACTCCTTTACCCCAGGTTTTTTAGAATAAAAAACTGTCAAAACATCACTATTTGAATCAATTTCCTGCATTGCCTGAATCTTTCTTAATTCAGTCAAATCCTTTACACCTTCATCATTTAACTGCATTGATAAAAAGGTAAATCGCAGGTTGTCCTGACTAATATCATTATGTATGACGTTTTTATAACCTTGAAAATTGGTTTTACTTAAATTGTTTATTCGCATATTCTCTATAAATCACGTAAAAATTTTTTTTTGCTATTGTATGAAAATTATTTTATAATAACGTTATGAATAAACAACCTGATTTTGCGGGAATATTTTATCCGGACTCGCCGGAAGAACTCAATAAATTATTAGATTCATACAAACAGCCTGTTGGTGTTGACTACAGAAGCAAAGCCATCATAGTTCCTCATGCCGGCTATGTTTATTCCGGACATGCTGCTATGGCAGGGTTTCAATATTTCGAACCGAGTGAAAATGTGTTCATTATTGCGCCTTCGCACCACACAAGTTTTAATAATATTGCACTTCCGGAATACACTTTTTTTGATACTCCACTGGGTAACATAGAAGTTAATAACAGGCTTATCAAAGAAATTGCCGAAAAGTTTCCATGTACGGTTGATAATGAAATCTTTGAAAAAGAACACGCTATTGAAGTACAGCTTCCATTCCTTCAAAATCTTTTTTACCCTCAAAGGCAAAGTGCGGCTGATTTTGTAAAAAATCTAAAAAAAATAGGACGCAAAATAAGGATTATACCTGTTTTAACAGGAAACTGTGATCATAGGTTAATTACCGACTTAATTTCTACATACTGGGAAAATTCATCGTTTATAATTTCTTCGGATCTAAGCCATTTCTATTCCCAGCAGCAATGCAGGCAAATAGATACTTATACGGCAACTATAATTGAAACCGGTAAAATTGATTTTCTGGAAGCCGCTCAAGCCTGCGGACTGGTCGGAATAAAAGGGCTGGTTGAATTTGCCAATAATAATGACTGCACTATGATAAGGGCAGAAATGTACAATTCCGGCGATATTAGTAATGACAAAGACAGAGTTGTCGGATATGGTTCCTGGTTTTTATACACTGATACAAGAAATGAATTTATTGAGAAATATTATTCTGACTACGTATTAAAAACAGCAAGAGCTAGCATTGTTTCGGCTTTAAATAATGAAGAATTTATTCCACGTCAAATTCCGACAGTCTTGACCGAATTTGGAGCATCATTTGTAACTATCAAATATGAAGGCAAATTAAGAGGATGTATCGGCTCAATTTATCCAACCAAACCACTTATTCTAGATATCATTGACAATGCCAGAAATGCAGGATTTCAAGACACCAGATTTAATCCGCTTACTCCAGAAGAGTTGGATAAACTTACGTTTTCTGTATCAATACTTTCTTCTATCGAAAGAATAAACTTTAAAGACGAGAGAGATTTGTTATCAAAAATTTACCCTCACGGAATCATAATAATAGAACGTGACAAGCGTGCAGTTTATCTGCCGGTTGTATGGGAACAGCTACCTGACAGAGAAATTTTCTTAAATTCTCTAAAAGAAAAAGCAGGGCTTCCGCCGCAGTATTTTTCAAGAACTTTTGAAGCTTACAAATTTGATGCAACTTATATCACGGATGAACCTACAGAATAATTCCGGATTTTATTTTTTGCAAAGATTTCTCCCAGGCTTCAGCAGTTTTAATACTATCAAGCAGACTCCTTTCAGGTTTCCAGCCTAAAATACTGCGAGCTTTTTTATTGTCTGCTACAAGTTTTGCAGGATCTCCATCTCTTCTCGGACAAACTTCTAACGGAATTTTTCTGCCTAAAACTTCCTCACAGGCATCAAAAACTTCTTTTACACTGTTTCCGTTTCCGGTACCAAGATTAAAATAATCTGTACCACCGCCGTTATTCAAGTATTCAAGAGCCTTAATATGCGCATCTGCCAAATCTTCTACATTTATATAATCTCTTACACAAGTTCCATCCGGAGTATCATAATCATCGCCGAACATTTTAAATATTTTGGTCTCATCAGCTTTTAAAATATTAGGTATCAAATGAGTTTCAGGCTCATGCCACTCGCCAATTCTTGATTTTGAGTCGGCACCTGCTACATTAAAGTATCTCAGCCTTACAGATTTTAGACCATACGCCCTGTCATAATCATCCATAATTTTTTCAACAGTAAGCTTTGAACTGCCATAAGCATTAATAGGTCTCTGTAAATGCTTCTCATCAATCGGAACATATTCAGGCTCACCATATGTTGCAGCCGTAGAAGAAAAAACTACCTTCTTGACTCCAAATTCTATCATTGCATTCAAAAGATTTAAAGTCCCATATACATTATTATAATAATACTTTTGTGGATTCTTAACACTCTCCGCCACCTGAGAATATGCCGCAAAATGAACAACTGAATCTATTTTATTTACAAGAAATGCCCCTCTTATATCATCCAATTTTTTTAAATTACCCTGAATAAATTTTACATTGCCATATTTTTTTAATATATTGATTATCTCAATATGCCCAAGCTCCAGACTATCAAATATAACAATATCCCTTCCTTTTTCTAAAAGAACCATAGCCAGATGGCTGCCTATATATCCGGCTCCTCCGGTAATCAAAATCATTCTACAAGCCCTCCATTTTCTATTTTATATATTACCACATCCTGCAAAAACTCTTCCTCAAAAAGTACTGTATCTACTGAAGTAATAATTGTTTGAGTATCGTCTTCTATGGATCTAAGAAGATAATTTTGTCTTGTCTCATCCAGTTCCGCAAGTACGTCATCCAATAAAAGAATTGGCGAGAATCCCGTCTTTTCACGTATTATTTCTAATTCCGACAATTTAAGCGAAAGAACAAGAGTTCTCTGCTGCCCTTGTGATGCAAATTTAACAGCATCCAAACCGTTAATTTTAAATTCTATATCATCTCTATGCGGACCTACACATGCCTGATGACGGGCAATTTCTTCACCATGTCTCTCCTCCAGCTGCTGTTTCAAATACTCACTTATATCATTTATCTCATCGAAAGGACATGTATAATTTAAACTAAATTCTTCAGTCGTACTAATTATATTATGTTTTTTTGCCGCTATCTTAGAAATTTCTTTCAAGAATTTTTTTCTCAAAAATATAATATTAGCACCCGTTATTGTCATCTGCTCATTAAAAATTTCTAACAAAGCTTCATCAATACATTCGGATTTCAAAAGATTATTTTTCTGTATTCTTATTTTTTCATATTTAGAAAGCCTCTCATCATATGCCGGATAGATTTGCGAAATAGCTCTGTCTAGCCAATCTCTTCTATCCTGCGGAGCGCCCCGCAGCAGTAATAAATCTTTTGTTGAAAATAAAACAGTCTTGATTACAGACTTAAAATTTTTTGGAGTAGTTTTAACCTGATTGACCTTAATTATTCTTTTCTTATCAAGACCCAGAGAATAGTCAAGATCAATCTCCGTATTATTTTTTTCTACCGTGGCAGACAGTTGAAACCCTTCTTTACCAAACTGAATCAGATCACTTACTGTTGAAGTTCTCGGACTTTTTAGGTCTGATAAGAAATACACACTTTCTAAAATATTAGTTTTTCCCTGTGCATTTTTTCCTATAATAAGGGTTTTTCGACTCTTCAACTCCAGATTCAAGTCCGTGCAATTCCGATAATTTTTAAGCCCTAGTCTCAATAATCTCATAAAACAAGTATACCACAGCCGGAACTTATTATTTTAAAACTAATAGAAATTGGCTTGGTGGTTATCTAAAGTAGGGTTATGAAAAATTTTACAATACATTATCGTATAGTTAACCAAATCATAGACAAAAAATTTTGCGAGGTAATAAATATGAAACAAATAATTCCTGAAAAAAGTTCTGAAAAAGTTGCCAAATTTTTAGAAAAAAATTCCCTGCACAAAAGAGATTTTGCAGAAATGATAGGTGTTACTTTATCTTATGTATACAACCTTATTGATGAAACAGTTCCCTTCTCTACCAGAGGTACTACAATTGAGAGAATTGCAACAGTTATGGACATTAACCCTGAGGAGTTTTCTGAATATCGTATACCACAAGAGCCAATTCTCATTGATGAATCAGTTGAAACTTTAAAAGATTATATTAAGGAAAACAAGCTTTCTGTAGTATCTTTCTTGAAGGCGTTTCCACGCAAAAAACGTATTGATGTGGTTGATATTTTAAGAGGAGCGTTGCCGATTCCTATCGACTTCAAAGAACTAAAAATGATAGGAAAAACGCTTAATATTCCTGATGAAGAAATCTATAATATGTGGGAGCTTAGAATCAGACAGGTTCTTGAATCAGCCGGAATGAATATCTATGCAAATTCCGGTCTTGTAACCTCAATGCTCGACTGTGCAAGAAATTATCTTCTTAACGAAAAATAGGCAACTTTTTAAAACAAAATTACTTTATATATATAAGGTTAGAAAAGGTTGTAGAAATTTTAAAAGGTCCGGTAATCCGGGCTTTTCTTTTTAGCGCAAAGCCTTTAATAACTCACATGCAGCTTCATTTGCAGAATACTTTGCAGAAAGCTTTTCTCTTACTTTCCCTAACTTTTCAATAAATTCCTCACGATACTTCTTATCATAAAGAATTTTTTCAGTCTCATAACATATATTTTCAACATTAAACTTCGCCTGAATAAGTTCCGGCACAATATCCATATCCGTTATGATATTTGGAAGCGAAACTTTTTTTATACAACGTACAAGCAGGTATATTAAATACAAAACCCACGGACCTTTATATCCAATAATCATCGGAACTTTATATAAAGCTGCCTCCAAAGCAACCGTACCTGAGGCTAATATAAGAGAGTCGGAAACACTTAACAGCGCCTGATTCTCACCTTTTATTACTTTAAAATCAGTATCATGAATATATTTGTCAAAAACATTATCATTTAAATTTGGCGCATGTGATATACAAAATTGTATATCAGGATGCAGCTTTTGTAATTTCTTAGCAGCCTTAATAAAAGTTGAGGCAAAAAACTGGAGTTCTAATGGACGTGAACCAGGGAAAACAGAAACCAGCGGACGTTTGAGATCTAAACCGTGCCTTTTAAAAAAGTCTTCTTTATCGGCTTTCACCGGCAACTGCTTAATTAGCGGATGTCCGCAATAATGAACATTTATTCCATACTGCCTGTACATTTCTTCTTCAAAAGGGAATATACAGAGAACCTCATCCACATACTTCTTAATTCCCTTAATACGCCACTTTCTGCTAGCCCAAACCTGAGGCGGAATATAATGGAAAACTTTTATCCCACTTCCTTTTAAGCGTTTCGCAACCCTTAAATTAAAAGTTCCGTAATCAACTAGCAAAACTAAATCGGGCTTATACGAGTTTAAAATATAATCAGAAACTTTTCTCTCTAACTCAAGATGCTCTAATGCCATCTTCAAACTAAACCCGAAACCTGACATTTTTGAGTGGTCACAAAAGATTTTTACTCCGGCATTTTTAAGATTTTCACCGCCGATACCTTCTATTTCAATATCAGGCATCTGTTTTTTTAATATTTCTGCCACACACCCGGCATGAATATCTCCCGAATATTCACCTGTTATAATAAAAACCTTTTTCATAATCCTAAATAGCCATTACTACAATATTGTGTTTGTTCGCAAACTTAATAACCTCTTCTCTATCGACGATTATTGTTTCACCTGCTTCTACTGCTATAAGATCAGCCTTATACTTTTTCATAGTTTTTAATGTTTTCAATCCAATTGCAGGAATATCAAACCTTTTATCCTGTGAAGGTTTTGCAACCTTAATAACACGGGAATGATTCTTTGCGATTTTGCACCCTCTTTTAATGCACTTATCCGTGCCTTCGATCGCCTCTACTGCCATTACCATCTTATCCTTGATAACTACAGACTGCCCTATATCAAGCTTTCCGGTCTCTTTTGCAAGCCAGTAGCCGTAATTCACATCATCAATCTGCTCCTGCGTCGGTTGAACCTTTCCCAAAATACCTGATGGTATCATAAGATTTTTGATAAAAAGAGTTTGATCTAAAATCGTAACCCCGATTTTTTCAAGCTCTTCTATTATCATCAGCATAACTTTATCATCATTTAACCTGATTGCTTTTTTAATAAAATCAACAGCACGTGAATCAAACTTCGGCCGCTTTATCAAAATTGTTTTACTTACTTTTCCCAAAAAAGTAATCTGCTTGATACCTTCCTGCTTCAAGGTATCCTCAATCTTTTGCACCTCACCCGGACAGAAAGAATACACTTTGGAACAATACTTTTTAAGCTGTGCACAATTATCATTTGAAAGCGATATTGCAATGACATCAAATCCGTTTTCTTTAGCATATTGAGCCATTTTTACAGGGAGCTGCCCATCACCTGCAATTAAACCTTGTTTTTGTTCCAAAACTACTGACATTCTTAAATCCTTACCTCCGATATTTCGTATATTACTATAAACATACCAAATTAAGAAATATTTTTAATCACCTGCTTAATAATTTGTTAAATTTTGATTACAAAATATTAAGACAAAATCTCATAAATCAGCATTAACACTTGATTTATCTATATTTTTATTTTATATTAAGCTTTGTGGAGTGCATACAGCCGATATGACACTCGTACGTGCCCGGTGGGGGTAAATGTAAAGGTCAACAGTCATTATGACCTTAATAATTTATCCGGCTAAGGAGCAAAATAGAAAGGAAAAATTATGAACTTAAAGAACAAACAGGAAATTATTGAAAAATTCGGTGCTAATGCAAAAGATACAGGTTCCGCAGAAGTACAAATCGCTATGTTAACCCAAAAGATTTCTGAACTTACCGAGCATATGAAATCCAACAAAAAAGACTTTGCTACAAAACGCGGTCTTTTGATGATGGTAGGTAAGAGAAAAAGACTTCTTTCATTCCTGAAAGAAAAGAACCTTGAAGGTTACAGAAGCCTCGTTAAAGAACTTGGTATCAGAGGTTAGTTTTAAAAATAAAAAGCCGGTCATAAATATCGGCTTTTTATTTTTTGCAAAAAAAAAAAGCCCGCATTATGCAGGCTAAAATTTTTAGTAAGATGTAAGATGGGGTAGTAAATTTTTTAGAGCTTATTCGGCTTTCAGAGCGTTTTCAACCTCTTTTTTTAGGAATTTATCCCAGGCAGCCTTAGTTGTTTTATTATCTACTGCTTCATAAGCTTCCTGCAAAGCTTTTGCGTTTTCTTTTGTTTTATTCTTCAAAAACTTTTCTCTTGCCTTATTAAAATTCGACATATCAGTAACTTCCTGTGCGGCATCATAAGAAGTTTCTTTGTCAGCTTCATTAATAGCATTCAAATTTTGCAGCTGCACGAGTATTGCATTTGCTTCTTCTGCTTTAAATACAATATTATTGAGTTTTGTATCTTCTTTTTGCCTAACTTCTTGCAAATTAGCCTTGGCTTTTTCTAAAGCCTTTTCACGTTTTGTTTCTAACTCTCTAATTTGACCTTCAATTTTTGATTTTTGTTTGCCTTCAGGGTCATTTTCAGTTGTGAGACCGGCGAGCTGCGTTTGCAATGAACCTATTTGAGTAGAATATTCATCAGTCCCGTTTGTAAATTTATCTACAACATCCTGAGCGGCCTTTATATTTGTATCATGTTCAGATTGAGCTTTAGATATCGCATTGTTTATACCTTTTTCATCTTCTGCACCGATTTCTTTTAAAACAGATTTAAGTTGTTTTTGAAGTGCTTCTCTCTGAACATCTTCCGGTGTTTCAGTTTCTTTATCGTTATCAGTTTTTTCACTGCCGGATAATATTTTCCCGATAGTGAATTGTAAAAGCTGCGGGGCTAATTGCGACCCGATAACACCAAGTGCAGTGTGCCCGCTTACACCGTTCATTCTGTTATAAAGCGCGGTGTCTTCTGCTCTGTATGTTGAACTTTTACTGATTTCTGTATAGTAACCCATCTTTTTTCTCTTATGTTTTTATATCTTACATATATATAAAGTAAATAAAAAAGCCCCGATTTCAGGTTCGGAGCTTTTTGTTACAAAAGTTAATATTTTTAATCTACATAAGAATCAACGATTTTTCTTGCGGCTTTAAAGTCGCTTGTGATGTCACTCTGGTTCATGTTTTTATAGATTGTAGCTATTTTATTAGCCCAGTATTTTTTATCTTCATCACTTGTAGCATTTCTGAACCCTGCAATTGCATATCTCATGTCGCCTTTAGTGAATTCAACATTGTCTTTCATGCTTCCGTCTTCATTCCACTTCTCATCAAAATCTTCTTTCTTGGTGCGCTGGAACTTCTTACCGTCAGCCTTGTCTAAATCAATATCATTAACTGCTTTTTCTAATTTAGCTTTTTTCTCTTCAAGTTCTTTTATTTGTCTTTGGATTTCTGCTTTTTTTGCTTCTATTGCAGCATCTCTTTGTGCTTCGTGCCATTTTACACTGCCCTCAACTGTTTTATCTCCATTGTATGTGTCAACTTTTTTTTGGAGATCGTCGATTTTTAAATCTTCTATTTGTTGGTTAATAGTTTTCTTTTCTTCTTCTGTGGCTGTGGCAAGTTTTGCTTCCAGCTCACTTTTCCTTTGCTTTGCCGCTGTTAAATTATCGTTAGCTGTTTTTTGTTCATTTTTTGCTTCAGTTATATTTTTATCATACTTAGCATCAATTTCCTCTTCAGGCTTTAAATTATTCAAATCAGAAATTTGTTCATCTATTTTTTCTATTTCAGCTTTGTTATCCTGATATTCAGCTTTTGCTTCACGTTTTTGTGAGACAGTACTATTTATAGCCTGTCCTGCAACACCAAGAAGAGCATTTGCAACGCCATAACCTGCCATAGCATCGTAATTTACTTCACCAAAACAGTTTGTAAAAATTCCGCAGCTGCCGAAGCCGCCAAAACCGCCGCCGAGCATTCCCATACCCTGCTGGAGCAGTCCCGTCCAGGAATTTCCATACATATTTAAATTGTACATTCCAAGTGAAGGTGTCATTTTATCTGTCCCATCTTAGTCTTACTTAAATATATAAAGTATATAAAAACGACGCAATTTCATTATTAACAGAAATTGTTACAAAATTTAACAATTCATTTCTTTAGATAAAGCAGGATAAAATACCACTAGAAATTTACCGACATTGCCCTCACTCTATTTATGCAGGAAGTGTCCCAGAACAACAAATGGGGGGGGGAAGTTGGACCGACTGTTTTCTACCTCCTCGCCCCTTTGGGGAGAGGGAGAAGTCGTGCGTAAGCCGTTAGGCGAAGGCTACGAATGCGGGTGAGGGGCTGAATAAAGCTGGTTACAACAACTGCAATGCGATAGAAGGCGTCTGGTTGGCAGTCGCAAGAAGTGTTGCGGATGCTTGTTGAAGGATTTGCATTTGTATGTACTCGCTTGAAACTTCCGCAATATCTGCATCACGGATGGTTGACTGTGTCGAAGTCAAATTATCGATTGAAACCCCGATTGACTCAAGCGCTGATTCCATACGGTTGTATGCAGCACCGTATTCGGTTTGCTTGGCGCTAATTTGGGATAAAATCTCGTCGATTTGTTCTAATGCATTACGAGCTGCGTATGAAGTTGAAACATCAATTGTTAAAGAAAAATTAAAACCTAAACTTAGTGATATTTGTGAGCTTTTATCAGAATGGATACCGGCTTGAAAATTAATTCCTGAGGACTCGGATGGTGGTGTACCGCCATCAATAAGCCCGCTTAAATCAGTATTGTAGATGTCATGCCCTATTATTGCTATTCCAGGATTTAATGAACTGTAATATGTACAATTTGTTAGTGTAAGAGTTAGAGTTTGCGAAGCCCCATAATCAGAGCGGAATTCACCTATTAAAACGCCGGTCGATGTCTTATCCTGTCCGGTTACTATACCCCCAAAATAGCTATCACTAATATCACCGTCATACTGCAGCATACCAATCAGACCACCTGTGCAGCTGCTTCCTGTAATATCACCACTAACAAAACTATTGGTAATATGAGAACTATCATAAGAGGCTCCTATCAAACCGCCTATCCAATCTTTGCCGTAAATATCACCGGTTGTATAACAATCTATTAAAGAACATTCCCAAGAGACATAACCAATAAGCCCACCAATAGAATTGCCTGTTGCTGTAACATTTCCTGTTGTATTACAACTGGTGAAAATGCTATCTTCACAATCTCCTATAAGACCTCCTACCATAGAATCTCCCTGAATATCTGCTGAGCTATAACAGTTTGCCATATTTCCTGCGAAAGTTCCAATTAGTCCTCCGGCAGAAACGTCTCCTGAAACATTGCCGCTTGAATAACAGTTAGTAATCGTTGAATATAAGTTCTGTCCGTAACGACTCGTCGCACCGGCAAGTGCACCTACATAGTCACCTCCTTCTATATTCACATTTTCAAGTCCTAAATTTTGTACTGTAGCATAATATATAAAACCGAACAAGCCTTGAAAGTCCTTATTAGGATTGCTGATTGTAAGGTTTTTTATTACATATCCGTTACCGTTCAACTCTCCTGCAAAAGAATTGCTTTCACTTGCCCCAACTGGTTCCCAGTCGTACCCTACCAGGTCGATGTCGTTCATTAATATGTATTTACCATTCAGGTCATTCTCCATTGCCTGCAGTTCATCAGCAGTTTTAAT
>CALURU010000028.1 GCA_944323255.1 Candidatus Gastranaerophilales bacterium
ATATTTGTATTATTATCACTGTTTACTGTAATTGTGTCATTTCCGTTTCCTCCTGTGACAGCGAGGTTTGTTGACTCGTTGAGGGTTATTGTGTCTGCGCCGTCGCCACCGTTTAGGGAGTTGTTGGCGCTATTCATTGTTAAGTTATCGTTTCCGGAAAGACCGTTTATGATGTTGTTTGAACCTTGTTCTACCGTAATTCGGTCGGCTAAATTACTACCGTTAATTGTGTTGTTGTCGCCTCGGATGTTAAGAATTGCGCTTTCGTTTGCGGCGGCGTCGACTTTAAAATTGGAGCCATTAAGGGTTATAACTCCTGTATTCGGGTTTAATGAATACTGGAGCATATTTGAACCGGCAATGTTGTTAGTAACCGTGTAGGTTTTGCCGTTCAGGGTAAAAGTTTTGACTTCGCCCTGGTAAGTAAAAGAGATACCGCCGGCGTTCGGGTCACGGCTTACGTTGGACATACTGGTGCCGGAGCCGTTTACAATATAGTAATTGTTTCCCGTTCCGCCGTCTATCATGTTGTTATCTCCGTCTACGACAAAATAATCATCCCCGCCTGCGCCTAAAACCGTGTTATTATCTCCTGTAACATAGAAAGTATCGTTTCCTGAACCTCCGGAAATATTTGCGCCATCGGTGTTTATGTTATATACATTATTTCCACCGGTGTCTTGTAAGTTACTTACAGATGCGTTGATATTGTAGGTGTCATCACCATCGCCACCATTAATTGTCGCTGTGCATCGTTCATTTATATTTATCGTGTCATTTCCGGCTTCGCCATAAATAGCAGAGTATGAATCTGTAGTATTTATTATTAAATCATCTCCGTCACCACCATATGCATTATTACCGTTTGAACCACTTAAAATTAAGGTATCATTACCACCTTGACCGTACATCGTATTACCGTAACCAAAAGTTGAAATAGTATCTTCCAGATTTCCGCCATAAAAATACAAACCTTGACCATATAAGTTTACGTTATGTGCAACATCTTCCTGTCCGTATACTGTTGTACTTCTGCTTGCAAAGCTGACTTCTCCCGTGACAGGATTAGTTGAATACAAAATGGCATTTTGTCTAGAATTTCTATTGTAAAACTCATAATTTACACCATTGATTACAACATTTTGTCTTTCGCTCGGATCAAGAAGAACCCCTTGAGCATTATCAGCATCTCCAAATCCGCAAATAAAATTATTATTACCGCTGTCACTAATTATTGTATTATTTCCACCGTTACCGTACACAATATTATTATAATTTCTCAATATTACATTCATTGTTCCGCTCTCGGTAATAATCTGTGAATAAGTATTAAGAGTAACATTATTAACTCCGCTGCCGCCGTATACATTGGAATAACTTACGGTCAGTACATCATTGTCGCCATCTTGACAATAGAGATAGCCACTAGAAAATGACGTTATAGTATTATGTCCACTTCCGCAGTATACAGTAGCACCATCTGATTGTATTGTATCCCCCATATTGCCGCCGTAAAAATAAGATATTCCTGAGACCAGACTGACATTATGACTTTTATTTTCATCACCTTTTATTGTAATTCCGGAACCGCTTGTTCCGGTAAATTCTATTTGTCCGGAATCATTAATTTTATAGGTAACAGTTGCTGTTGCAGAAGTTGTTGACATTGTGTAATCTATGCCATTAATATTTACAACTTGTTCTGTTCCTCGGACAAGGGAAACATTTCCTGCGTTTGCATTCACTGTATTTGTTATTGTACTGGAGCCAAAATTTCCCGTTACAATATTTGTACCGTTCCCTCCGTCTATAATCACGTTTGGATTTGAATGCAGCAAGTTGAATGTGTCGTTTCCGTCCTGACCATAGTAGCTGCCTTTATATGTTGATATATTGAACACATCGTTGCCAGCACCTCCATAGGTGGTAATATATGCAGCATTAATATTTAAAACATCATCCCCATCCTCACCATACATATTCATTATACTAACGTTAGCAGTTAATGTATCATTACCGGCTCCGCCATAAACATTAACACCACTGCCGCCTGAATCTATCGTAATAATATCGTCTAAATCGCCGCCATAAATCAGATTGCTAGTACCATTCACAATCATATTATGTGCAACATCCAATTGTCCGCGGATAGTAAAATTGGAGCCCAGAAAGGTTATCTCACCTGTTGTAGTGTCTTTTGTGTATGATAGGTCGTTGGCTGTTGTCAATTTGTTTTGAACTGAATATTCTACTCCGTCAATTGTAATTGTACGGGTTTCGCTTCCATTGAAGGACTCCGCACCCTCGATTAGGGATAAGGTACTCGGTGTATCAGCACTCTGGGAACTCGTAGGAGCGGAAGCCGTTGTTTTGTTTGTTGATTGGGTACTTGTGGTATTAATTTTACCCCCGGGCGTATTTGTTGTTGAATAAGAAGAAGCCGAAGCGGAGGAAATTCCCCCGCCGGCAGGGTTTTGGATATATGTCATGTTGATTAAATTGTTTTGTGTATTGCTTTGTGTATTATTTTTTTGCACAGACGGGGCAGAATTTACCCTCGCAGCGCCCGCAAGTCGGCTTACGGCAGCATTGCCGATCGAAGTCGTTACCGCCTCCTCTTCTCTCGGTGTGTAATACATATTCAAGCCATTGTATTTCATATTCTCACGGATTTGACCTATCTGCTCGATTATCTCGTCCGCTTCCGCCTGCATCGCATCACGGGATTCTGCGCCATAATTACCATTCGATGCCTGTGTCGCAAGTGAACGCAGACGCTGCAAAAGTTCTTCAATTTCCGCCAGACCGCCTTCTGCCGTCTGGAGCATCGAAAGCCCGTCCTCTGCGTTCTGCTGTACCTGTAACATAGAGGATATCTGGGTGTTTAAGTCGGTAATTATAGAGAAATTCGCAGCGTTGTCCTTTGCGTGGTTAACCTTGTACCCGCTTGTCATGCGCTCGATGGAGCTGTTTAAGCCCAATGTGTTGTCGTAAAGTGTGCGCTGTAAAATTAAATCCGCAACATCAGTTCCGAAGGTGATCATGCGCACCTCCTTCCCTGAACCTGCCCCAGGTAAGCACAGGTGTTTCTGCCCCCCTTGAGGGGGAAGTACCCGAAGGGGGTAGGGGGGGATTGTTGATTTATTGTTTTTAACCCCTCACCCGAATCCGTAACTTTCGCCTTAAGGCTCAAGAACGGCTTCTCCCTCTCCCACAAAGGGCGAGGGATGGCGACCAACCAACCCAAGACATTTACCCTCTCCCACAAAGGGCGAGGGTAGGTGACCGACCAACCCAACACATTTACCCCCTCCCTCAAGGTGCGAGGGGAGGTGTACGCATTGTCATCCTGAAAGCGTAGAAAATCGGTTTTTATTATATTGTTGTGTGTGTTTGTTTCCCATTCGATTTTCGAGCTGTTCAGGATCTTACAAGATGGTAGGTCACACGCCAAACCGGTAAGATGCTGAAACAAGTTCAGCATGACACACTCGGGTATCGGGTGACGTGGGAATACGACACTTGCCAAATTTAAGCGGAGCGTGTCTGAGAAAAGCTTTACTGAGCATAGTGGAGCGGTTGGAGTTAATTCTTGATTTAACCCCACACCCGAATTTCTAAGCTCGCACAGCTCGCTAAGAAATTCTACCCTCTCCCTCAAGGGGTGAGGGATGGCGACCAACCAGCACAATACAGAGTAAGTTAATACTTTCTTTTCAACTTCTAAACTCCTAAACTTCTCAACTCCTAGAAATAGGCTAAAACCAGCACTATGAGCGGATTCTGCCCCCCCCCCCCCAGGGCGAACACCTCTATTACCCTTGAGGTACAGCTCACAGGCATATTATATCCACTTATTCCTAAATTACCAAAATTATCCTTAATCAACATACATATATGTCCTATATATATTATATGCCACATTTCTATAAAAAATAACGCCGTTTTGAAAAAATCGTTACAATTCTTTGCAAAAATACATAATTACAATTCGGGCATACATACCATATATGGCTATTAAATTATACTTTTCCAATAAATTTTATATTATAATTGCTTACCAGCTCCTCATATGCCAAAACAGTCAAGTTCTGCACAAATTCTGATAAAATTACAAATACCATATGACGAATATCCATTGGCACTGCTATCACCGGTGCAAGTATCTTCTTTGTTTTCATGAACTTATTAAGCGTTGATACAATCCCCTGTATATCTGCAGAGTCAATTCTTATTATTGACTCCTCTTCATCTTCTTTGAAAAATGAATAAATTTTATCGATTATCTCGTCCGAAAACTCTATAACTCTTAACTCACCATCTTTTGCCAAGTCCTTAATTATCTGCTTCGATAACGCAAGGCGGACTTTATCAAGCAAATCTTCCTTAGTAGGCTCGTTTGCATAATCATTTATCTTTTCAAATATATATACTATGTTTTTTATTGAAACCTGCTCTCTTACAAGACACGTCAACAAGTACTTTAAATCAGACGCTGTTATAAAATCAGGTATTATATTATCCACAAGAAAAGAATTTGATTCTATAACTTTTTCTACATACTTGTTTACATCATTGTAATCCATTATGTCAGAAACTTCCTTGACAGCAATATTTTCTATTGCTTTTCCTATATATTCTACCGCCGTAAATCCCTGAAGCCAAAAATCCTTAGCTTTTTCTTTTGGAAGCCATACCATCTTCTTACCGGTTATATCATCTGTTACAACAATATCCTCTTCTGATGATTTATACCCCTTCAAGTCTTCCTTATAAAAAGCTATGCATTCAGGAAATACTACAGAGCGAAAAACCTCAATATCATGAATTTTTATATTAAACTCATTTTGCATAAGCTCATCACTATTATGAAAATGTATATGAGGAATTACGTATCCCAACCTCTCTGCCAAATCTTGACGAATCTTTACCGTCTCTGACAGTAAATTGTCATTTGCTTCCATTGATATAACTTCTAAAATCTCTTCTGACAAATTTACTACAAACTTCTCTTCCTTTATGGTCGAATACATCACCTCCGGAGAAATTTCATTAACCAGCTGCTGCTTCAATATGTCAAGCTGCTTAAGCTCATCCGACATCTGGTTATTTAACTGTTTTTTCTTTTCCGGTGACAAATGCTCGCTCTCTAATTGATCCTTTATTTTTTTTATCCGCTCTTTTTGATTAGAGATTTTCAACTGAATTTCTTTACAAGATGCATAAGGACTGGATGGTGCTGCAAGCATCTTCTCCATTCTATATTTAAAACTCGTTATATTAACAATATCATCCAAATCAGTAGAATCTTCTTCCTGTTTTTCACGCATAAAAATACAATTGAAGTCAAAAGAAGTATCTGTCTCAACTTCATGCATTGTGTACAAATCCCAGCCTTCATCCGACATCTCGTTCAATAGATTCTCCAATGCCTGAGTATCATCAGTAGGTACTGACTTTATAACGTACTGCATTTTTTTGTTAAACATCTTCATCCTCTTCTTTGGAACTGATTATCTTATAAATCAAGCTATTATATGGCGGTTTACTTTCATTTATAGAAAAAGCATCATCACAAAATCTCTGTGCCGTTTTTGTTGCCTCTTCATCATTTGAATATATAGTATAAAGAACTTCGCCCTTCTTTACAAACTCGCCGCTTTTTTTATTTAGATAAACCCCAACACTTAAATCTATCGGCTTCTTATCATTCTCCCGTGCCGCTCCGAGTGCTTTTAGTGCAAGTGCAATGCTATGTGCATTAATATTTTGCACATAGCCGTTCTTTTTAGACTCACATTCTACCTTATAAGCAGGAAGAGCAAACTTATCATAATTATCAAGAACTTCTGCAGCTCCTCCTTGTGCGATTATAAGCTCCCTAAACTTTTCTATAGCCTTTCCTGAACTTACAAGACTTTTTAAATATGTTTCTGCTTCTTTTCCACTGTCAAAAAGCGACATCTGCAAAAGAACAGTTACTGCAATTGCATAAGTAAGTTCAGCCAAATCGCCCTCAACAATCTCACCTTTAAGAAATCTTATTGCCTCTATTACTTCAAGAGAATTTCCAACAGCTCGTCCTAGAGGTTCTTCCATAGAAGTCACTATCGTTGTTATGGATTTATTAAGAAGTTTGCCGACCTCTACCATCAGCTTTGACAAGTTAACAGCATCCTCAGGAGTACTCATAAATGCTCCTGAACCATATTTTACGTCTATTATTATATTAGAAGCGCCGGAAGCTATCTTCTTGGAGATAATAGACGATGCAAGCAGTACATCAGAATTTATTGCATCTATTTCACTTCTCAATGCATACATCTTTTTATCAGCCGGAGCCAGATCATCAGCTTGGGAAGCAATAACTGCATTAATATTTTTTACCTGGTTGACAATAGCTTGCGTCGATAAATTCGTATTAAGATTCGGAATAGACTCCAGTTTATCAACCGTTCCTGCAGCAAATCCTAAACCTCTGTCAGCAAGTTTTGCGACCGGAACACCTGCCGCAGCTAGCAATGGAATTAATGTAATAGTAACTTTGTCCCCGACACCTCCGGTAGAATGCTTGTCAACAATCTTATTGCTTAACTCGCCAAAATCAATAACTTTGCCAGAGTTTCCGAGAGCCTCAGTAAAATACGCAGTCTCTTTTACTGTCATGCCCTTAAAAGAAACTGCGGTTAACCATGCAGCAACCTGCGCAGCAGAAACACTTCCTGTCATATAAGATGAAACTATATAGTTAATTTCCTCATTTGTATGAGGCTTTCCGTGTTTCTTCTTGTCTATCAGGTCGATTAAATTCATTCCTATTTAGAGCCTTTCAGTTTAGCAATTACGCTGTCAGTAATATCAACACCACCGACAAAAACTCCACGAACATCCATTACTGCATCTAATTTTTGTTCTACCATTACAGCCTTTGCAGCTTCTTTTATCTTTGTAAATACTTCCTGCTCTCTTTTGTTCTTTAAAGTCACATATGCTGTTTCTTTAGCCTTAAATTCCTGAGCTACCTTTTCTTCAAAAGTCTGTTTCTTCAAAGGAGTATCCAATGATTTATATTCCTTTTCCTTATCAACAAGAAATTGCTGCATTTCTAAACCTTTTGCATCAACTTCTTTTGTAACCTGTTTTGCATAATCATAATTATCAATAACTTTTGCGTAATCGATATACCCAACCCCTCCGGCATTTGCAATACCGGTAAAAGCTGCCATTAATAAAACCACAATTCCTAATTTAAATTTCTTCATATAATCCTCCTACTGTTTATATTAATTATACACTACTTAGTACATCATGTCACCTACACCGAAAGTAAAGTATCCGTTAGGTGAGCCGTAATCTCCCGGATTTGTAAGCGGGAAACCATAGTCAACAGACAAAGGTCCTACACCTGGCATATTTATCTTTAAACCAATACCGGCAGTAATTGCCTGTATAGGTCTGTCATATAAAACGCTTGAAATGGTCGGATCAAATACTCTACCTGCATCAACCCAGAAAGTTAACCTCAGGTTTTGCAAGAAATTAACTTTTAATCTGTCAACAAAAGGTATTGGAGTCGCAAGTTCTGCAGAACCCATTATAAATGCCGTACCTGTACCTACACCGTTTACCTTATAACCTCTAATTGTATACGGACCACCTAAACGATAAGCCATAATTTCCGGCATATCATCGCCATGAACTTTTATACCTCCTCTACCCGTAAAAGTAAGGGAAGATTTCTTCGCTATAGGAATAAATTTCTTCACCATACCGGTTAAACGACCATTGGTCTTTCCAAAACCGTCTAAGCCGAAAGCTTCTTCATACCTTACAGATGCTAAAGCACCATGTCTTGGATTGATAGAAGAATCTCTTGAATCGTATGCCAAGCCTGGAGCTAAACGCAAGAAGAAACCACCATCCAACTGTTTTGCTCTTTCTGCGATATCAAGATTGTGCAATCTATACAAATTAGCTATGCTGTTTGAATCTCCTTCACTTAAATGAATATATTCCACACCTGCAGTAAATGTAGATGAGAGATTTTTGTTATACTTCATTCTATGAGCAACCGTACCTTCTAACCCTATTCTACGCTCAATTGCAAGTGGAATCTGGTAGCTACCTAAATCTCTAAAGTAGATTTTGCTCATCAAAGAATTATCAGCATTAAGAAAATGAGGTTCAAAGAAACTTAACTCAGCTTGATAGTTCATGTGACTCTTGATTGAAGAATCGCTCATCAAAATACCTGAACCGACCAAACCTGTCAGAGACACTCTTTGATTCATACCTCTGAAGTTATTATCAGAAATACCGACAGAACCAAAAGCACCGGTCGCAGAATCAAGACCGCCGCCTACTGAAATAGATGCAGTTCTCTGCTCTTTTAACTCTATCGTAACATCAAATTTATCCGGATCATCCGGTGAAACTTCTATAGTCCTGTTAACATCCTTAAATGCCTGTGTTGAATACAGTCTTACCAAATCCTGCTTAACCTGATTTTCGTTATAAACAGTTCCCGGCTCTGTCATTATGTTACGTTCTATAACATATTCTTTTGTTTTTTCATTACCGGTAATCATTATTTTATTAATTTTACCTTCAGTAATACTCAAATTTAAAGTACCATCGGGATCATCATATATTGAATCTATTTTGGATAAAATATAGCCCTTTGCATAATAACATTCATTAATCTTTTCCATTGCTTGATTAATCGCAGTAATATTTTGCGGCTTCCCCTTGAGCGGAAGCAGATATTGCATAATTTCATCAGAAGAAACTACGGTATTACCTTCGATTGTAAAATCAGTAACAGGGATATTTTCTTCAACAATAATTTTTAAAGAGATTGTACCATTGGAGTTCTTTATCGGAATAGCTTTCATTTTTTCGGTAAAATAACCCAGTCTGTATATTGTCTTTAAGTCTTGCTGCATACGGTCTTTATCATACAAGTCACCCTTCTTTAAAGACATTTTTGAAAGTATATATTCAGGTTTAATAATATTTGCACCTAAAATCTCTATATCATTAATATAAGAGAGATTAGCCTGTTCTGGAGAGGTCTCTTCAGCATATTCTGCATCCTCTAGCATTTCATCAACTTCATCAGCATAACATAAACCCGGAGTTGCTATAGCTCCGAGAATTAATGCAAATACTATGAAATTTTTATATATACCTGATAGATTAATCAACTATCCACTCCACAGCGTCTCTTCAATATTCTACCACAAATATCAAAATTTAAAAACCAAAGCAAATATTTTTTACAATATATAAAGTATAATACAAGATTTTGCTGGGATTTAATTGACACATATTTGTATTATTGGTAAAATTAATTTTTCTAATAAAAGGAGATTACATATGAAATATTCAACAGATGGACTTCAATATCATATAGGATTAAAAGACGGAGATATCGGAGAATACATTATATTACCTGGCGATCCCAAAAGATGTGAAAAAATTGCTGCATATTTTGATGATGCAAGATTAGTCGCAGACAGACGGGAATTTACAACATATACAGGCTACTTAAACGGAGTAAAAGTCAGTGTTACTTCTACAGGAATAGGAGGACCTTCTGCCGCTATTGCATTAGAAGAACTTGTAAAAACCGGAGGAAAATATTTTATTAGAGTAGGCACCTGCGGAGGCATGGATACAAATGTTAAAAGCGGCGATCTTGTTATTGCAACAGGTGCAATAAGAATGGAAGGCACCTCAAAAGAATATGCACCAATTGAATTTCCCGCAGTTGCAAACTATGATATCGTAACGTCTTTAATTAATGCTGCGAAAAAACTAAATTTGCCATTTCATGCCGGAATTGTTGAATGTAAAGATTCTTTCTATGGTCAACATAGCCCTGAAATCATGCCTGTAAGTTATGAACTGACGAACAAATGGAATGCCTGGCTTAGGCTAGGAACTCTGGCTTCAGAAATGGAATCAGCAGCATTATTTGTTGTAGGAAGCTATCTTAAAGTCAAAGTAGGGTCGATTTTTCTTGTTGTTGCAAATCAAGAAAGAGAAAAGCTAGGACTAGAAAACCCTGTTGTACATGATACAGACAGCGCTATAAAAACAGCTATTGAAGCAATTCGCTTGATGATTTCCTAATTTTTTTAATGTAATATTAAATTATGGCTATCTGTATTTTTCCTGGAACATTTAATCCTATACATGAAGCGCATCTGAAGATGGCTGAATTTGCACTGCAACAATACGGATTTAAAAAAGTTATTTTTATTCCGTCATATATCCCGCCTCACAAAGAGCTAAATAAAAATCTTGCTAAACATAGATTTAATATGGTTAAGCTGGCGACTGCGCATAATCCAAAATTGGAAGTGTCAGATATTGAATATAAAAAAGAAGGGAAATCTTATTCATTAATTACTGTAAAAGAAATTATTGAGCAGTATAATATACCAGGGAAACTGAATTTTCTTATCGGGACAGATGCTTTTGCCAAGATTAACAGTTGGTATAAAGCAGATGAACTTAAACAGCTCGTACATTTTATAGTTTTTCCAAGAGGAATAGAAATAAATGATAAAGCGGACTGGGATTATGAAATAGCTCCTATGGACTTTTTTGATATCTCATCTACGGAAATAAGAGAAAAACGCAATGATTCAATTAAGGAAGTAAAGGATTATATAGAAAAGAATGACTTGTACACTAGAATACATTAATAACTGGCTAAAAGCGAATCTTTCAAAAGAGAGATATGAGCATTCCATTGGTACTGCCGAATGCGCACGTGAACTTGCTAAGAGATTCGGGGTAAATGAAGAAAAAGCATATTTTACAGGTTTGATTCATGATTGTGCCAAATGCTTGCCAAAAAGTAAAACAGAAGAAATCTTAAAAGAACTTAATCTTGAAGAAGGCGAACTTTGCAGCCCTAAAACCCATCATGCACCTGTTGGAGCATATCTCGCTAAGAAAGAATTTGGTATAGATGATGAAGAAACCCTATCCGCAATTCGCTGGCACACAATCGGTAAAGTAAATATGACAACTTTCGAAAAAGTTATTTTTCTGGCTGATAAACTGGAAACTCGAACCAGACCTTGCGAGATTTGCGAACCTATAAGAAAAGCTTTAGATATAAACCTGGATGCAGCTTTATTATTATGCTATAAAAACACCATAAAAAGTCTCGTTGACAGAGAATTGCGAATTTGTACGGCTACTATTGATATTTATAACAGTTTGCTCAAATAAAAGAATCATTGTATAATTAGAATATGAGGACGAGGTTAGCTGGACTTTTATTAATAAGCGTGTTATTCATGAACACTGCATTTGCAGATGTCCCATTCCAAGGTCATGCAGAATTTGACGAAGAATACAACTCAGAATTAGATAAAAACATGTATACAGGCAAAACTGAAACTCTTGAAAAAAGAGATATTATTGAAATGACTGTATCGCAGGTTTTAGATGGAACTTTTTCACTGGAAGGTGATGAATTTTTTGCGGAAGTAACAAGTGACGTAGTAGGAGATAAAGGTGTAATTATACCTAAAGGAACAATGGCACACGGTATAATTACCCAAACAAGTGAAGCAAAAAGACTCGGAAGAGACGGACATTTGAGTTTAAGCTTTGACTATCTGGTTACACCTGACGGAAGAGAAATTCCTATTGAAGGACATATGTCAACAAAACTGCATCCTATCAAAGCTGCAACAAAAATAATTGCAACAGACGTAGGCTACACCGCAGTCGGCGGACTTGCCGGAGGTTTGTTTGCCGTACAGGCACTCGGCCTGGAAGCTGCAATCGCTTCTCAAGGATATACAGTTGCCGGTGGTGCCGCTCTTGGCAGCACTATAGGTTTAGGAATGGCTCTTTACAGAAAAGGTAAAAATGTTCTTATTGCCCCTGGAGATGAAATAAAAGTTAGAATACTATCAGATGTGGAGCTTCCTGTATACAGAGATGAAGCTTTAAAACAAAAAGAACTAATTTATCCGGGACTTGATATAAGAATTGCTAACATACTATATGAAAAGGATCCTTTTGGAGAAGTTAACACTATTACTTTATCCCTTTCAATATCAAACATGTCAAAAAAGGCTATATCCGGCATGGATCTTGCGCTTATGAATGACTATAACGCAATATACAATCCATCTATATTTGGAGATACAAAGTTATTATTTTCGCAGCTCAAACCCGGTGACAGATATGCCGGAAAAATATCTTTTGCCGTAAGTAACGTTAAACAATCCTTCTGGCTAATTGTAAATGACAGAGCTACTAATAAGCCACTTGCCAAAATATCACTTGATAACGCATACAAAAATGTATCTAAAGACGTAAAAAAGCGTAATGACAAAATGCGCAAAGGTAAAAAGAACTTCTACAAAGAAGAAGGACCTTTTGACATTTAACCCTGCCCGAAATCCTCTTCAGCAAGCCATTCTATAAGAGGTTTATCATCCCCGAAAAATATATCAAACTGCTTTTCTACTTTTGGTGTTATAAGAACCTTACGTGTAATATTATAAGCTGCCGGCTCAGTTCCATCGTTTGCGTTTGAAACTATTATATGCTTTTCTTTATCATATACATTTGCATAGTTTAAATCCAGGTTAACGCAGAAAGGTATCCTCTTTTTGTCTTTGTCGTCATAAGAAATTAATCCGAAAGTTCTGCAAATTACACCTCTTGCTTTATAGATGCTGCACCTGTTATCGACCAGGAACGGACACTCATACATTTTTTCTCTGGATTTTTTTAATAGTGTGATAATATTTTCTGTTACTTTGTCTCTTAACTCATCATCAAGCTCATTGTAAGTAAGCATCATATAAACATATTCCAGCTCGGAAAGCGGATATTCACCTTCTTTACAGCAGTATGCGCAGCCCTCTTTGCATTTGATAAACGGCTTTTGTGCCTTAAACATTTTAGAGAGTTTTTTATCAAGAAATTCTAAATATTCCTTATACCGTGTTATCATTACGTCGCATCCTGTCTCTGCGTGCTTTTATTTCTTCCCGTCTTTCCAGTTTGTTGTATAGTTGAAAATTAATTTCACCGCCGATTAAGATTAGTATAGAAGTATAATAAAGCCACATCATCATAACCGCAAAACCTGCAACCGTTCCGTATACAAAGTTGTATGTGTGTAAGTTGTTAATATAAACCGAAAACAACCAGGAGCCCAGTAACCAAGAAATACAGAAAAATATTGAACCGGGGAATGCGCTGTGTCTTCTGAGTTTTTCATTTCCGCTTAAATCCGGAAGTATATAGTAGCTTAAATATGCCATTATAAACAGAGTTAAAAATGCAATCGGCCAGCGGATAAATAACATTATGTCCGCAAAGTGCTGGGTCATTCCGATATATGAAACTAAAAATTTCATAATTACTTTACCGAATACGATAGAAGTTATACTCAAAAATAAAACGAGAGTATTTACAAAAACCATAATAAGAGCTAAAAGCCTTGAATATAAAAAGCTTCGTGTTTCCTTGACTTTATAAGCCCTGTTTAACCCTTTTGCCACAATCGCTACGGTATTGGTAGAAAGAAAAAGAGTTATGCAGAAACCTAAAACAGCGAACAGACCGCCTTTTTTAAAGAAAAATACTTCATTTAAAACAGTGTTTACAACATTCAAAACGTCATGCGGAACAATACTCTGCATAAATATAAAAATTGGCTGCATAAAGTACTGTTTTCCGATATATCCGAAAAGGGCTGTCAAAAATAATATAAAAGGGCAAATGCCTATACAGAGCATAAAACCCATCTCGGAAGCCATTCCAAAATAATCATGTTCTATTACTGCATTTATTATATTTCTGAGTGTTCTAAATTTATATTTCACAGCTTAATTTCTCTCAACAGTTTGTCAATGGAGTCTTTTACACTTGCTTTGATTGTGCATCCCGCAGCAAATGTGTGTCCGCCTCCTCCGAATTTTGAGCAAATTTCAGCAACATCAAGACCTTTTGAGCGCATGGAAATTTTTGTCAATTTTGTATCGACTTCTTTTGCGACAAACGAAACTTCAGTGCTGTCAATTGCTCTCAGGGTTTCTGCGATTCCGTCCGTGTAATCGTCACCGGCAGAGAATTTTTCCAGATCCTTCTTATAAACGGTAGTGTATACGACTTTATTATCTTCAGAAAAGATTGCTTTATTTACGCAATAATTCTGGAACATTACAAAATTTTTCGTTTTAGTCTCGTAGCACATTTTGTAAATATAATTAGGGTTAGCGCCAAAGTCTACAAGGTCTGCAGCAGCTCTCAGAGTTTTAGAAGATGTATTTTCGAACCGAAAATTTCCTGTATCCGTCATGATTGCGGTATATAAAGCGACTGCGGAATCTTTGTCGATTTCCCAGCCTTCCTGCTTAAATATATCAAATAAGACTTCTCCGCAGGAGCTTGCATGCGGATTAATTATTTGGTAATCTCCAAATCCCGGATTAGTCTTGTGATGATCAATGTTAACCGTGCATTTTGCTTTATCAAACAAAATTTTAGAGTCCATTACTCTATCAATTGCAGCCACATCAAGAGTTATAACCAAATCATAAACTAAAGACTTATCAAAGTATCTTTGAGCCAAATCAATATTCGGTATAAACTTGTAATTATATGGCACATTTGATACAACACACATATCAGCTTTTTTCTTGAACCTGTTATAAATCATGCTGTACAAGGCGCACATTGAACCCAGCGTATCGCCGTCAGGATTCATGTGTGACAAAAGCAGTATCTTATTAGAAGATTTTATGATATCATTTAAGTTACAACTCATAGAAAAATAATAGCACAAACAATGAAAAAAATTCTTTATACAGATTTTGAAGGGGTAGATTCGGTAATAAGTTCAATGATGGATAATCCGCAGCTTAAAAAAGCTATAACACGGACTAACCTCAATAGCTTTTGGGATAAGATTCTGCCTTCCAAGTTTAAGGGGCGCTCAAAGCCGTATTCAATGCTGCCCGGATATGTTATGGTGATTGCCTGCGAAAATCCTATTGTTGCGCAGGAACTTTCGCTGCATAAAATTATCCTGCTCAAAAAATTTGAACCTTATGCAAAATCTTTAAAGATGAAAGTTTCTGATTTTAAGTTTGATCCTAAAAAGTGGATTATTGATTAATTTCCGGTTTAGATTTTTCAATGCATTCCTGAACTGTGTATTTATAATTTCCGTTTTCGTCTTTTAGTTCTATTAAATCTCTAAAGGAGAACCAAAAATCACTTGTCAATAAAGTGTTTCTCACTATTTCTACAATTTCGTCAGCACTGCACTCACGCGGCGGATTCATAAATTTATCCATTATGAATTTTCTGGAAAATGGTTCCATTTTCAATAATTCTTTGCATTGTTCCGAATTAAAAAACGGCTTGCCGTCACTAACTTTTTTCAAATATTTAAGATCGGAAGGAGCTTTATATGAATCCAGTTCGCTTATAATTTCACAGCATTCTTTTTCACTAAACATCGGCTGTAAATTTTCATATCTTGCATTAATGACTGCCATCGCTTTTTTAGGCGTAAGCATAATGTTTGTATCTATAGCCTTCTGCATCTTTTGAGGTATGACTTCACCGGATTCCAGAACAAGCGGTTTGCTTTCGGATACGGAGTTTTCGACTTTTTCAAAGAATTTATCCGCATCAATCCAGCCGGTTTTTTGATTCCACTCTTCCATTGCAACCTGTCTGGCTTTAGCTCTGGCATTTGCTTTATCTTCTTGTTTTATGCGTGCGGCGATTTCAGCTATTTCACGCTGCTTCTTTAATTCCCTTTGTTGTTTATCAGAGCATTCCAAATACAGTCTCTTTAGAGTGTGTATAAGTTGTTTACCATAATTATCACTATCCTTCGGAACCTCTTGCAGTGCTTCATCCAAAATAAATGGAAATTCCTGGATTGCTTTACCTGAAGTTAATATAAGATTATAACAATCTTCTGACTTTAATTCTGGATTAAATAGAATAGCTTCAAATGCCCTTGGATAAGCCCTTAGTAAATCTGCCTGCCACATTAGCAGAGTACAGTCTTTTTGATTAAATCTGTTGTTACCGTCCTTGTCTTTTGCATTTAGCACTTGTTTGAAGATTTCAAGGTGTTTTTCTATCTGTTCTCCTGCATCATCAAACATGACCATTGACTCTTGTGCATTAAATCTGTAGGTTTTATCTTCATTTTTTGCATTTATAATTGCACTGAATGCTTTTGGATATAGTTCGATATCATCAATTCGTTTATTAATTTCATATTTTTCTTTTTCAGAAAATCTATAAAGGTTAAATTTTGCTTTTTGGAACCTGCTGTTTTCATTTGCATAAAATTCGTCAATGATTTTTTCCGGATCTTTGACATCTTTTTCTGCCAGCATAAATAATGCGCTAGCGGAGAGTGCACTTCCTATTTTAAAGCCGTCCTTAACAAGTTTTTGTTTGCTTCCCTGGAAAGATGTATTATTCTCTTTAACCTTATGGGTATAATTTACTCTGTAATTACTAAAAGACACTTTACCTACATTCATTGTTTCAAACCTTTCTTTTTGTATCTGATTAAATGTCCGTAAAGAAAAAAATTGCTAAAAAGTTAATAATTGTTTACAATAAGGGCTTTAACCGGTCGAATATCTTTATCCTTTTTATGTTTATGTTATTATATTCATAATTGGAGAGGACAACTATGATTAATTTTTTATTGAAGCTTATTGGCGACCCTAATGAAAAAAAGGTTAAAAAAATTGCGGGTATAATAGATCATATAAATGCTTTAGAGCCTGAATTTGCAAAGCTTACTGATGAGGAGCTCAGAGCAAAAACCGACGAGTTTAAGGCAATTCTTGCAAAACGCCCTACTTCTGATAACGAAAAAGCTGACAGAATCCTTGAAAAAGAAGCTTTAGACAAAATCTTGCCGGAAGCATTTGCAACGGTAAGGGAAGCCGGTAAAAGAGTCCTCAATATGCGCCATTTTGATGTTCAATTAATTGGCGGATATTTTCTCCATAACGGACATATTGCCGAGATGAGAACCGGTGAAGGTAAAACTCTTGTAGCAACACTTGCTGCTTATCTGAATGCTCTTACGGGTAAAGGCGTCCACGTTGTTACGGTAAACGATTATCTCGCAAAACGTGACAGCGAATGGATGGGGCAGATTTATAAATTTTTGGGACTTAGTGTCGGCGTTATTCTCTCTAATCAGCACGACGCAGACGAATTTAACAGAAAAAGAGCCGCTTATGCCTGCGATATAACTTATGGTACAAATAACGAATTTGGCTTTGACTATCTTAGGGATAATATGGCATCATCTAAAGATATGCTTGTTCAAAGACCATTTAATTACGCAATTATTGACGAAGTTGACAGTATTTTGATTGATGAGGCAAGAACTCCTCTTATTATAAGCGGACGTGTTGAAAAATCCGCAGATACTTATACTTTAATGGCTAAAGTTGCACCACAGCTTAAAAAAGATGTAGATTATGAGGTTGATGAAAAGAATAAAAACGTTATTCTGACAGAAGGCGGTATTGACAGAGCGCAGGAAATTATCGGTTGTAAAGACTTATTTGATATTAATAACCAGTATGCGCACGACCTGCTGAACGCTCTTAAAGCAAAAGAATTGTTTATAAAAGACACTGATTATGTCGTTAAAGACGGTGAAATAATGATTGTAGATGAATTTACCGGACGTTTAATGCCGGGCAGACGCTGGTCAGACGGACTTCATCAGGCAATTGAAGCTAAAGAGGGCGTCGAAATTCAAGATGAGACTCAAACATTAGCAAGTATTACCTTCCAAAATTTATTCAGATTATATCCGAAACTTTCCGGCATGACAGGTACTGCGATGACGGAAGAGGCTGAGTTCGGAAAGATTTATAACCTTGAAGTAACCGTTATTCCTACAAATAAACCTGATATTAGAATTAACTATCCGGATGTTATATATAAAACTGAAAGAGCAAAATATAATGCAGTTGTAGATGATATCATAGAACAGCATAAACTAGGGCGTCCGGTTCTAGTCGGAACGATAAGTATCGAAAAGTCAGAATACATTTCAGCACTTTTGAATAAAAAGGGCATAAAACATAATGTATTAAATGCAAAGCAGCACGAGAAAGAAGCTTATATCATTGCCCAGGCAGGACGTGTAGGTGCAGTTACAATAGCTACAAATATGGCAGGTCGTGGTACAGATATTCTCCTGGGCGGTAATGCTGAATTCTTAGCAAAAGAAGAGTTAGAAAAACATAATATTACTCCTGATAATCCTCAATATGAGGAATTAAAAGATTCTGCACTAAAGAATGCACGTCAAATTACCGAGCAGGAACACGCAAAGGTTGTAGAACTCGGCGGGCTTCACGTAATAGGTACGGAAAGGCATGAATCCAGAAGAATTGATAACCAGCTTAGAGGTCGTGC
>CALURU010000029.1 GCA_944323255.1 Candidatus Gastranaerophilales bacterium
ATCTTTATGGGCAGAAATTTCGGCAACACAAGAGATTTCTCCGAAGAAATCGCTGCAGATATTGATAAAGAAGTTAAGAAAATTGTTGATAAACAGTATGAAGAAGCAAAACAACTTCTAAGCGATAACAGAGATATGCTTGAATATATTTCTAAAAATCTTCTTGAAAAAGAAACGCTGGATGAAAAGGAATTTGACGATTTGATGAAAGAAGTAAGAATTCAGCGCGGCGAAGAGGTATAAAGTTAATGTCGGCTTAGTAAAGCCGACCTACATATTAAAACTTGACAATTAAATAAAATATATAAAAATGTAGGTTGGGTTTACTAACCCAACAATAACTAAAAATAGGAGAACTTAAATGGACAGAGAAGAGCTGATATTTCAAGAATATAAAACATATTGCGAACAAAAAGAAAATTTTATTGACAGAAATTTTAGAACCAATAAATTTTATATGGCTGCAATTTTTGTAATTTTAATATCATTGATTTATACAGGAAATATCGTTTTCTTAAACAAAATATCTGCAACGCTTGTTTTTGCCCTGCTTGGCGTCTCAATAAGCGCTCTGTGGTGGATGAATGTTGATTCTTATAATACTCTTATCAAAATCAAATACGCAAATGTTATAGAAAAAATAGAAGAGAGATTTCCGGTAAAGCCTTTTACAGATGAGTATCAGGGAATTGATGAATACAGAGGGAAAAAAGTTTTTATGTTTTCTGATATTCAGAAACTTGTAGCAGCAATTTCCGCTCTATTCTTTTTTGCATTATGCGTAAGTGAAATTTCACCGCTTGTAATGGCGGGGGTAAATAAAATTTTTGATCTTGTTGTGAAAATTAAAGGTGGAATTTAGGGAGGTTGAAGAGTGGATAAGTTGAATAGTTTATGAGTTCAATAAGTCTACACACGCTAACGTTAATCAATATATTCAATTACTGTTCAACTATTCAACTTATCCACTCTTCAACTCTTCAACTAAAAGGAGATAACCATGAGCCGTCAGAAGGAATACGGAATAGCTCTTAACTGGAATTATGTTATAGTATCTACTGTAGTGTTTGTTGCACTTACAATACTGGTACTTTACATGCCGGGACTGACAAAATTTGATGCAAATGTTTTACACTCAATCCGTCTGGCGTTATCACCTTATCCTTTATATATTGCAACATTTATTACGGAATTTGGCAGATCTTATCACATGATATGGCCGCAAATTGCAGCAGGAAGCGTTTTGATTTCCGAAAAAAGATATATGAAAGCATTTCTTCTTATATTTTTCACTCAAGCAAGTTATGTTATTACTGATTTTATAAAGAATTTTGTTTGCAGAGAGCGTCCATGTGTTTATTCAGGCTTTAGTTTTCCATCAGGACACTCTTCTACTACAATGTGTTTCTATGGAATATTAATTTATCTGGTTTTACATTATGCAAAATCAGATTTCTGGAGATATTTTTTGACAATTTTATTCAGTCTATGGATTCTGCTTGTTGGTATTTCAAGGCTCTGGCTCGGAGTACATTATCCTATAGATGTAATCGCCGGAATGTTTCTGGGATTTATGCTGGTTAATTTGTATATTATTGTATCGAAAGCGCTAAGCAAGTAGATTGAAGTTTAGAAGAAGTTAACAAATTTTTTATGTATATATAAATTCGTCTCAAAACCTAAACTAATTTCTTCCCTCAACAGTTTTAAGCATATATCTCGTGCAGTCTTTGGAATTGTGGCATTGTTTGGCAATTTTCCAACATTCCTCAGTAACTTTTTTATATGCTTCATTATCTTCTAAATAACTTTCTATCTTAAAAATCAAATCCGAAAAATCTTCATAAAATGGTAAATGACCGTCAAATAGAGCCAGTTCTTCTCTATAATCGCTAATCATAAGTCTTTTGCAGGCAACAGTCTGAAAAGTTCTGTAATTCAATGACGAAATTCCCTGCGAGTGCATATTAAACACTATTTTTGAATTATTAATTGCATTTGCCATGTCCTGCTCATTATCAATAAAACCTCGATAGCAGAGATCTATAGATTCCGGAAAAATCGCCCGTTTTCTTGCATCCTGATAATGTCTGTCAATCGCAAACCAGGCAATATTCAAGCAAGGCAGTTTGTTAACAAGTTCTTCAAAGAAGCTAAGTCTGTAATCCGTATCAAGCCTTCCGGCAAACATAACATCATACTCCGGTTCTGTTCCATTATCCTTGTAAATATCAAAATTAACAAAGTGCGGAAGGTAGGTTATGTTCTTAAACGATTCATAACTTGTAAGCACTTTGTCCCAATAAAAAGTATAATTATCATCCTCTTCTAGATACGGTAAATACTTTTCCCACTCAGGTCCTGAAGTTCTGCTTCTTAAATCATCAGAAAAATAATTGATTGACGGTAAATCAAGATGATTATCGACTTTGATTTTTAATCCTGAATAATCATAACCGCATATATAATCAAATTTTCTTCTCAAAACCTGTTTAAGATTTTTATCAAATAATTCATCAAAAACAACAACATTACAGTCATTTTGCTTAAAACCATCAATAATGCTGTTCATTGTAAGCCTTCCGCCAATACTTTCCGGAAGAATTGCTAAAATCTTTTTCTTGCTCTTTCTCATTCTATTAGTATTTTAACATTTTTATCAGAGCTTTACAACTTGCAACATAATGGCAATAATTATAAAAAAAATAACTTTATATAGTTACAGGGGATTTGATTATGAATATTAAAAGTATAACAGCTTTTTTAGGAAAAACTTTTGCCGGAAAGACTATTAAACCTAATAACCAAAATACAGAGAATTTATTCTGCGCAAATTTTTGGCAAGAAGCTGATAAGTGTGGAAAATTAAGCCCAATTAACGTTAGTAAAGTTTCATTACATGGACAGTTGAACGGAATTAATCATTTTCTTATTACAGGAACGAATCCCAAACTAATGGATGAAGTATTTATGAATACAAATCTAACACCAAGAAGGATGATTAGTTTAACAGATTTTGAGTTTAAAAGAATAAAACCGACTACGGAAAATTTGAATGTTTTTCGCTGCATAGGAGAAAAACCCGAATTTTTTAGTGAATACAATTTATATAAAAAAAGATTAAGTATAAAAAAGGGGGAAATTATCGATATGAAGGAATATGCATATGCTACTTCCGACCTCTCTTATGCAAGAAATTATCTTGTTAATAATAAAGGTATTATGTATGAAATTGAAGTTCCAGAAAACTCCAGAATTTCAAGAATTGGTTTTGGAATTAGTGATGAAGTGGTTTTTCCCAGAAGTTCAAAGTTTAAATGTACAGAGGTTAAACAGATTAAAAATGCAGAAGATGATTATACTTTAATAAAATTAAAATATTTAAATGTTTAGGTTGACTACAAAGAATAGTTGATTGTAAAATAAGAGGGTAAACTAAGCGTCTGTAGCTCAGTAGGATAGAGCGGAGGTTTCCTAAACCTTGTCTGCCGTGGGTTCGACTCCCTCCAGGCGCACTTACTTTTTTCTTTTCTTATAACCTTGGGAGTCAAACCCGCATTCTTGTAACCAAGAATGGGCTTCTTACCTCTCGCAAAACGTGACATTTAGTCACCTTTTGCTCGGCAGAGTCTCCAGGCGCACTTACTTTTTTCTTTTCTTATAACCTTGGGAGTCAAACCCGCATTCTTGTAACCAAGAATGGGCTTCTTACCTCTCGCAAAACGTGACATTTAGTCACCTTTTGCTCGGCAGAGTCTCCAGGCGCACTTACTTTTTTCTTTACTGAAAAGAAAAAAGCAAGCAAAAAAGAAAAGATATTCATTGTCGGCAGACATTGATTGAAAACTCTAATTCGTTTAAAAACTACAGGTCTGCCTCAACTTATTCACTCCTATAAGTATGGGAGTCGCACCCGAATTCTTGTGAAATGAGGCATTTCATGTAGATATTTCTACTTTATTAAAGGGTATCTAAATATTTTAAAACAGTTTCCACCTTGTTACCATTTGTATTGTACCTATTTCCACCATCAAAAATATGAAGCCAGTTGCGGCTGCCGATGTAATTAACTTCAATACTGCTACCAGTAACCATTGGTATAAATTCATCAGAACAAGGTTTTAATTTTGTAATATCTAACTTTTTATATAAGCAGTTCCAGTTTGCAGAACCGGTGTCGACGTGTCTTTTTTTTATAAATCCAAGTATTTTATACCTATGAAAATTAAGCGGTAAATTTTTTACATGTTCCCAGTTAAAAAATGCAAACCCTGCCCATAAATACCATATTCCGCTAACTTCGTAATACTTTCCGTAAATTGGATCGGTTTTGACATAATCTGTAATGTTAATTTCTCTGATAGGATAGATATCGTGGTCAAGAAAGCCAAAGTTATTTTTGCGTTTTTTGACCACATTTTGCCAGATCCAATTGAGAGCTATAGCGTGAGAGTTGCTGTATCCGTTCGGTCTTCTCCTGTCCAGAACCCGAATATATGTAACATTATTCTTTTTACAAGTATCTCTGATTTTTTTTGAACATTCTTCTTGAGTCGAATTGTCGCAAATTATTATACAATAATTTCCTTTAAGAAATTTTTTCATCAATTTAATTTGATATTTAATGAGTTCTGGAGCGTTAAAAGAGACGGTAATGAGATCTATTTCAGAAGGTTTATTGTAATTTTCAGAATAAAAATCTGCAATATTATACTTCTGTTTAAAACTGTCTCTGTATGCTTTTTTCCTCTGTCGATTAGTATTTTTTGTTTTAATAAAATTTATCATAAAAATAATAAAACATAACAATATAAACTTGTCAACAATAACAAGATTTGCTTTTGTAAAGTTGTCATCATCACAGTGTATAAATTTCTTACTTTCTATGAGAATTAATTGAAAGGGACGTTATAATGCGAGATAACAATATAGGTAATAAAATAAAAACACTAAGAAAATCACTGGGATTAACTCAAGAACAGCTAGCGGAAAAAGTTGGTATTGATGACAAGCATCTTTCTAAAATTGAGAATAACAAGCATCAGCCCTCTTATGCAACTTTATGCAAAATCGCAGAGGTGTTAGATTTTCCGCTTGTAGATAATGATATTAAAAATGAAGATATGGAAAATCCTATTTATGTTAAATCTTTAAAAGTTTTGAACTCTGCCCAAAATGACGAAGAGAGATTGAATTATCTTGAGGCTTTGAAACTTGTACAAAGGATTATGAAAAAAAAATAAGATTAAAAACTTATCCCCTGTCAAGCAGAGTGTTTACGGAATCATAGATCTTTTGAAAAGTCGGATTAGGTGCAAGCTTTGGGCATCTTCTCATCGTATTTCCTTTTGTATATGAGCTTAAAACATCTGTAAGCTCTGCAAGCGGTTTGATTATATTTTTAGCTAACGTTCGCATAATTAATATCCCGAGAGCCCAGGTCATTATTGTGAGAAAAGTTATTACCCACGCCGCTGCAGAGCTTAATCTTTTTGCCTGCAAGGCAGCATTCTTCATTGCAAGTCGGTTGAGGCGTGAAAGCTCTATTATATTATCAACCGTAATTTCTTTGTATTCCGCATTCTTGAAGCCTAATTTGTAATTCTTCTCAATTTTTTTAATTGCTTCGGCTTCACCTTTTTCAGTAATATTTGCTTCACCATCTTTAAGTGCTGTTTCAAATAGTTTAATATCTTTTTTGATGGTGAGAGCGGACATCATTTGTTCTGTAATATAAAGTGATTGCGTGTTATGTTCGTTAATTTGCTCAATTGCAGGAGCAAGTCTGAAGAATCCTCTAATTCCGGCAATGGCAAGAAGAGTTGAAAAAATCAACAGCAAAATAAATGAAGAATAAAATGACTTGTTCATTATTTATTCTCCTCAATCATTTTTGCAATTGCATCTTCCGTACAAACCAGCAGCAGCTTGTCTTTCTCTTCCAGTATTTCATTAGGAAAAGGTCGTGTAAGTTTGTCATCTCTCTTTATTGCGGCAACAATAATTCCGTATTTATTCGGCAACGCAAGTTCTATTAGGTTTTTACCTGCCATAAACGGCAAAACATTAATTTCCAAAAGCTGAATATTTTCAGAAGTTTCGTCATTGATTATGTTCTGGAAAAGAATCCTGTATGCGAATTTTCTTCCGTATTCCGCATCAGGGTTAATAACATTTTTTGCCCCGACTGCTTTCAGTATTCTCTCGTGAATCTTATCCGTTGCTCTTGCAATTATATTTTCGCACCCCATTTGTTTAAGAATTGCTGTTGTTAAGATAGAAGGCTCTCTTGCACCTATTGCGCAGATTACAACATCTCTTTCCTTTGGACAAAGCCTTGCAACTGCTGTTTCGTCGGTTGCATCAAGGCAAATCGCATCATCAAGAAAGCTTGCTGCTTCTTCAACGATTTCTTTATCCGAATCCGCTGCAATAACCTCTGCCCCTTTTTCGGAAAGTGTTCTTGCAAGCGACATTCCGAACTGTCCTAAACCTATTATTAACACTTGTGTAGACATTATTTTATCTCCTATGTTAGTGAAATCTTTGCATCCGGATAGCCGATGCGTGAGTCGGTAATCCTTGTATTTAAGTAGCACAACAATGTTGCAGGAGCGACCCTTCCTAAAAACATTGTTGTTATTATGATAATTTTTCCGACTCCGTCGAGTGCTGTTGTAGCGCCCATTGTGAGTCCGACAGTGCCGAGCGCAGAAACCGCTTCGAAAATTAATTTTAAAGGGTTTGCACTCTGGGTTGTAAGAAGCATTAGTATTGCAATTGTAAGTATTAAAAAATAAACTGCTGCAAGTGTTATGGCTTTTTGTATTGTATCAAGCCTTATTGCTCTGTTTCGAATAATATTGTCTCTGCCTCTTATTGTGTTCCAAAAAGTTATGAAGAACAGTCCTACCGTTGTAGTTTTTAAACCGCCTGCCGTACTTCCGGGTGAGCCGCCGGCTATCATAAGAGCATTCATCAGAAGAAATGTTCCCATATTAATATTGCTTAAATCGACGGAATTAAATCCTGCAGTTCTTGCGGTAACTGATTGAAACCAGGCATTGTTTATTTTATCCCACATACTTAAACCGCTCAAAACTCCGTTGTATTCTGAAATAAAGAAAAATAATGTTCCGAAGAATAATAAAACGAGCGTTGTATAAAGAACGATTACAGAAACCGGCGGAAGCTTCTTTTTTCTGAATAAGTTAACAAGAGTTACGCATATTGCAGGGGAAATTCCGCCTAAAATTATAAGAAATGATATTGTATAAATGATTACAGGATAATGGTTATAGCTTACGAGATTATCATTTGTAAAAAAGAAACCTGCGTTACAGAATGCAGATACTGCGGAAAAAATGCCATATTTTAATCCTGTAAAAATATTGTGTTCTATTATGGAAAATGCGGTGGTTAGAATTATTGCGCCTGTGAGTTCCACAAGAAATGTGTATTTAAAAATAAGTACAAGCGAATTTTTAATATCTTCTTTGCTTTCCGCTTCAAAAATATATCTTGCGGTGCGCTCGTGTGTAAGCGACATTCTTTTTCCCAGAAGGATAAAGACAATCGAGCTTATACTCATAATACCGAGTCCGCCGGTTTGAATCAGGAGCATTACTATAAATTGCCCGATATTTGTGAATTTGTCGCCAAAACTTACAACCGAAAGTCCCGTTACGCATACTGCACTTACGGAGGTGAAGAGCGCATCAATAAAATTTACTCCATGAGGTGATGAAAACGGTAAGTATAGCAGGATTCCTCCAAGAATACACAGCAAAAAAAACGTTACCGGAAGTATCCGCTCCGGATATTTGAGTATAAAATCAAGCTGATTGTTTGATTTGTTTAGAAATAATATTTTGTTTTTATCAAAAGCCATACTCAAGAAAAGTATACAAAAAAAATACGTTTTTACAAATCAGGTTGAAAAGTTTTAATTAAAGCTTCTGCTTATGGTATTATATAGAAAAAAGGAGAGTTAGATATGTTAACTAAAAATTCATCATTAAAAACAACTTTTTCAGGTGTAGATTTTTCTAAATATTCTTCTAAAACATCTGAATTTGTAAAAGAATTTTCAAGCCGTGCAAATCAGCCGGGTAAATTCTTAAACTGGGTTAACCTGCCTCAGGAACAAGCAAAAAGATTAGATGACATTTATTCTTTAGCTTCAAAACTTAAATCACAGACAGGTGTTGATAAACTCAGTGTTCTCGGTATCGGCGGTTCTAAACACACAGTTGAGCATATGCTCGGTATTAATGGTTTAAATCTTTGCGGAGATAAAATCTATTTTTATTCAGATGTTGATTCAATTAGTCTAGCAAGATTTTTGGAAAAACTCGGAAATGATGTATTATCTTCAAATTACCTTGTAGCTTCTAAATCAGGTTCAACATTTGAAACAAAAGACGGATTTTTAAGAATCCAAAAAATGCTTGAGGACGCTTATATTGCAAAAGGTCAATCAAGCGAAGAAGCTAAAAAATCTGCTGCAAAACACTTTATCGCAGTAACTGACAAAAACCCTGAAAAGAGCGAACTCAGAAGAACTTCAAACGAAAACGGATGGCTAGGGGATTTGTATATTCATGACGATGTAGGCGGAAGATTTTCAGCATTCGATGATCACGCTTTATTCACCCTTGCTTTTGCCGGCATGAGTAAAGATGATATGAAATCAATGTTAATGTCTGCGCAGGAAATTTCTTCACTTTCTTTATCAGAAGATTTAGAATTAAATGACGCTTTAAAAGAAGGTATTTTCTGGGCTGATGCAAAATTAAGCGGAATTGAAGCTTCTGTTCACCAGTATATGAGTTCAATGTTTGAAAACACTGTTTACTGGCACGCTCAAATGCAGAATGAATCTGTTAAAGATACATTAAAACAGATTGCGAAAGTGCCTGATGCAATGCACCATTCTGCAGAAGCACATTTTAATCCTGCAAATAAATTTGCATTTGCACTAACTGTTCCGGTAGATAACGGAGTATGTTCAGAAAACGCTGAAGCTTATATCGGAGCTTTGACCAAGTCTTACGAATCAACAGGCGCATTCTTTAAAGAGTACGTTGAAACTTCTAAACTCGGCTTAACTTCTCAGGCAGCAGGTGCTGTAACTCAGTTGAGAGCATTTGCAACAGTTTATCAGGAAATTGTTGAAGCAGTTATGCAAAACCGTGAACTTCCGGAAGTCTTAGACAGTGTACTCCAGCCGCACGTAGAGTTCTATAAAAAGAACCTTAAGGGCGGAGTTGTTGTTCCGGGAAGAATTTCATAATTTTATTTTGGTAAATTTTTTAAGGGCGGCGCTTTTAAAGCGCCGCCCATTTTAAGTGTAGGGTGGGCAAAGCGTAAGCGTGCCCACCAAATATATTTTAATACCAAACAAAATCTGTTATAATTTAAAATATGGAGCTTATTAAAACCTCAAATTTCAAAAAGATTTATAACGATATGTCATTCCAGTTTCCTGCATCAGAGCTGAAATCGTATGAAAAGTTTCAGAAGATTTTGGGTGAAAATTATCTTGCCTATGATGTGATTGAGGGTGGAATTCCTGTCGGGTATGTTGTTTTGTTTATTTGGAAAGATTTTATTTTTATTGACTATGTTGCAGTATTTAAGGAATTTCATTCAAAGGGATTAGGCGGGAAGATTTTAGAGACTCTGAAAGATAAATTTAACTCAAAAAAAGGGTGTTTTCTTGAGGTGGAAAAACCTGATGAAAACAGTCCGAATACTTTAAGACGGATAAAGTTTTATCAAAAACACGATGCGGAAAAACTTGCGGTAAATTATCTTTATCCAAGTGAAAACGGCTTTTTACCGATGGATTTGTATTATATAAAATATAACGCTTCGGCTGAATATCAGGAAATGAAAGACTTTTTCGAAAATTTATTTGAAATTGTTCATGGTGATTTAGCGCATTCTAAAGAAATATTAAGAAAAATATTCAATTAGCGTTACTAAAATAGCATTTTGTGGAATATATATAATATAAGAGGTGTTTATATGAAATACATTTGGCTTTATATTGTAGCAATAGTGGCATCATTAGGCGGATTGCTATCAGGTTATGACACAGGTGTAATTTCCGGAGCGCTGCTTTTTATTAACGAAACCTGGATTTTGCCGGACACCCTGCAGGGATTTTTGGTAAGTTCAGTTCTGATAGGTGCGGTAATCGGTGCTGCTACGAACGGAGTTCTTGCGGACATTTTTGGTCGCAAAAAGATTATTATGGCAACCGCTGTAATATTTATTCTGGGCTCTTTGATGTGTGCTTTTGCTCCGAATGTTTATATACTCATATTATCAAGAATTTTTGTCGGGTTTGCTGTAGGAATTGTTAATTTTGTAGTTCCTCTTTATCTTTCGGAAGTTTCGCCGAAGAATCTCAGAGGAACTCTCGTATCACTTTATCAGTGGGCAATAACGGCCGGAATTTTGTTTTCGTATTTCATAAATGCCGTATTTGCACAGGCAGTTTATAATTGGCGCTGGATGCTTTTTGCAGGAGTCGTTCCTGGGTTGATTTTATTTATCGGAATGTGCTTTATGAAAGATACGCCGAGATGGCTTGTCTCTAAAAACAGAGATGAGGAGGCTAAGAATGTTTTTGCAAGAATTGAGCCTGATATAGATGCTGATAGGGAAATTGCTGAAATCAGAGAAACTCTTGGGGATAATAAAACCGATAAAAAATTTAGGCTTAAAAAATGGATGATAATGCCGTTTGTAGTCGGAATCGGAATTATGTTTGCACAAATTTGTACGGGCATAAATACAATTATATATTATGCGCCGACTATATTTAAAACAGCAGGTTTTGACAGTAATTTGACTGCAATATATGCAACAACGGGTATCGGAATTGTTAATTTTGTAATGACGATTGTAGCCGTATTTTTTACTGATAGGCTAGGAAGAAAACCGCTTTTGTATTTTGGTCTGACGGGTGTTATGCTGAGTTTGTTTGCGCTCGGAACTTCATTTGCCTTCGCGGGAATTTTAGGCTCAAGCTTAAAATGGGTAGCGGTCGGAAGCCTTGTGACTTATATAGTCTGTTTTGCAATGAGCCTTGGACCTATTGGCTGGATTCTTGTGTCAGAGGTTTTCCCACTCAAAATAAGAGGTGTTGCAATGAGTGTTTGCACCGTTTCCAACTTTGCTTTTAACTTCTTTGTCGTCGCAAGTTTTCCTGTTCTTCTGAACAGAATTGGCGGAGCGTGGACATTCTGGATGTTCGGCATTGTATCAATTCTCTGTATAATTTTCGTTTACTTCTTTGTACCGGAAACGAAGGGAATTTCTTTGGAACAAATTGAGTCTAACTGGCGGCGCGGCATCTCACCGAGGAATTTTTAATTTCAAGTTTTTAGTGCATACCAAGAAATGTGACATTTACCCCTAGCTTATCGGTTTTCCGAACATTACCTTCATCCCGCCGAAACGTGTTGAGAGTGTATGTTTAAAACCTTTTACGATATCGTTAATGTTATTAACTACTACATTTATATTCTTGATTAAACAATTGACAAGCCTTATGGTTTCTCTGTTTGCGTTGTTTGTAATATCGGAAACATACAAGCTTGCGCTTTCAAAGTTTCTTGTGGCACGCTCAATATTAATTGTTGTCTGCTCCAGATTTTCAAAAGTATTTCTGAGTCTTTTAGGCTTTGCGGACTGATTTAACTCTTCCGAAACTTCTGCAAGGCTTCTGCTTGCAGCTGCAAGATTTTCGCCGCTTTCCTTTAGAGAAGGTTTTAAATCCTTCAAAATTTCGTTTGTTGTTCCGATTAAATCAGTAAGAGCATTAAACGTTCCGCCCGCAGCCTGAACAGTTGTATTTAAATTTTCCTTGAGTTCATCTAAACCGCCGTTTTCTGCCTGCGCATCTATGTATTTAGATATGTTCGGACAAATTGCACCTTCAATTACGGAATGATTTTTTAGATAAGTAACGGAAGGTTCATCAGGGTATTCTATTTCAATAAAATCTTTTTTATTCTTTGTTCTGACTTTTGCAACAATGTTATCGGGAAGATTTATTCCTTTGATGTTTAGAATCATATCAACTTTTGTGGTCTTAAAATCTTCTGACGGATACACTCTTACAGTTCTTCCGAATCGAAATCCTCTATAATATACATTTATGTTTTTGGGGAACGGTTCCAGCTCCTCAAAAACAGCAGTTACCCGCATGTTATACATAGTGTATAATATGTACCCGACGATTGAAAAAATAAAAATTATTCCCAAGATTAAAATTACAATTCGTTTCATAGTTTAGATTATTCAAAAAACAACAAAATAAGTAATTAGCCGTTAGGGCAGAGCTGGTTTGGGAGTTTAGAAGTTGAGGATAAAGGAAAAAAGACGATTGGAATAGATTTGTAGGTCAGGTTTTACCTGACAAAAACTTTTCACAAATGCTTAGTCTATGAAAGAAAATGGGATTCTTCATCTCTGAATGGAGGTTGGACTCAGAATGACGTAATATTTTTAATGATTTGCATGCTCACCCCTCACCCGCATTTGTAGCTTTTGCCTGACGGTTCAAACACGACTGCACCCTCTCCCACAAAGGGCGAGGGGAAGAACCCCCCCCAATACTTTTACCCCTCCCACAAGGGGCGAGTGTATGTGACCAACCTGTCCAATACATTTACCCCTCCCACAAGGGGCGAGTGTATGTGGCCAACCTGTCCAATACATTTACCCCTCTCTAACAAATTTTTAAACCCGTACCTCTACAACTCTTCCAATATTATTTTTCTAAACTTCTCAACTAAAAAAACTTCCCTTTACATTGATTCACACTTTCTTGAATTGAAAAAGTATTTCAGATATCCTTTAAATGTAGTAGAGTTTATTTTAGGAATTTTAGATGGAAAAAGTTTTGGCAGAAAACGGATTTATTATAGATTTGAGCGATGCAAAAAGTACTACACAACTGGTTTTTGAACTTAGCTCAATTATGGAACATCCGGAAGTAAAAGGTAAAAATGTCCGGTTAAAACTCGGGAATTTGGACTTAAAACAATCACAGTTATTAAGTATTAAAGCTTTGATAGAATCAATGGAAGCAACATTAGCCTATATTGATACTAAATCAGAACAGACGGAAGCATCCGCAGTTAGTCTGGGAATCATTGTTTCAGAAGTTTCTGAAGAGCCTTCGGTTGTTTGTTCACAGACAGATGAGGTTAAAGTTGAGCCGGTTGTTGTAAAAACGGAAACTTCGGAAGAACCGGAAACAGTTCAGGAAAGTGAAGAAGGAAAGGTTGTAGAAGTTCATGCAGAAGAACAGACCGGTCCTATAGAAACTGCTGAAGGTGTGGAAGATGTTTATGACGAAGAGTCAATGGAAGAGTTGTCTGAAATTATTCCAGCGGAACATTTCGAAGCTGATTTTGAGTCACTTGCGGCTAATGAAGGTTTAATAAAACCGGAAGAGACAAGTAAATATATTCTTCTTGATACCGGTGATGTTCTGCCTAAAGATGCAGAAGAAAACAGTACTAACACAGAGACTCTTCCTACATTGTATATAAATCAAACTTTACGTTCAGGTCAGACAGTAAGTTATGAAGGAAATATTTTAATTATCGGTGATGCACACCCTGGAAGTGAAATCGTTGCTGGCGGCGATATTACAGTTTGGGGTATCTTAGGAGGTATTGCCCACGCAGGAAATCAGGGGAATTTTACTGCAAAAGTAAGAGCATTAAAATTAAATGCAATACAATTGAGAATAGCAGGTTTGTACGCAAGAAGGAATGACACATTGAATGTCCCTTATGTACAAAAAACAAATGAGTTTACCCCGGAGGAAGCTCAAATTGAAGATGGAAAGATAGTAATTTATAAAAAGTTAAGGAGAGATTAATGGCAGGTCGAGTAATAGTAATTACATCCGGAAAAGGCGGAGTAGGGAAAACAACTACAAGTGCAAACATCGGTACTGCACTTGCTAAAGCCGGATATAAAGTTGTCCTTATAGATACTGATTTAGGGTTAAGAAACCTTGATTTGCTATTAGGACTTGAAAATAGAATTGTGTACACAATTGTAGATGTAATTGAAGAACGCTGCAAATTGAAGCAGGCACTTGTTAAGGATAAAAAGAATCCTAACCTTTCACTTCTTGCCGCTGCCCAAACACGTGACAAGAGTGCAGTTAACGCTGACCAATTGAAAGAAATTTGTGATACTTTGAAGGAAGAAAACGACTTTGTTCTGATAGACTGTCCGGCAGGTATTGAGCAGGGCTTCCAGAACGCTGTTGCCGGAGCTACTGAAGCAATTGTTGTTACCACTCCGGAAATGTCAGCAATAAGAGACGCAGACAGAATTATCGGGCTTTTAGAAGCAAAAGAAGAAATCAAAAGTTACAAGCTTCTTTTAAACAGAGTTCGTCCAAATCTTATTAAATCAAATGATATGATGAGCGTAGATGACGTTGTGGAAATTCTTTCCTGTCCGCTTATCGGTATAATTCCGGAGGATACAGGGATTATTACTTCTACTAATAAGGGCGAACCGATTGTTAATGATGAAGATGCTCTTGCCGGTAAAGCATACAGAAATGTTGCACAGAGAATTCTTGGTGAAGAAGTTCCTTTCCTGGACTTAGATGAACCGAAAGGATTTATGGCAAAAATTAAAAATGCGTTTGCAAAACTGAAAGCGAAGGTGTAGAATGGGACTTCTCTCTGATATTTATAATACAGTGGCTAAGTTCTTCCGCCCTCAAGAAGAACAGGGTGATGCTTCCAAATCTGTTGCGACAAACCGTTTAAAACTGGTTTTAATGCAGGACAGAACTAATCTTACGCCTAAGATATTAGAGCAGATGCGAGGCGAATTAATTGATCTTTTGTCAAGATATGTTGAGTTGGACAAAGAACTCCTTGAGCTTAACTTTGAACAGGAGGGTGATCAGGTGGCATTAATGCTTTCTATTCCTGTTATAAGGGCTAAAGATGAAGATGAAATAGAAGCCGCTTTGAAAGCAGAAGCAGAAAAGTTAGAGGCAAAACTAGAAAACTTGTCCGCAGAAGATTCTGTTAATTCTGAAGAATCACAAGAGTGTGAAAATTCGGATGAAAATACCGAAGTGAGTGAAACTTCTGAATCAGAGAATAACGGAATGTCTGCTCCGGAGGGGATGAATACAAATAAGAGTCAGGAAGAAATAGGCTCAGAATGTCATTCGGAAGTATAAGGTGTTAAAACTAAAAGGGCGGACATACTGTCCGCCCTTTTAGTTAATCAATAATTACTATTGGTTTAATCAAGTCTCTTGGTTTATCTTTCATCAGCATTAATGCCGGTTCTACGTTTTCAAGCCCGTGGAATGTGTGTGTAATTAATTTTTCCGGATGGATTCTGCCTGTTAAAACAAGTCTTGCCAGTTTTTCAGAACGCAATCTCCCTCCAGGCATGAGTCCTCCGGTAAGCATTTTGTGTCCCATACCGCAGCCCCATTCCACACGAGGGATTTTTACATAATCACCTTCGCCAAGATAATTTACGTTGCCAATTTTTCCTCCGGGTTTTAACATTCTTATTGCCTGATCAAAAGTATCATTGTCTCCGCCGGCAACAATAATTCTGTCTACACCTTTGCCTTTTGTTTTTTCCATAATCTGTTCGACAATATCGCCTTCACGATAATTGATAATATCGGTGGCGCCAAATTCTCTTGCGAGATCTGCGCAATTTTTTCTTGATCCGACGGCATAAATGTTTGCTGCACCTCTTATTGCAGCTGCGGCAACGGACATAAGTCCGACGGGTCCAATACCTATAACAACAACATTGTCGCCAAATTGAACATCAGCCAGTTCAACTCCGTGAAAGCCTGTCGGAACCATATCGCTAATCATACAGGCTGCTTCAAGACTAATTCCTTCAGGCAAATGTGCCAGGTTTCCGTCAGCATCGTTTACGTGGAAGTATTCGGCAAAAACACCGTCTTTAAAATTAGAAAACTTCCAGCCTGAAAGCATTCCGCCTGAGTGCATAGAATAACCCTCCTGTGCTTCAAGCGAATTCCAATCAGGGGTAATTGCAGAGACAAGGACTTTATCTCCTGCTTTGAAGTCTTTGACTAGGCTTCCGACTTCGACAACTTCTCCTACAGCTTCGTGCCCCAGAATCATATTGTGCCTGTCGCCGATTGCACCTGCCCAGACTGTATGAACATCAGATGTACACGGCGCTAATGCCAGCGGCTTACATATTGCATCCATAGGACCGCATTTCGGGGTATCTTTTGTAATCCAACCGGTTTCACCGATTTTTAGCATTGCAAAACCTTTCATAAACACCTCCTTGGGTTGAAATTAATATAATAAGACCATTAAAAACACTTTATTATAATAACATATTTTAGAAGGGTTTACAATTTATCCGTGCAGTCAGTTCGTGCAAACATTAGCAGATTGGCTGCATTTCTCTGGTCTGAGCAATTTGATTTACGTATTTTTTATAAATAGCAAAAGCGGCATTATCCGGATGTTCCGGGAAAATATAATCCGGTACAAGCTGCCATTTAACCCAGCAGGCAGAATCAACTTCTTTTGATAATGTAAGTTCACACTTATGAACTTGACCTATAAAACCAATCATTAGAAGATTTTTTTATTAAAAAAGACCCCTTACGGAGTCTTAAAAGTGGTGGGCAGGGGTGGATTGTCTTGGTCGCTCGCATATAACGGGTCTGCGGATTTTGCTTCAAAGAAAGAACTTCTTTTCGCAAAAGTCCTCCGCCCTCAGCTCGCTCCCGCTCGAACCACCGACGGTGTTTCTCATCTCACCCCTTTAGCATTAAAAAAGACCCCTTACGGAGTCTTAAAAGTGGTGGGCAGGGGTGGATTCGAACCACCGTACACTCTCGTGAACAGATTTACAGTCTGTCGCCTTTAGCC
>CALURU010000030.1 GCA_944323255.1 Candidatus Gastranaerophilales bacterium
TCTTATAAAAATATTAAATATAAATTTTATTAAAATGATAAAAAACTTTTGCATAACATTTTTTATAAAATGTTATGTAGAATTTTATTATACTATAAATTCAGTATTCATACAAATTAAAACATTGAATGTTGTATCGCATTATAAGTATATTTCAAAAATTCCGCCTCTAAAACCCTTGTCCCTATTGGGCGCATAACATTTTATAAAAAATGTTATGCGCTAGGAGAATAGTTAGATGTTATTTGGGAAAGAGAAGATTGACGATAAAACAAGAATTTACCATATTTTAGGGCTGAAGTTTAAAAGAGTGAAAAAAGATACACCTGTATCAAAAATGACCGGTGCAAAAAGAGATGATGCTCTTATTACTCTCAAATGTATAAGGAATCTTTTTTCAAAAATTAATACAGTAGAGACAATTGTACTTGGAGCTTCCAATGCAAGAATGGGGTTTGTGGAAGATGAAAAAAGTATAAATTTCGGAATTGATGCACAGGACTTGTACTATTCTTTTAAAATTTTAGAAAAATATATTAATCTTATTCCAAATCTAAAAAACGTTGTTTTGTATTATCGGACTTTTTCTCCGGGACACGAATTGGAAAAATCGCCGCAGGTATACCGCACAGCTTATTATTCGGCTTTTCTTGATATTCCGTACAAGAATAAATTGATTGCAATGAACAAAGGGGTTATTGAACTTGAAAAGAAGCTGATAAAACTTGCACCTAAGCTTGAAGCAAGATTGCAGAAAATCCCTTATGATTTAATGACTCCCGAGCATCCAAACGTAAATCCGCCTGCATTAGAACAAAAATGGATAAACCGCTGGCTGGATTTAAATAAACGTAATACGCAGAATTTTTATTTGCACAACATTTTTAAACTAGCAAAAAGCCGTAATTGTAAAGTGATTACTGTAATCTCACCATATAATCCGAGAATTAAAAAGCAGCTTCCGCCAAGTTCTGAATTGTTTCAAGCTTTTTACGAAATTTGCAGCCAGTATGAATTTGTACAGATTTATAATGCCTTTGACGATAATCAATATGACGAAAACGATTTTATAGATGGTGAGCATATGTCAAGAAGCGGAGCTCTAAAGGCTACAGCTGTTATCAATCAATATTTACAGGGAGAAAAATAAATGATCTATGACTGTTTTACATTTTTTAATGAATTAGATTTGCTGGAAGTCAGGCTTAATATTTTATACGATTACGTGGACAAGTTTGTTATTGCTGAAGGGAATAAAACACATACAGGAAAAGATAAAGAATTTATTCTTGAAAAGAATTTTGAAAGATATAAAAAGTTTTCAGATAAAATCATATACATAAAAGTTGATGATTTTCCTCCTCTTAAATCCGAAGAAAATGATGAATACGGTAATAACTGGCTTTATGAAAACTTTCAGCGGGATGCCATTATGCGTGGTTTAAAGGATTGCAAGCCTGACGACATTGTTATTATCTCTGACTGTGATGAAATCATTAAACCTGAATGCATTGCTAAATATGATTTCGGAATATATTCTTTGAAACAGTTAAATATGTATTACAAATACAATTGTCTCAATGTGAGTGATATTTATTCTAAAAAAGCCAAAATGTGCCATTATAGTGATTTACGTGACCCAAAACAGGATATTGGCGAAATAGAATATTGTAAGTTCTCTAAATATGGGCTGCCAACTTATCTTCGATTTTGTAAAGGCAAAAAAATGTATAATTCCGGCTGGCACTTTTCTTATATTCTTGATAGCAAAGGAATTCTGGAAAAACGCAATTCTATTGTAGAACAGCAGTTTAATAATGCAGAAAATATGACGATAGAAAAAATCGAACAAATAATTGATGAAGGTAAAGATATTTTAGACAGGGATGCAAAATACTGTAACTTAAAAATGTCTGCAAAAATTCTGCCGGAATATCTTGTAAATAATCAAGAGAAGTTTTCGGAGTTTATTGGACATAAAAATCAAATATCTTTTAGACATGCTCTTTTTAAAGCTTTTATGTTCAAAAACTGTGCAATACGCTATAAGGGCGGAACTATTCACGGACAGCGTTATTTTAGATTTTTTGGATTGAAATTTAATGTATAAGTATTTGTCGGCTTGGTAAAGCCGACCTACATTGTTTTTATCAAAATAAGTATGTATATATTGTAATAAGATAGACAAATGATTTTTTTTAAAGGTAGGTCGGCTTTACCAAGCCGACAAATACTTTACATAAAATAACAAAAAAATTTTTTTCAGTTATTATGATAAAAGGAGAAATTTGCATGAAAAGGATTCCTATATTTTTTACTTTTAACAACAGGTATGCTGTTCCCGGCTGTGTAGCATTATATTCTTTGCTTGATAAAGCTAAAAAAGACGTTTTTTATGAAATGCACATTTTGAGCTCTGATTTGACAGAAGCAAGTCAGAATTTAATATCAGAGAAATTAACTCGTTTCAAAAATAAAACCCTAACATTTACCAATATTGGTGATTTAAAGAAAGATGAGTATTTGAACTGCAATTGGAATAACAGTAATAAAGATTTAAATAAATTTCCAACCGAAACAATTGTTAAATGCTATGCAGCTTCGCTTTTTCCGCAATACAAAAAGATAATTTATGCTGATGTAGATGCTGTATTCGTTGACGATATTTCAGAAGTTTATGATATTGATATGCAAGATTACTACTGTGCAGGTATAAAAGACCTTACTTTTAATGACAAACTTAATGAGCAGGGTTTTAGCTATGCTGCAGAAAATTATTTAGTTGCTTGTTTTTTAGTTTTCAATCTCGATAAGATAAGAAAAGACAATATCGAAAAAAAAATAGATAAAATTATTCATGATGATTCGATTTCCAAATTTGGACTTGAACAGGATACATTAACACTGGCATTTGAAGAGAAAATAAAATTTTTGCCTCTAGTTTATAGTTCTTTCCCGCATTTGTATGATGAATATATTTGCAACAAAAAACTCAAACTAAATTATTCAAGAGATGAGTTGTATGATTCAGTAATAAATCCTAAGGTTATTCATTATTCCTCAGTTAAACCTTGGACTACAGAGGTTCGATTATCAGATATATGGTGGAATATTTTTTATTATCTTAACCTTCCGAAAACAGAAGTTTTTGCTCCAAGATATTCTGCAGGGAAAATACTATTTAAGAATTTTACAAACGGATTTATGCTTATTTTGCTTAATTTGCCGCTTGTAAATAACTTATTGCCTACGGAACTTATTAAAAAACAATATAAATCAATTAAAAAATATATAGATGAAGTGTTGCAGCGTTATAAATAAACCCAAAAATTGACCATAAGATATAAGCAATTTAAATCTTTTGGACGTTAAAATTATCTCTCCAATTGTGTACTATACAATTGGGAGAGAGTAATGCAAATTGATGCTGGAATAAAAAATAATAATCTTGCAAAAGTTGTAGAGCGAGTGTCGGTTCCTGAACGTTCACGCTCTTATTCACTTTGCGTGAAGGCTGATGCTCTAAGATTCGCAAAAATGTACAAGGAATCAATTCAAGCATACTTGCAGGCAATTATGATGGACAGAAAAGAGCCGAAAGCATATTTCGGGCTTGCAATGTCTTATAAGTATTTGCAAGAATATCAAAAGGCGATTAATACTCTCTCAAAACTGATAGAAATTGATGACAGCAATGATGATTATTTCTTTGAACTTGGAATTTGCCATCTTTCAAACGGGAAACCGGCTGATGCTATTCAGTATTTGATAAAAGCCATTTTAATTAACAGAGAAAACTTAGAGGCGCAAATTCAGCTTGCAATAGCCCACGAACTTGTTGGCGAAGAAGATTTATCTTTGATGATTTATAATAAGCTGATTGAAACAAATCCTGAATTTTTGAAAGCTTATTACAACAAGGCTGCAATGCTTATGGGTATGGAAAATTATATGGAAGCTTCAAGAACTTTCTTCCAGCTTATTAAGCGAAATCCTGATTATTATAAAGCTTATCTTGGTATTGCGATGAGTTTTGATAAGATGGCTAAGTACAAGGATGCTATTCGTTATTACAAGAAATTTTTAGAATTAAAACAATTTTCAGAAGATGCAATTTTTGCCCGCAACAGGGTTAATGACTTAAGGGCATTGTATTTTTCAAAAGACAATAATTTAACGATTATTGAGTAATTTGCCTGAATTATCCATATGGTCTATAGACTTTGTAGAATTTTAATCTTTAGGCTGATGTTAAACTTTGCAATATATTATAAACTGTTAATGTAGACTTATAGAGGTGGAAAAGTATGTGCTTTTCCGTCGGGGAAGAATTGAAGTTGAAAAGTTAAACAGTTGAAAGGTTGAAAAGTTTAGAAAATTCGCTAGTACTCATAACTATCGGGGTAGAGCGAATTAAGCATTAAGAAACGATAATAAACTTATCCACTATTCAACTCTTCCACTATTCAACTAACCTAGAAGAGAGGATAGCGTAAGATGAATCTTACGGGATTGGACATAACTTTACAACGTATAAATGCGATTGAAAACCAGTTTCAATCTCTTATGAGCTGGGGTGTAAAACCTGATAGCGATTTTCAGAAGATTCTCGACTCATCCGTCTCAAACAGCAGACATTCAACAGAAGCTTCACGAGCAGAGATTGACGGTTTGATTAATAAGTATGCGGAAAAAAACGGACTTGACTCAGATTTTGTAAAAGCCGTTATTAATCAGGAATCCGGTTTTAACCCGAATGCGACTTCCAGATGCGGAGCAATGGGACTTATGCAATTAATGCCGTCGACTGCAGAGGGGCTCGGGGTTACAAACGCTTATGATGCAGAACAGAATATTATGGGCGGAACAAAGTACCTGAAAGGTTTGATGGACAGATTTGATAATAACAAATCTTTAGCGCTTGCTGCGTATAATGCAGGCCCTAATGCAGTTAAAAAATACGGCGGAATCCCGCCTTACGCTGAAACACAAAATTATGTAAAAAAGGTTTTGAGTAATTACGACCGTATGAAAGGAGCTGACTTATGATTCTCAGAAGTTTTGAAGCTGCTGCAAACGGCATGAACGCTCTTATGGATATGAACGATAATACTGCAAACAATCTTGCAAACGTAAACACAATCGGTTACAAAAAAGGTTCTTTGAGATTTAAAGATATAATGCAGTCTGCTGTTTATTCCCAGCAAGGTTCTATTATCAGAAATACTGATGAAAGCAATTATCTCGGGAGTTTAAGTGTAGGAAGCGCCAGCATGCAATATACTCACGATTTTTCACAGGGTGCTCTTACAAAAACATCCAATCCATATGATGTTGCAATCGAAGGTGATGGTTTTTTCAAAGTTCAGGATGCAGACGGAAAGATTTCTTACACAAGAAACGGTTCATTTGTCGTTGATAACGGTTACTGGCTCAAAACTAAACAGGGCGAATTTGTTCTTGATGTTAATAACCGAAGAATAAGAATGCTTCCTTATGATATGGAGGATGAAACAGCTTTTAGAGACAGAAAAGATATAGTAATTGCAGAAAACGGCAATATTGAAATAAATTCTTACAACCAGAAAGTTCCGCTTCAAACAATAGGAGTCTGGGATTTTGCAGACAAAGATGACCTGTTTGAAATCGGCGATGCAAAATTTGTTCCGAGAGATGAGATAAACAATCCGGAACTCAGATCCGAAAAGTTTTCAATCCAGCAGGGAATGCTTGAACTTTCAAATTCAAACGTAATTAGAGAAATGATTAATACTATTAATACAACGAGGAATTATGAAAGTTTGACAAGGGTTGTAAGTACAAACAGCGAAATGCTTCAGACAGCTGTAGCTGTCGGGAGAATAAGAAGCTCGTAAGACGGTGAGGGGTGAAGTGTGAAGAGTGAAGGGGACAATAAAATAATAAGTTAAGAAAACAAAATAAAATTATCAAAAAATTATAACGTACCCCTCACACCTCACGCTTCACCCTTCACGAAAAATCAATAGAAACAGAATAAGGATAAACAAAATGTTAAGAGCACTAACAACAGCAGCAACAGGTATGATAGCACAGCAAAACTATCTTGATGTAATCGCAAACAACGTAGCGAACGTAAACACAACTGCATTTAAGCAGTCAAGAATAGAGTTTCAGGACTTGCTGTCACAGGCACAGAGAACTCCCGGTGCGTTGATGAACCAGGGAACTTATCAGCCTGTAGGTATAGAAATCGGGCTTGGTGTTAAAACGGCAGCAACCACCCGTGTATTTACTCAAGGTGTTGCAATTTCTACAGGCCGCCAGCTTGATATCGAAATAGAAGGTGAAGGCTTTTTACAGGTAATGAAAGAGGATGGCTCGCTTGCCTATACACGTGACGGATGCTTGCAAGTTGACTCGCTCGGTCAGCTCTGTACAAATGACGGGCTTCTGATCCAGCCGTCAGTATCAATTCCAAGAGACGCTACTGAAATTACCATCACACAGGACGGTAATATTTCCGTAACACTTCCGGGACAGACACAGCAGTCAATTGTCGGTTCTCTGCAGCTGGTAAAATTCCAGAACCCTTCAGGTCTGCTGTCTATTGGTCATAACCTTTACAAAGAAACTCAAGCTTCCGGAAACCCTGTTCAGGATACTCCGGGGCAGAACGGGCTTGGTTTGATTCAGCAGGGTATGCTTGAAGGCTCTAACGTTCAAATCGTAGATGAACTTGTCGGTTTGATCAAGGCAGAAAGAGCATTTGAATCAAATTCTAAAATAATTAACTCTTCAAGCAATATTCTGCAGTTGACGAATAATATGTCTTAATTTAGTGACTAAGTGATTAAGTGACTATGTGACTAAGGTTATTCGTGAAGAGTGAGGGGTAAAGTGTGAAGGGAGCTTTAAAGTTTTTTGCACGATTCCCTCGCCCCTTGCGGGAGAGGGAGAATACTGTAGGTTGGGCATACCTGCCCGACAAAAACCTAAACAGTCTGAAACGATTTTGAATAAAAGGACAAAATGAAAAAGTTATTAGTAACATTTTTAATAATTTTAACCGGTGTATTAAGTGCGAACGCACAAGTACTTAGTTCTGCAGATGTTAAGGCTTCTATTGCTAAAATCCTTACTGCAAATTACAAAAAAATGACCGATGCAGAGGTAGAAGTCAAAGTTACGGGAACACAATTTGCACAGCTTCAGCTTCCAGACGGAGTTGTGAATTACAAAATCGTATCAGGCGGGGATAAAATAGTCCCAAGAGATATTAAAAGGGTTGATGTGTACGTAAACGGCGCATTTATTAAAACCTTGAATCTTCCTGTACAAACAAGCGTTTATAAAGAAGTTCTCATTGCAAATGACTTTATAAACAGAGATCAGGCACTTACAAAAGAAAATTCTTCCGTAAAAAAGATGGATGTTTCTATGAAAATGGATTATATTCTCACTGAAAAAATGCTTGAAAAAGAAATCACCGCAAAAAAAGCATTCCAAAAAGGCGAGGTTATTGACAGAAGATTCGTGAAAATGAGACCTGATGTCGTGAGAAACGGAGAAGTCAGGATATTTTTCGTATCAAACGATGCTGTTATGGTTTCTGTAGACGGAACAGCCATGTCAGACGGAATGTGCGGAGATTATATTGACGTGGAAAACAAAAACTATAAAAAGGTTTATAACGGCAAAGTTATAGGCGAAAACAAAGTTTTGGTTAATATATGATTTACAGCATCCTGCAATATAATGCATTGAAGTCTGTATAGAGTTTACAAACGTTATTAAATATAATGTCAGCTCTTGTTTTGATGCGGTAAATCATAGATTTACCACATCCTACAGAACTTACGAGCATAAAACCAAATGGTTGTAGCGGGTTTACCCGCACTCTGACCCTCGCTAAAAGACGCTCGGGAAGGCTCCGCCGCTGTTATTTAAAGTTATAGGTGGGCAAAGCGTTAGCGTGCCCACCTATCGATTTTTTGATATTATTCTATATTCTTATTGAGCGAACCAATTACGCGGACTATAATCAATAGATTCCAATTCTGCCGTAATCTGGTCTTTAACATCTTGCGTAATCTGGTCATAATCTAACTCTTCACCTGATATTGCACCCTTAACTGCATTGTCAAGTACGTCATTTAAAATTTTATTATAAATAGAATTAAAAGTTCCTTTAGCAGAAAAACCAAAGTCATCTTTCATTTTAGCTAAAGTTTCTGAATAAAAATCTTTTAAATTCTCTGTAACTTTATCATAAGCATTAAAATATAAATGATTATATTGTATATTTTCATTGATCACATCTTTTGTAGTTGTCTCTTCTGTTTTTGTATCTGTTTCTTTATTGGTGGTTTTTGTATCCTCCGCTTCTTCTTCTTTTTTTACCTGTTGATTTTGTTGAGTTTGAGTTGTTTGCGGAAGCACTCTCATTCTCACTAAATCTCTATTTAAACCCATGAATTACTCCTTTCCGAACTATAACTTTATAGCTCTTTTATTTTTAACTACATTTTTGTATTACGGCACTTTTTAAGAAAACTTTAGGATTTTATTAACAATCGTTACATATATTTACAAACAATGTTGTATAAATTGGTCCGTTTTGGCAATCAAAATCAGTAGTGGTAATAATTATGGAGTAGGTAAAGCATTAGCAAGTCTCATTGGAAAATTATTGTCAGACCGTGTCTGACCTATATTTTTATTTTTGCAGAAGATAAAGATTAAGAAACAATCCACAAAAGTAACTGTGTGGGAAGAGAATTGTCATTCTGAACCCAATATCAATTCTGGGGTGAAGAATCTCTTTAACTGGAAGAATTGTAGGGTGCGCTCACCAGTGCACCTATTCCATTGCCTCAAAATAAGGTGGGCAATGCGTCAGCATACCCCCTCTGCAACTTCTTATTGCAATTTATACTTATATAAAGTATTTGCATTTTCATCTTTCAGGCTTTTAAATTTTTTCATAAAATTTAACCTGTCGTCAATATTTTCGCAAATTTTCGGAAACTTTCCACGGGAATTGAAAATCGCAAAAGTTTTATCGACATTTGGAGAATCAGGACTTACTTCTACGTAGTACGCATTGTCTTTTGTGAGTATTATGTTAATATTTCTTTCCTTAGAATTATCCCTGATGGTTGTCATTACCTTGTCATTTTTCGTAACAACAGGATTATCAATATTTAATCTCAAAGTCCTTGAGACAGTATTTATTGCTCTTGTAAGCGACATAGAACTTTTTACAGGAGATTTAATAAAATCAACTTTTTTTATAATTGTATCTTTTTGTTGATTAATCTTTTCAAGAAGCGTTTCCGGACGTCTGATATTATCTGCAGTACTTATTTTAGGGTAAAAATCAAAATTTAGATTGTTAGATTTGATAAAGTCTACAACCTTGTGGTTGTCGCTATCATGAGTTACAAGGAATATATCACCTGGTTCTTTTAAATTAAAATAAAGCTGCCTTTTATTTTTGCTTATTATACCCGGAAGTGTTTTTCTTGTTATTGTATCAACGTTTTTAAAGTGAAATCCGCCTTTGAATGTATTTGTTGAACCTTCGATTTTCATTATAATTTCTCCTTTTGATTTTTCTAAAACAGGTAAAAATATTTTTTGCGGTAATATTTCCATCATTTGATTGATGTTTTATCTGAAACAATAGTATAAACTAAACAATGTAGACTTTTAATGGGGAAGTTATATTCTTCGGGCTTATTTCAATAATCCTGAATGAAAGCGGGTAAGTATTATGAAAAAAATATTATCAAGTTTATTAATAATGTTGTTGATGATTGGGGGATTATTGCCTGCTTGTGCTATTGATGCAAAAGTAAGAATCGTCGATTTGACCCATATTAAAGGGGTCAGAGAGAACCAGATTGTCGGATACGGTGTCGTTGTTGGTCTACCCGGAACAGGTGATAATTCCCGTTCAACACAAATTACAAACCAGATGCTTTTAAGGAATTTAGGTACTGTAATTGAGCAGGAAAACTACATTCAAAAAGGTGCTTCTGCTGCTGTAATTGTAACAGCAACAGTGCCGCCTTTTGCTAAAAACGGTGACAAAATTGATGTAACTGTTTCAGCAATGGCAGACTGTAAGAGTCTTGAAGGCGGTGTTCTGGTTCAAACAATCTTAAAAGCACCAAATGGTGAGGCGGTTGCAGTTGCACAAGGTCCTTTATCAGTAGGCGGTATTAACAAAAGTGCCGGTGGTTCTTCTGCAAGAACCGCAATTACTACAACAGGAAGAATCCCTGGCGGTGCAATAATCGAGCGTGATATTTACACAGAAATCGGAGACGAAAATTCAATAACATTATCGATAGACCGTTCTGATTATACACTTGTTTCAAGAATTGCAAAAACAATTTCACAGGTAGCCCCGGCTCAGGCTGTTGACGGAAGCTCCGTTAAAGTTGAAATTCCGGCAAGATTTATGAATGACAGAGTCAATTTTCTTTCTATCATAGAGAATCTGGAGGTCTCTCCAACAATGGACAGGGCTAAGGTTGTTGTAAATGAAAGAACCGGAACTGTTGTAATCGGAGCAGATGTAAAACTCCTTCCGGCAGCTGTAGCACACGGAAACATTACGGTTACGGTTTCAACCACAAACGAAGTTTCACAGCCTAATGCTTTTGCAAACGGTGCGACAGTCGGATTTGAAAATGCAGACATAGAGATTAACAAAACTCCGGGAAGTCTTGTTACAATGCCTGCTAACAGCAACTTGAATGATTTAGTAAGAGCGCTAAACGCAATTGGAGTTGCGCCGGTTGACTTAATCTCAATACTGCAGGCGCTTAAAAAATCAGGAAGCTTGCAGGCGGATTTGGTAATTATTTAGTGAAGGGTGAAGAGTGAAGCGTGAGGAGAGCAATAAAAAATTAATAAAGTAAACAAGGTTAACTTAAAGAAAATTTTATAATGCACCCTTCACACTTCACGCCTCACACCTCACTACAGAAAGGACACAATGGATTTTTCAACACCTACAATAGACTTAATAAAACACGGATTAAACAATGCTCAGACGGTAAATTCTGATCAGGTTCTTTATAACAGAATCAAAGAATCCGGTGATTCAAAAGAGCAGTTGAGAAAAGCTGCAACAGAATTTGAATCAATATTTATTACAAAAATGTTATCCGAGATGGACAAGACAGTAGACAGAGAAAACGGACTTTTCGGAAAAGAAAGCCAGTATGTTGATACCTTTAAGTCGATAGTTTATCAACAAATGGGGCGTGATATAGCAAACAATCCGAGAACTTCCTTCGGATTTGCAGACCAGATCTACAGACAAATGGAGAAGTATGTTGGTTCGTGAAGAGTGAAGCGTGAAGAGTGAAGAGAACAATAAAAATTTTAATTTAAAGGAAATTTATAACGTACCCTTCGCACCTCACGCCTCACCCCTCACAAAAAGAAAGGAACAAAATGTTATCAGGAATACAAAACAATTCAGTACAGCAATTCAGTGCACTAAGCGCTTTCAGGTCAGCGCAATCTCTTCCTAAAAAAGAAGAGAGCGGGATGCAGGAAGTTTCAGGCGGAACCGAATCCAATAACGCCAAAACTTTATTAGAGAGAATTGATGTAAACGAAGTAAGGGAATGCGCTAAAACTGTAGGCGAATTCAATATTTCAGATGATGACATAAAATACGGTCTGTTGTACGGTAGAAGTGTTATAGCGGAGTTTCTATGCTAACAAGGGGAGAATGCGAGACGAGAAGAATATTGCAAAGTTGAAAAGTGGATAAGTAGAGTAGTTGAATAGTTCGATAAGTTCACTGACGTTCACAAAATTATAATAAATTACTTTTCAACCTTTCAACTAATCAACTCTTCAACTACATCAACCAGATTGAAAAGTTTATATAATTAAAATCTATCTTTGAGGATGAGGAAATGAAAAAAGTATTAACAATAATCGCAATACTAATGATGACAAGCGTATGCGTTCAGGCAGAATCATTGTTTACGCTCGGCGCAACTCAAAATTATGCAGGAGTTCCACGTTCATTATTCGGCGGGGTTCAGGCGCATCAAATTGGTGATTTGATATCAATAATTATGGAAGAAAATATAACGGTTAATGATAATCTTACATATTCTTCCGAGAAATCATCGTCAACGGTTGATACTTTCACCTCGTTTATAAATCGCTGGTTTGGACTTTCTCTTAAAGATTCTGACGGATTTGGCGGTACAAACGAAGTATCGAACTCTGCAACCGGCGGTCGTACATTAACTTTCGGCGACCAGATTGCCGTGCAGGTAGTTCAGCAGCTTCCTAACGGAAACCTTGCTGTGCAGGGCAAGAAAACACTTGTTAACGGTAATGAAAGAATGGACTTTATTATAACAGGTGTTGTCGACCCGAGATGGCTTAATGCAAACGGAGAGATTTATTCATACAACGTTTCGAATCTGCAGTTTGCGCTCTCAGGCCGCGGCGCTATTTCAAGAAACCAGAACGAAGGTATTTTCAACAGATTTGTTAAGTATCTGTTCTAGTGAAGTAACTAAGTGACAAGGTGACTGAGTGACTAAGTAAATTAGTAAATAGCTTCACTAACTCACTGATAAAAGAAAAATTTAATAATCTCTTAATCACCTAGTCACTTAATCACTTAGTCACCAAAAAGGAAACTTATGGACAAAAAATTATTTAAAAAATTAATAGACATACTGGACAAAGAGCTGGATGCATATACCAGATTAAAAGAACTTTTCGAAGAGAAAAAGGAAACTCTGAAAAAATCAAAACCTGATGATTTAGGAGTGCTGGATAATAAAATTCTTGCTCTTAATAATGAGATAGGCAAGCTAAATGAATCAAGAAAAAATATCGCCATAGAAATGCTTGGGAAAGATACCAACATGTCCGGTTTTATTGAGCTTGCGACTAAAGAAGCACCTGAATATGTAGATGCTTTAACAGAGCGAAAAGTAAAGATTTGTAACATTTTTCCTCAACTAGCGTTACTGAATACCCAAAATGTGGAATTATTAAAACATGGCATCATAATATCTAACAAGATGTTGGAAACAATTATTGATGCATTTGCTCCTCAAGGATGTAATTACAATGGAGCAGGCAAGACAGACACACATGAGTACAACATGTGGACCATAAATGAAGAAGTTTGACGGACGTACGTATTCAGCGGGCAGGATTTGCTGAAGCAGAACGCCCGGCTTGGACTTCCGGATACAACTTAAAAGAATGAGGTAAAAAAAATGGCAAGTTTGTTATCATCATTAAACATGACCGCAAATACGCTTTCTGTAAACGAGAAAGCAATTAGTGTTGTGTCTCACAACGTTGCGAACATGAACACAGAAGGGTATCACAAACAAAGGGTTAATTTGGCGACAAGAAATATCGCAGGTGCCATCGGAGACAATGTAAACAATCAGATCCGTGCAAACGGCGGCGTTATGATTGCAAATGTTATGAGATATAATGATGAATATCTCAATAACTATTATCGTGAACAGCTTTCTCACCTGAATACTCTTGATCAACAGCTAGATACAATCGGCGATCTTGCAAGTATTTTTGATGATCTGGAGGGCGAAGGTATTGATGCCGCTCTTTCTGATTTTTATGAAGCTTTAAATAACTTGAATGAATATCCAGCAAGCTCTACTGCCAGAACAAATTTTATAGAAACTGCCAAAACCCTTGTTTCTGTAATGAATTCCAAAAGTGTAGAATTGGAACAATTAACAACAAAAGCACTTGGCGATGGAGTTTCGCAGGAATCATTAGAAAATTCTAAAATATATCAACAATTTACGGCTTTAAACGACAAATTAACAGAACTGGCAGATGTAAACAGAGCTCTTATGGTTACTCAAACAGGAACTCTGGAAGCAAATAATTTATTGGATAAGCGGGACTTGATTCTGAATGATATCTCACAATTTGTAGATATCGATGTAGAAGAGATCCACAATGGTGCTGTAAGGGTTTCTATAGGCGGAGTCGATCTTGTGCGTGGAGCCAAAGTCGTCGGTGAACTTGATATCCAGACAGCAAAATCATACTGTGACTCTCAAAATCCTCCTATAGCTTATCCTGACGATTGGGATGGGGAAAATGCTGTTATTAGCATTATTAATCCGGAGGAAGAAAATAAAGTTGTAATTGCAAACGCTAATTCAATGATTACTGAGGGTACTTTGGGCGGCTTGCTACATTCCGCAACTGCAGTTGATGGTGAAACTAATGCGGGAACGGCAATGGAAGCGCTTGATACACTGGCGCAGGCAATTGCTGATATCTTCAATGAGTTGAATACAAGAGAAGGAGCATACTGTATTAATCCTGATGATACAGGAAAACTAATGGATAGCCCTGATGATAATTTCTTGTTTGTAACAACTGATGAAAATGGTAACATTACAACAAATGGCATTACTGCCGGAAATATTCAGTTGAATCCGGATTTATTCACAACAGATGGTATATGGAATATTTCCTGTGCATACTTTGAAGATGGTGCAAATTTTGACGAAAATGCCGTAGGTAATGCCCAAAACGTAGCTGCAATGCTTGGTACAAGAAATACAAAGCAGGATGCACTGGATGGAATGTCTATTGAAGATTATTACACGTCGCTTGTTGGTAAAATTGCTTCTGCGGGAAGCAGCCTACAAACACTTTATGATACGCAGTCATCAGTTGTTGATTCTGTTGAAACTAAAATCAAAGATGCAACAGGTGTTGACTTGAACGAAGAATTGGTCGATTTAGTTAAGTATCAAACAGCATATTCAGCTGCTGCACAGGTGTTTAATATCTGTAATGCTTGTCTGGATACGCTTATGACGTTAGGAGGTTAGTCTTATGGTAGATAGAGTCTCAACTTCAGGTAAATACGCACAACTTGTTGCAGATATGCAGCAAAATTTAATAAATTACAACAGAATAACTGCGCAGCTTACTTCAGGTCACAAAGTCATTAATATAACTGACGATCCGATTGCGGCTGTAAACATTATTAATACCAACAGACAGCTCGGACAAATTGATACTTTTTCAACAAATGTTGAAATGGCAAAAAGCGAGTTAAGTACTCTGGATGATTTAATGTCTCTGGCTACAGGCTATTTGCAATCTGCCTGGGAACGTGCTGTTCAGGCCAGCAACCAGACTTATGGAAATGATTCTCTTGAAGCTATCAAGGTTGAAATCGACGAAACAATAAAAACAATGGTTGACCTTGCAAATACCGAATATAATGATAACTATATCTTTGGCGGAGCAAACACTAAAACGGTACCTTATACAATAGATGATAACGGGAATATTATTTATAACGGAACTCCTTATGATAACCCTGATTATATAAGACAAACAGAAGTCGCTGATGGTGTTTTTGAAGTCATTAATACAACAGGCGACAGAGTATTCGGCTACTACGAAGCTGTTCAGGAAACTACTGCTGACGGAAAAAATGTGTTCACAGATGCTGATGGCAGACGGGTTATAGAAACAGTAGAAGCTGACGGCTCAAAAACTTATGCCTATGAGGATGATGGTACGGCTTATGCAGGTGACGCTTCCGATCTTAAAGTATCTGTCGCTGAAGAAAATTATTCCGGTGTTATGGGTGCAATGAAGCTATTGAGTAATTCTATACAAATGATTCTTGACGGTGATACGGAAGCCGGATATGAGCAAATGAATGCAACTCTTGATATGTTTGATTCTTCTCTGCGAATGATAACAGAAGAACAGACAAAATTCGGCGGCGTCTACAACCGTTTAGAGATGACAACCTCTACACTTGATACTAACAATACAAACCTGACTTCATATCTTTCAGAAATACAAGATGTGGACTTGACAACTGCAATAACCGACTGGTATATGGCACAATATGCATATCAGGCAAGTCTGCAAGTCTCTTCCGCTTCTATGGGGATGAGTTTGCTTAATTACCTATAAAAAATCTCCTTTACTCCTCACGGATGAAGAGTAAAGGAACTACATAAATATAGTCTACAATTTTAATATACTTACCATTTTTAAGGACATTCTTTGTCCTTTTTTCTTTTTTTTGTTCCGCTCAGAGGACTACGTGCGATGGTAGAAGTATTCAAACTAGGAAAGTTTTCTATGAGGAACACTTGTTTTTTATATTTAAACT
>CALURU010000031.1 GCA_944323255.1 Candidatus Gastranaerophilales bacterium
GAAAACTACTTGTATTTAGATTTTGTTTTATTTATGATTAATGTAAAATTAGTACAGATAGTCAAAATATAAGGAATAGCAAATATGAATCCTATTATTAAGAATTTAGAAGCAGAATACACAACAAGAGAATTACCGGATATGAATCCTGGTGATACAGTTCGTGTATTTGTTAAAATTGTAGAAGGTAACAAAGAAAGAATACAGGCTTACGAAGGTACTATTATTGCTGAACACGGTTCCGGTATCAATAAAACTATTACAGTAAGAAAAGTATTCCAAGGTGTTGGTGTAGAACGTGTGTTCTTAGTATATTCTCCACGTATTGAAAAAATCACTGTTCAGAGAAAAGGTGATGTAAAACGTGCTAAATTATACTATTTAAGAGAACGTTCAGGTAAAGCTACACGTATTAAGGAAAAAATCGAAAAAAGATAAGGGTAAATGAGTGGGAATAAGTTATAAGGTGAAATGTGGTGGCTAAAGAGAAATTACATATTCACTGGTATCCCGGTCACATTGCTAAAGCAGAGCGTCAGCTTAAAGAAAAATTAAATTTAGTTGATGTAATTATTGAAGTACGTGATAGCAGATTACCTATATCAAGCAGTTATGCAAACATAAAGAAGCTCTTGGGTGATAAACCAAGGCTTCTTTTGTTGAATAAAGCGGATTTGACTGACAAAAACGAATTAAAAAAATGGGTAGATTATCTTAGAAAAACAACCGGATGCCCTGTTATAATTACAGAAGCTAAGGGTAGCAAAGATTTGAATCAGGTTGTTAAAACGGCAGTTGAACTAAGTGAACCAAAGATTCAGGCTCTTATGGCAAAAGGGTTATTAAGGCGTCCTGCAAGAGCCATGGTCGTAGGAATGCCGAATGTCGGAAAATCAAGTATTATTAATAAACTTACAAAATCTTCAAAAACAAAAATCGGAGCAAAAGCAGGTGTTACACGCCAGCAGCAGTGGGTAAGGATTAATCCAAAATTGGAACTTCTGGATACCCCGGGGATAATTCCTACACGTCAGGACGATCAGGAGCAGGCTGTAAAGCTGGCTTTTGTGAGTTCCGTCTCTGAAAACGCCTATTCTCCCGAACCTGTTGCACGGGCGCTTTTGAATATGCTTGCTGATAAACAGGAAGTTAAAGATTATTATAAAGTATATGATTTAACCCTTGAAAATATTGCGCTTGAACGTAAATGGATTCTAAAGGGTGAATCTCCTGATACAAAGAGAACCGCTATTTATGTTTTGAAAGATTTTAGAGAAGGTCGCCTCGGATTATTCATTCTTGATGAAATGTCATAAGGGGGTAAATATATCAATTAGTGAATAGAATTATTACCAGTTTAGCGTCACTGCGGGGTAAATGTATTGGCTTAGGAAGCAAAACTACGAGCGTAGTGCATCATTGCGAGGGTGTAAGCCCGAAGAATCCCTTAAAAAGTTGAAGAGATTCTTCGCCTCAGAATTGATATCAGGTTCAGAATGAAAGCATTCTGGTAGGTTATAGGGAAATTATGAAGTATTTGTCAACTTAGTTAGTAGGTTTTAATAAACTAAACAAAAACAGGAGTCATAAACCTGACTCCTGTTTTATTAATTAAACTAATTTTTCAAAACCTGCAGTGAATACGTTATACTGAGGCAGTCCGCTTGGATTAAATTCTATGCGTCCATCACCGCTTTCTGCATAAGTCCTGATACCGCTGTTATTGTCGCGAATTTTTTTGCTTGTATTTCCACAAGTTAAATCTTTGATGTCGTAAGCATTACCCGAACTGCTCAAACCTCTAACTTGCTCACGTTTCCCCAATAAATTTCCTTTCTGTGAGTAGACTTTATCAAGTACAGTAAACTTATCAAAACGATCTTGAGTATATCTAAGGGCTTTTTTAATCGTAACGACATTTTTATCTCCGACCGGATATCTTTCTACGCTCTTTGCTCTAATAAACTGTCTTTTCCCGCCTTTAGTTACTTCAGTTATGGTTTTGCCATTCAATGTCTGGGTTGCGATCTTACTTCCATCGGCAAATTCTTTTACATACTTCATAATTGCTCCAACTTTTAATCCCATGATTTTGTCTCCTTTCTATTTCTTAGTGTTGCGCACGTAGATCTTTGGACGGCTTTCCGGTGGAATCTCCAAATAGCATTTAAACTCCCGTACCCGCCGTATGATCTACTTTACTTACATAACATTTTGTATAAATTGTTATCCAAGAGAAAAAGTTAAGTTATAACAAAGCTTTTAGGAAATACCATTTAAAAATTCACACAAAAAAAATGCCGCTTTCAAGCGCCATTTCAAATCACATAATATTTTATACAAAATGTTATGTATATAATAAGAATTTCTATTTGAAAAAATTGCTATTATGTAACAATTTTGTTACATAACCGATTATCGTTATTATTTTATCCAGCTTTGTATTGCTATTTAATTTAATGTCGGCTTAGTAAAGCCGACATTAACTTTGCTTATTCACATTGTAACAACCCTATTCACTAATTAAACCTATAAAAGAATCAATATCACTGCGCCGGAAATCATGACAAGTGAGCCGATAATTTTCTTTTTGAAGTTTTGTTCATGGAAAATATTTACTCCTAAAAATACGCTAAGCAGAGTCGATAATTGAAATAGCGCAAGTGCGTAAGCTACGTTCATTCTTGCGAATACAAAATTTGTCGAGTACTGCATAATACCAACCGCTAAAATAAGCAAAATCTGGTATTTATAATCTTTGATAACAGGCTTATTTTTAGATATCAAAACAAATAAAGAGGAAAATATAAGCCCTGAAATACACCAGAGAATGAAACAATTTGGTGCACCGCAGAGAAGTATTATCTTTTTAATAAAAACGGCTTCTGTTCCTGAGCAGATTAGGGCAATAACTCTGTATAAAATTGCAATCCTGTCAGCTTTGCCATGAATATCCAGCACAAAGTATGTTCCCGCAATAATCAGCAAAATGGCTAAAATTGCAGAAACAGATGGTATTTCTTTTAGGAAAAATATTCCAAAGATCAATGCTACAACGGGCTTATAGGAATTAATCGGTGCAAGTGTTGAAAGCTCTCCGATTGATAAGGCTTTAATAATGAAATAATTACCTGCAGCTCCTAATATACCCATAATTAAAACAAGCGGAATTATACCGGTTGAAATATCTTTTAAAAACCAGATACATGTGAGGCATAAGCCCAGATATGTATAAAAGTTAACAACAGAAGATTTCTGCCCTTTATTTGTCAAAATCTTTTGAAAAACATTAAGGTATGAGTTGGAAAATATTCTGATTAATATGCCAAGACAAGTATAAAACATGATTCTATTTTACTACCAAACTTTTAAAAGTTTTAGAGATTCTTCACCCCTAAATTAATATTGGGTCCAGAAAGACATAAAACTTGCAATTTAGCTAATCAGAGTGCCGTCATTCTGAGGGCGTGAGCCCGAAGGATCTCGTTTTAGTAATAAAGTTAAAGGGATTCTTCCCCCAGGAATGGATGTTGGGTTCAGAATGACGTTCCCATTATAGGAGAGGGAAAGAAACCCAACCGCTCATCCTCACTTTACAATGACAAAATAGTTATTATAAGACGAAGCCTGATCTACAATTCTATTTTTATATCACTTTACCCTTCACACATTCATACATTCCCCCTCTATCAATAACGCTAAGCTTGTAGTTTTACACACGCCCCCAATACATTTATTCCCGCTAAACTTGTAATAATTCGATTCACTATTCACTAATTGATACATTTACCCCCCCCTCAAAAAAAAACCACCCGGTGTGTGTTCGAGTGGGTTTGTTTTCTGCATCCTAATGGTCTTTTTAGTGTTTATTATCTAGGAGTTTATATGATTTTTGGGGTTATCAGTTTTGCTATTTAGTGTTTCGACTACACTTAAAGTGTGTAATTATATTATTGCACATAAGAATTTTAAGTCAAGAGGGGAATATAAATATTTTTTTAAAATGAAGTGAAATTTGAAAAATACTTGTAATTACTGGCTTTTTAAGCTTTACAAAACTTAATATTTGCAAGAAATAATAAAAGGTATTAATAATTGTAATTAATACCCTTTATATTAAATATATAATTTTTCAAGAAGCTTATTCTTCAGCTGCCAGAGATTGATATCCTGACTTGTGGGTTTTAAGAAGTACGCCTCTTTTTGAGGTTTTTATAAATTCAATCATTTTCTCAATGTATTCATTCATAGGAATTTCTGCTTTAATTTTTTCGATTGCCTGTGAAGTGTTATATTCTTCAGAAATAAGAAGTTTAAACGCCTCATTTGTTGCTGTTCTGATTTCTTGAGGCACTCCTCTGCGTTTCATGGCAATAACGTTTAATCCACGTGGTACAGGAGGTCTGCCTTCACCTTTTGAGTACGGAAGGATATCCTGCCTTGAGGCGGAAAATCCGCTTATGATAGCCATGTCACCGATTCTGATATTCTGATGGAATACGCTCATGCCACCGACGAATGCTCCGAACCCTACGTGAACATGTCCGCCCAATGTAACGAGATTTGCTAAGATAACCTGATCCTCAAGCACGCAGTTGTGAGCGATGTGTGAGCCTACCATTAACAGGCATTTGTTACCGATTCTTGTTGTAAAGTCGCCGCATGCTGCACCTCTGTGAATAGTTACGTTTTCTTTTACAATTGTTTCGTTACCAATAACAACTTTTGTCGGTTCGCCTTTGTAGCTGAGATCCTGCGGCTCTGAACCTATTGTTGAGAATGGAGAAATTGTACAATTTTCGCCGATTTCTGCAAATTCAATATAAGCATTTGCGATAACTCTTGTTCCTTTTCCGAGCTTAACTCCTTCTCCGATAACTACATTTGGTCCTATTGTTACACCTTCTGAGATTTCTGCAGACGGATGGATAACTGCAGACGGGTGAATTGAACATTTTTCAATAACAGAATTTGTCATTTGATTTCTCCATACTAATATTACCTACAATTCAAGTATATTACAAAAAACGGCTGAAACGCCAAATATTTACATAATCTTTATGTGATAGTGGAATATTTTAAAATAAGGGTCGGACATTTTTAATGTCCGACCCCAATGAATTTCTAAACTTTTCCTACAAGTGATTTATTGAATACCTGTTTATAATAGTCCATGTTGATATTTAGGTTTTCTCCAATTTCAAACAGCATTACAAGCAAGTCTCTGTCAGCCTGGCAGGAAACACTGCTTATTAATTCTTCAATATTAGTAACAATTTTAGAGAAGTAGTAATTTTGTGCTTCCGCAATATCAACTTTAATTTCCAGTTTCGCAATGCAATCCAGTAGCTCAAGAGTTGCTTCTACCTGTTGCAAGTCCAGTGCGTAGGATAGTCTGTTGATATTTTGTGCAATTTTTTTGCTGAATATTTTTGAAGTCGGTGTTTTATCAATCTCAATACCGATTCTTTTGGCTTCAAAGTTAATATCAGAAGCCTGTTGGATAATGTCATTATCCAGAAATCCTCTTGAATCAACAAACAAGTCATTGAACTGTTTGGTAAGTACGTATTGTGCAGAAATTTTAAATTCTTTCGGAATTTCAAGCCCGAGTGTCTGCATCTGATAGATAGAACCCTTGCCTTCGTTGTACATGGATTCATAAGTATTAGCAAACAGCTGCAATTTACCTTTGAGCATTGTTTGAAGAATTTTACGACGCTCTTCAATGAATATATCTTTAAGTGTAAAGTATTCTGATCCGAAGTAATTATCAATGCTTCTAATGATTTCTGTAAGCGGAGATACAAGGTAAGTTCTCACAAGTTCTTTTTGTATATCTTCAAAATTATCAGAAAATTCTTTTATTGCGCAATGGAAATCGCCTCCGGAGAATTGAAGCAGTGCAAAGATCATATTTGATTTTTCAAGTGTTACTTTCGATTCAACTTCTATATGACCTATAACGAGTTTGGAATTTCCCTTTGTAACTGTTTTGTACGAGTGTTTGCGTATTTTATAGCAATAAACCGTTTCTTCATCTTCAATTTCCGTATATAAAGAAGATATCGCCCAAAGGCTCACCATTTGTTTTGGTGTAATAACTGACGGTTTAACAAATTTTTCGTAGACTTCTTTTCCTGTACCAAATTCAGGAATGTTACTTTTAGCTTCTTTTAGAATCTCCAAAAACGGAGTTTCCAGATCTTTTTTCATAAAAGATTTTGCAAGCTGCATTACTCTTGCTGCGTATTTCATTATCTGAACCGTTTCGATACCGGAAATTTCAGAGAAGAACCAACCGCAGCTTGTGTACATAAGCATTGCCTGTCTCTGTATTTCAAGAAGTTCCATTGCACGAACTTTCTGTTCGTCATTTAATTCAGGAAGGAAGTATTCTTCCTGAAAATTCTTAACGCTTATATCGCTTCTGTCCAAGATAACGCTTATATAATTTTCTCTTGCTTCCTGCGGATTCTTGAAATATTTTTTGCCCTGTTTGTGGTAAAGAGTTGCCATCTCATCTCTCAGAAAATCAAGCGCATTTCTAAGAGGTTTTCTCCACTTTTGATTCCAGCCCGGATGCCCGCCTGTAGAGCAGCCGCAATCATCGCACCATCGTCCGACTCCGTGGAAGCAGCTCCATGATGATACAGGTTTAATTTCAACTTCCCAGTCGCTTCTGTATTTTTCTAAGTATTCGCCATAATTTGTAATTTCAAATCCGGCATCTTTAACTTTTACCTTAACTGCGTAAGCTAATGCCATATCGCCGAATTTTGTATGATGTCCGTAACTTTCACCATCAGTTGCAATATGAACCAGCTGTGGGTAGTTTCTAAGAGTTGATATACCGTCTTTCAATCTGTTTACAAACTTATTTCCATCTGTTAATAATTCATCAAAAGCAACAGAACGTGATATTGCACCGTCATAGAAGAACAGGTCAATATATTTTCCCGGTGCGGATTTGATATAATATCTGTATGATCTTGCAGGATCAATATTTCCCCAGCTAACGTCCTGCCAGGTCTTTTCCCCTTCTTTTCTGATTCTTTGGGCCTGATAAGGTGAAAGAATCGTGAATTTTATGCCGTTTTCAACGAGAACTCTTAATGTATCATCGTCGCATGCTGTTTCAGCAAGCCACATTCCTTCAGGTTTTCTGCCAAAGCGGTATTCAAAATCCTTAATACCCCATTTAACTTGGGTCTGCTTGTCTCTTTCATTTGCAAGAGGCATAATCATGTGGTTATAAACCTGAGCTATAGCGTTTCCGTGTCCGGAGTGCATTCTTCTTGAATTGATATCGGCTTTAATAATACGCTCATAAGCAAGAGGCGCATACTCTTCCATCCAGGAAAGTAAAGTCGGACCAAAGTTATAGCTCATATATTCGTAGTTGTTAACAACATTCAAAATCTGGTTTTTGGAATCAACAATTTTGGAAACAGAATTAGGATTATAACACTCTGCATTAATTCTCTCGTTCCAGTCGTGGAAAGGCTGTGCGCTGTCCTGTTGTTCTATAGCTTCCAACCAAGGATTTTCTCTCGGCGGCTGGTAAAAATGACCGTGCACTGTCAGAAATACCTTATTTTTATCTTGTTTTGCTTCCTGCTGATTCTCTGTTTTATTGTCCGGCATAGTTTATTTTTCTCCGTTATTTTTTTGTTTCCGGTGCTTTTTTTAGTACAGTAAGTTGTGTTACATCTACCCACGCATCACCCAAGGCATCAGAAAATACTTTTCCCTTGATCTCAATTTCATCATTGGTTTTTAAGTCAATGAATTTTTCTGCCATATCTCTTTTTAAAAATAGCTTCATTTCCGAAAGCGGAATGTCATGTGTAGTATCATCTCTCTTAACTAAAAAAGAGATGTAATCATCCGATGATTTAAAGGCTGGCTTGTAATCAAGTCCAAGAGTTGAGAACTTATCAAATTTAGCCTTCATAATTACATTTTTATTTAAATATGTTGAAGGCGAATTAACTATTGCAAGCGGAGTTGCCGTAACAGTAGCCTGGGCTGTAGTTTGAGCAGCAGGCTTTGCCGGTGCTGCCGCAGGTTCTGCTGAAACTTGCTCTAAACATACAGTGCTGGTAGTAAGTATACCGGCACTTAATACTATTAATGAAACGGACTTAATATATTTAGAAATTTTCATAAATACCTCTCTTTTATGATACATATTACCATGTTTTAAAATGAATGTAAAATTCTCAATATTCTTGCATTTGTATATCCTTTTTTGGTATATTATAAGATATGAAGGATTTGGAATCTATAAACCGTGAGAGGGAAGGAAGGGCTAATCTTTCCCAGTATAAAGAATTAATTGAAACTATATCTAAAGTCGAATACAAGAAATTTTCCAATTTAGGTCTGATTGATTTATCAGAAGTAATCGGTCTGGCAAATTATACTGTCTATTATCTGGTTAATAATGCGAAAAACAAAGACCTTTATAATACTGCATACCTTACAAAAGCTATAAAATGGGCAATAAGAAATGAAATGCGCAGACGCTATAAATGGTATGTAATGAAAAATCAGGAGAGCTCCGAGCAGGAAAAAATTAAAGATGCAGTTTATAAGACGATTCTTTCAATCGAAGAAATGGCGGATGCGGAAAATCCGACCGTAATTAAAGATAATCATAGAACCCCTGAAGAAAAAGCCGAAATTGTAGAGCTAAAAAACAGAATTTGCGAGGTTATGAAAAAGCTTTCGCAAAGAGAACAGGATTTAATTGAAGCCAAGTATTTTTATGATAAAAAGCTTAAAGACATTTCTGCCGAATTTAATATTTCGCAGTCGAGAATATCAAGAATCATACAAAATGCGCTGGATAAAATTAAAAGAGAGTTACTAAAACAGGAAGAAGTCGATGAAAACAATCTTTGAAAGGGGTAAATGTATTGTAGACGGTATTGAGTCTACAAATTTAGCGTCTGATGGGGGTAGGGGTAAATGTGTCCCGGATGAAATTAATACTACCGGTGTAACGTCAGGTGGTCTAAAGCTGGGTGATTTTTTGCCGGATTCAATGCTGAGAAAAGAGCCTATTGGGCTTCCGGAACTTAGCGAGCTGGAAGTGATGCGCCATTATAAAGAGCTTAGTGACAGAAATTTCTGTATAGAAAAAGGTTTCTATCCGCTTGGTTCATGCACAATGAAATACAATCCGAAAGTGAATGAGTTTCTGGCTTCTCTTGAGGGATTTGTTAATTTGCATCCGCTACAGGATGATGAAGATTCTCAAGGCTCTTTAGAGCTTATGTACAGGCTTCAGGAAAAACTTAAAATAGTTACCGGAATGGATGCAATTACTCTTCAGCCTGCTGCAGGGGCTCACGGCGAACTTACCGGCATGATGATTATAAAAAAATATTTTGAAACAAAAGGTGAAACAAACAGGAAAAAGGTTATTATCCCTGATTCTGCACACGGCACAAACCCTGCAAGTGCAAAAATGTGCGGGTTTGATATTGTTGAAATTAAATCAAACGAACACGGACAGGTTGATGTTGAAGCATTAAAAGAAATTCTTGATGAAGATGTCGCAGCGATTATGATGACCAATCCTAATACACTTGGACTTTTTGAAGAAAGAGTATTAGAAATTTCTGATTTGATGCACAAAAACGGTTCGCTTTTGTATTATGACGGTGCGAACTTCAATGCAATCATGGGCTGGACAAACCCTGCCTTGATGGGCTTTGATGTTGTACATCTAAATCTTCATAAAACTTTTGCAACTCCTCACGGCGGTGGCGGTCCGGGAGCAGGACCTGTAGGTGTGAAAGCTTTCTTGAAGGATTATTTACCAAAACCGACAATTGAATTTGACGGGGAAAAGTTTTTCAGAAACTATGATGTAAAACATTCTATAGGTAAAGTCAGGAGCTTTTACGGTAACTTCGGAGTTCTTGTAAGAGCCTACGCTTATATTTTAATGATGGGTAATGACTTAAAACTGGCAAGTGCGGATGCTGTATTGAATGCAAATTACATTAAGGAAAAATTAAAGGGAGTTTATGAGCTTCCTTATGATGAGCCTTGTATGCACGAATTTGTATTGTCTGGTGAAAAGCAGCACCAGCAGGGTGTGTCTACTCTTGGTATTGCAAAACGCCTGATGGATTCAAACTGCCATCCGCCTACGGTTTATTTCCCGCTTATTGTGCATGAAGCGATGATGATTGAACCTACTGAATCGGAGTCAAAAGAAGTTTTGGATGAATTTATTGGAACTATGCTGAAAATTGCAAAAGAAATAGAAGAAAATCCTGAAGAAGTTTTAAATTCGCCAAAGACAACTCCGGTGAAAAAAGTTGATGAAACTCAAGCTGCAAGACATCCTGATTTAACATTTAAAGGTTAAAAGGTTAAGATATCAAAACAAAGAGCCGGAATTTTAATACCGGCTCTTTGTTTTCTTTGATCTTTAATTAAACAAATCATAAAGTCTTTCCCGAATTTCTTTTTCAGAGAGTTCTTCTGTTATTTTGTTCAAATCCATTGTCATCTGATAATATTCGGCTGCAAGCGCTTTGTCTCCGATTGCTTGATATGCTCTTCCCAGATTAAAATATGCAAGCGTATAGTTTGGATTAATATTAATAGCGTTTTTAAAATATTCAACAGATTCCTTAGGATCACCGATTCCGTCAAGATAAACAACGCCAAGGTTGTTTTGTGCAATTTCAAAATCCGGATTAAGTTCTATTGATTTGTGAAAAGCAACAATTGATTCTTCCAGGTAATCTTTTTCCCATAGAGCAAGTCCTGTTTTTGCATAAGAAAGATAATTTTCAGGATCTGTTGTAATTGCGTCGCAGTATGTTTTAATGGCTTTGTCCAAATCGCCTTGAGTCATGTACAAATCCCCAAGTGAAAGTTGTATGTCGACATTGTTCGGATCCAAAACCATTCCTGCATTGAAAGTTGCTTCTGCTGCATCATAGTTGTTTTTTACTTCTGCATAAATTGCGCCTAGAGCATGACAGACAATAGAAGTCCATTCAGCATCAGGATTTAGTTTTATAGCACGCTGATAATACTCTATTGCATCGTCATACAGTTCAGCTTTAATGTATGCATAAGCAAGTGAATTGTTGTAGTATGGATTTTCAGGATTTAATTCTTGTGCAAGCTTGAATGCACTTACTGCATTGATTTTGTCTGATTTATTAAGATAAAGATGACCTAATTCGTAATAAATCTTATCCATGTCAATACCAAATTCTAACAGGGTATTGTAATAATCAATTGTTTCGTTAACTTTATCAGGATAATAAGTTTGATTTATTGTAGCAAGTTTTATCAAAACTTCTCTATCTGAAGGATTAAGTTCATATGCTTTTTTGTAGCATTCCATACTCGCATCTATATCATTACATTCAAGTGATAAATCTCCCATTTTTTGGTAGAAGAGATTCCCTTGAGAAGTTTTTTCTAAGCCTTTTGAATATGCTTCAAGTGCAGACGGGAATAATTTCATTTTCTCAAAAGTTTCTCCGAGTGTCTTATATGAAAAAACAGAAAAATCATTTGCAAGAAACTTACAAAACATTTTTATTGAAGGGCAGTCCCACATAATCATCATGCTCCCGGATAAGAAGTAGTACAAAAATTTCATAACATCTTTTACAGAAGAATTATGGTTCTGGATACGGGAGAACAAAACTTTTGATAGAAATAACCTTGGACGAGCAGAGTTTTTGCCGGCACTGTTTACTGCAAGTTTAAATTCCTTTTCTGCCTCATCATAGTTGCCGTTTAGACACTGGAAATACCCTGTATAAATATGTGCATTAACATTGCCCGGCTCAAGTGTTAATGCAGTTTTGCATTGTTCAAGTGCACCTTCAACAGAGATTTGTCCTTTCAATAACAGTAAACTTGCGAGTCTGTAGTATGATTCGCAAATTGAAGGATCTACTTTTATTGCATCTATATAGTATTCAATAGCTTTTTCCAGATCGCAATCCTGTTGCTTTATAAGATAGTTTTCATGCGCAGCTCGAGCTTCTTCCAAAAGTATTGCCGCTTTGCCATCTAGAGCTATATTAGGGGTATTTGTCATTTTTCTCTCCGAACCAAAATACTGTATGTATTATTTATTTCGTCTAAGAGTCTTTTTTCTTTAATGATTTTTATTGTAAATCATACGAATGGGGTAAATATTTCTATAAAAAATATTTTTTTATAGTTTATCCATGCCATTAAAAACAGTGCAGGGGTTATTTCCCTGTATATTTATAACCTTGCCTTGAGTTTCTGCGTTCAAACTCTCTGTCAATCTTATTAAGGCAGTCAAGTTTTTTCCCAATCCATCGTGGAGCAACCAGTTCTGTTCTTAACCCGTTTCCCGCAAGCCTATGTATAGTAGTTTCTGGAGGTAAATATTCCAGAAAATCACAAACTGTTTTTACGTATTCATTTTCAGACATAAAATAAATCTCTCCGGCTCTGTACATTTCAGCAAGTTTTGTTCCCTCAAGTGCACATAACATGTGGATTTTTACCCCATCAGGCTTCAACTCGGCAATAGTTCTAGCTGTTTCCATCATCTCTTCATATGTTTCAAAAAGGTTAAGAATAACATGCAGACAAATATTTATACCATATGATTTTGTTGTCTCATACGCCTTTAAAAAACAAGCGTAATTGTGCCCCCTGTTTATTTTTTGTAATGTTTTGTCGTGTGCTGACTGAAGTCCGTATTCAATCCAGGTGTAATAATCAGGGATAAATGATGAAATGAGTTTTAGCTTTTCATCATCAATGCAATCAGGTCTTGTCCCAATAGAAAGTCCTACAATATCCGGATGATTCAATGAAGCTTTGTAGATTTTTTCAAGCTCGTTAACCGGCTTATATGTATTAGAAAAAGCCTGAAAATATGACATAAATTTTTCAGCTTTGAATCTTTTCTTTAAAGTTTCTGCACCAATTTGCACCTGTTCTTCTATACTTAATTTATTGGAATGTGCCTGTGAGAAGCTTCCGCCGTCATCACAAAATATACACCCGCAGCTTGAAATTGTTCCGTCTCTGTTAGGGCAGGAAAAACCGGCATCAATAGTGATTTTATAGACCTTAGCGCCGAATTTTTGTTTTAAAAAACTGCTGTATTGATTGTATCTTTTTTCTTTCATTCTATGATTATAGCTTAAAAAGATGAGTAGTTTATATATTTAAGTTAATGTCGGCTTGGTAAAGCCGACCTACAATTATAAAATAAAATCCGTTTTTATCAATGCTATATAATTACGCAAAAAATACAATGATTAGAAAAAATGTAGGTCGGCTTTACCAAGCCGACATTAATTATTATAATACAATATCAATTTGCTTGTTTTATCATATAACAATGTAGGTCAGGCTTTGCCTGACAATAACTTACAAGCTAATCAAATACCATGTAACAAGTGTCAGATAAATAGCAAGTCCGATTACATCAATAGTTGTTGCAATCACCGGTCCTGAAGCAACAGCCGGATCTATGTTCATTTTCTTTAAGATTAAAGGGGTACAAGTTCCTATGACAGTAGCAATTGTCATATTGAGCGACATTGCAATTCCAACGATGAGCCCCAACTCTAAATTATGCTGCCAGCCCCATGTTACAAGAGTTACGAGAAGTCCGAAAATTGCACCGATGCTTAGACCTGTAATTGTTTCTCTCATAATCTGATGCCAGCCGGAGCTAAGTGTAATTTGTCCGGTTGACATACCTCTGACCATAAGAGTAATACTCTGAGTGCCAATGTTTCCGCCTAATCCTGCGAGAAGCGGCATAAAAGCTGCAATTACTGGAAGTGCCGAAAATGATTTATCAAATTTGTTTGTGACAGTTACGGCAATAAACTCTCCGATTAAGGTTATAAAAAGCCACGGAATCCTTGCTTTGATTGAATGCGCAAGACTTCCTGTTAATATATCGTCATCATCATCGCCCAAATCAGTTACGATACCGGATGATGTATAGATTTCGTCTGTTGTTTCTTCTTCAACAATATCCTGAACGTCATCCCAGGTTACAATTCCTTTCAGATGATTGTATAGGTCAACTACAGGTAAGGCATTAAACTGGTATTTCATGAAAATATCAGCAATATGTCCTTGATAATCATCAATATGAACTTTTACTATGTCCTTGGACATTATGTCTGAAATATTCAGATGAACCGGTGTTGTAAGCAGATTCCTTAGAGAAACGACTCCTACCAGATGATTGTGCTTATCTACAACGTAGACATAATACAGTTCCATATTTTCTTTTTCCGCTTTAATTCTTATTGTATCAAGCGCCTCTTTAACAGTCATGTTGTCATATACAGTAAGAACAAGCGGGTTCATGATACCGCCTGCGGAATCTTCGTTATATGTTAAAAGTTCACGTACTTCAGAGGAGAATTTTTGCGGCAATTGTTCTAAATATGCCCGTGATTCGTCCTCTTCCATATCACCTAAAACGTCAGCAGCTTCATCGTGCGGAAGTTTAGAAATTAATCTTGAAGCGAGTTCTGTGTCAATATCGCCTAAAATTTCAACTTGTAATTGAGGCGGCAAATATTCAATAACATCGGCAGCTTTTTCCTCATCAATTACCGGAAAACATTTTAATCTCTCTTCCGGTTTAAGCTGTTGTATTATGTCAGCCAAATCTGCTGAGTGATAACTGTTTAACTCTTCACTCAGTTGTTTTTCGGAACCGTTGTCAAGGATTTCCTGTATTCTGTCTATTGTGTTTTCTATATTGGTCATTATTATCCTTAAAGTTGAAAAGTTGAACAGTTGAATGGTTGAATGGTTGAAAAGTAATTTATTTAGAACTTTGTGAACATAAAAACTTATTGTACTCTTCAACTATTCAACTTATCCACATTTCAACTTTCTTTATCTGTAATTAGTAAACTGTAGAGGCGCATCGTATTTTTCTTCATTAGAGCGCAGCATTTGGATTACAGCCTGAAGATCATCTCTGCTTTTTCCTGAAACTCTAACCTGTTCACCCTGAATAGAAGCTTGTACTTTTAATTTTGTGTCTTTAATGTCACTTACAATTTTTTTTGCAAGTTCCTGACTAAGACCTTTTCTTAAATTATATACTTGTCTTACATTTCCGCCAAGAGCATTTTCTATAGGCTGTGCGTCAAGAATTTTTATACTTATCCCTCGTTTAATAAGCTTTGATTGTAAAATATCATAAATGTTTTTTAGTTTCATATCATCATTTGTTGTAATAGTAATTGACTTATCTGCCTCTAAATCAATAGAAGAGTTAGAATTTTTTAAGTCAAATCGGGAAGTTAAATCTCTTTTAACCTGATCTACAGCATTAACGAGTTCTTGCTTGTCAAATTCGGATACAACATCAAAACTGCAATCTTTTGCCATTTTTACTACTCCTATTTTTACTACATAAAAATAATAACATGAATAAAAAAGGAGTGCTTATTTCTTATCCTCCGAGAATATTATTTATAAATCTTCTTATGAACGATGGCTTCAAAGAATTTTTAGGTTCAGGCAAAACGGGCTTAGGGTATTCCTGCCAGTAAGGTTCTTTTCGGAAGCAGTTTTCGCAACCGTATTTATTACGAAAGTAAACGTTTGTATTTCCACCATTCATACCATACATGCCGCCTGTTCCGTACATTCCCATAGGGTATCCGAATCCAAAATTCATCATAATTACACCTTTATGTTTACTACACTTATATATATAAAATAAGTTACTGTTCCAAAATTGCCTTATTGTAAAGTAATATTAAGGCGAGTTAAAAATAATTTGATTAAATACTCAAATTAGCACTTGGATGATTGTAAGCTGTGCGATTTTTGCAAAGTTAATGTAAATTTTTGTAACAAAAAGTAATAAAAAGTGTTACAGATGTCGTTACATGTGGAATATATACTATATAATAGTACAAGGATATGTTATCAGAATG
>CALURU010000032.1 GCA_944323255.1 Candidatus Gastranaerophilales bacterium
TAGTCCCTTTACATGGTTTACGGCACAATTGGTCAAAAACTTTAATAAAATGAGATAAATTGTTACATTTCGTAATAAAAATACGCCTTTCTTTGTACTGAAAGGCGTATTCATAAATTGAATATTATTTACTATACAAGTTCAACTGTATATTGAGCATTACGTTCTGCAATTTCAACAAGACTTTTAGAAACTGCTAACATAGAAATTTCTGAGTCAAGTTTATTTACACAAGAGCCGCATCCAATAGCAGAAGCTCCAGCTGCAAATGCAAGTGCTGCTGTTGTAGGATTTATGCCTGTTGCAGTCATAATAGGCGTTTCAATGTTTCTTGAAAGCTCAATTGTGTTAGAGATAGTTAGTTCAGCTCTTTCGATAAGCCCTCTTACCCCGTTTGAAGGTGCTTCATTTGAAAAATGTCCTTCGGTTTGTATTAGATCTATTCCAAGCTCTTCAAGTTTTCTTGCAAGTTCTATTTGTTCACCAATCTCAAGTTCTCCAGGTATTGTTACACAGAAAAATATATCATCACCTATAAGTTTTTTTGTTTCTTTAGCAAGTTCAAAGACTTCATCAGCAGTAAAAGATTGTCCTTTTTTGTATAATGCATCAAAATTTCCAAGTTCTACGGCATCTGCGCCTAATATAACGGCATGTGCCAATTCTTGCGGTTTAACTGAAGATACAAACAATGGAAGATCTGTTAGATGTCTCATTTCTGCTACAATATCAGGGTTTGCACAAATGTCAACTGCATTAGCACCTGAATTTGAAGCAGCTATAACAACTTTTTTTACTTTTTCTGTATCGAAATTATCTATACCGGCAATAATTTTTACTGCTCTTTTTTCTTCTAAAGCTCTTTTAAAACTTTCAATTCTAGACATAATTTTCTCCTTCTGTGTTGATTGTGATAAAAACATCTCGTTTATTATACATTAAAATTTGAAACCTTGCAATATATATCCTGTACGCTTTTTAAGCGGTAATTGTTTTAACAACACTTATAACACAATAATAAGTTGAAGTCAGGAGAGTATATGTATAAGAGATTAATAATTTTGGGAACAATACTTATGCAGTTAACTGTACCGGTTTTTTCTTTTGGCAGATTTAGTAAAACGGCAGTTGCTATATATGAAGAAATAAATCCTGCAATAGTTACAGTAGATTCACAGCTTTCTGACGGGTTGTCATGTGGTACGGGCTGTATAATTGATAAAAGTGGTATTATATTAACGAGTGCTCATGTTATTGATGTCGGAAAAGTGGTAGTTGTTACTACTTTCAATGGTCAGAATTATGAAGCAAAAGTTTTAAAAAGGCTGGGAGAAAATAAAGATATTGCATTGTTAAAAATAGATGCCGGTAAAGATTTAAAGACTGTTAAACTTGGTAATTCAGAGAAAGCAAAAGTCGGTGAAAAAGTTTTAGCAATAGGTAATCCGTTTGGATTTAGCGGAACTTTAACTCAGGGGATTATTTCAAGAATCGATTATGCAAAAAACAGAATACAAACGGATGCAGCAATCAATCCCGGGTCTTCAGGTGGACCTCTTTTAAATGCAAAAGGGGAGATTATAGGTATTAATCAAGCAATTTACAATCCGGATAATAATATTTCAAATATAGGTATCGGTTTTGCAACGCCAATTAATCTAGTTAAAGAATACCTGAGCGACGCTTATCAAAAGAAATAATAGAGTTTACTTTTTAAAACAAAGCATTATATAATAATGATAATGAGACTTTTTATAACACTATTATTGTATGCTTTATCGTTTACTGTTGTAACCGCAGCAGAGCTTAATCTGCGCGATTATGATGAATTTGACGTTCCTGCGGGTACTCATATTCCGGTCATATCATTGCAGGAATTTTCAACTGCATACTGTGAAGAAGGTGATGCCGTAAATTTTGAAGCTGTTACTGATATATACTTGTACAACAAAAATGTAATTCCGCAGGGGACACGTCTTGTCGGATATATCGATAAAAAAAATGAACCTATAATTGGTACAAATGCTGCGATGCGTGTTTTTGTAAATAAAATGTACCTGCCTGACGGATATGAAATTCCGATAAAAGCTTATATATATTCTGCTAACAATAATATAATCGGAGGAGAATTAACTCCGCCTGCAAAATATATAAGAATGCCGCATTATCAAAGATGGGCCATGTTTAGAGCAATGGGAACATTACAGTGTGTACCGGGTGCTGAAAGAAAAATGGGGGAGCATGTGACAATAGCTTCCGGAGCTGATTTAATAGTGGTACTTGTAGCTCCTATTCATATGACTCACACGATAATAAATTGACAAATATCTCATTAATAATAAAATGTAATAAAGGGGAGGCTTATACAATGAATAAGTTATGTACAATACTAGTTTTAATATCTTTATTTTGTATAAACGGATCTGTGCTGGCAGCGTCAAATTATTCATTTGAACAAATACAAACGCAGCCTGTATATAATAGTAATTATGTACAGCAGCCCATGCAATATAGTACAAGTCAGCCTTTACACGGCAATGTTGTAATGGTTCCAGCCGGAACTTCTATGCCTGCAATGCTGACAACAACACTGTCCTCTGAAAATTCTTCTGTTGGGCAGACTGTAACAATGGTTTTAAATTCGGATTTTTATTATAATAATAAGCTTATTGCTCCTGCAGGCAGTACAATATCTGGAACTGTTTTAGAAGCCTCAAAGGCTAAAAGAGGCAGCATGAACGGCAAGTTAAGTGTAAGGTTTACGCAAATCTTTACACCATATGGAACTCAAATCCCAATATCGGCTGTCATTAAGACAGATGATAACACGGGCGTATTAATAGGCGGTACAAAGCTGGATGTTACAAAAGAATATGCGAAAGATCTTGCAGCAGGTAGTGCTGCCGGTGCTCTTTCAGGATTAGTATTCGGAGCTCTTGCCGGTGGAGATATCGGTAGGGGTACGGCTTTGGGTACAGCAGTTGGTGCCGGAGGCGGTTTAGTTAAATCTGTATGGGATAAGGGGAATGAAGTTGAAATACCTGCAAATTCTTGTATAGATTTAATGCTTACCCAGCCAATAACTGTTTCAACTTCAAGTTATAGTTATGAGAATTAGTAAGTAGGTTAATTTATTTTATATTAGAATTTATTATTCTAAAAGGGTAATAAAAGAGAGATAAAAAAGTGTCATTAATAAGTAATAATTTTTTACAAGATGAGGATGAGGATAAGAACATTGAAGAGTATACACTGCCTTCAATTGTGACCAGCAAGCCTGAGGTGATTCCAATAAATAAATCCCTTGCAATATCTTCTGCAATGCACCCAGCGGTTGTTTTGCTAATATGGCTTATAACTATAGCACTTGCATTAATGGGTATAAATTTAAGTTTATTTAAAAAGCCACAGGCGCAGTTGAAAAAGGATATAGAGTTTGTTCTCGTGGATAAAGAAGGGCAGCCGAGAGATCCAAATACAAAAAACCGTTCAGATGTTAATTCTAGAAGCGGCGGTATAAACGACCCTAAAAGAAAAGTTTCTATGCCGTCTCCTGCTCCGAAAAAGAGCTCAAAACCATCAGCAGCTTCGCAGCAGGCGAATAAAATTATAAAACAACAGCAGAAAAAGCAAGCGCAGCAGGTAAAAAAACAGCAGCAAACTCAATCACAAGCAGCAAAAAAGTCTGTACAACAAAAAGCTCCAGAGAGACCTTCTCCGGCAAAACCGGCTCCCCCAACTGCCAGACCATCTGCAAAGCCTGTTTCCGCCCCTGCTCCTGTTGCCAAACCTTCTTCTAAGTTTACGGTACCGGCTCCAAAAGGAGCTCCTGTCGGTAAATCATTAGCTACAGGTCCAATAGGCGGTTCTTCTGCTCCAACAGGTGCCAAGTCGGGAGGAAGCTCTGCAAGCAGTGGTGCAAAAGGCAGCTCATATGCTCCAAGACCTTCGTTATCTCCTTCTACAGGAAGCAGCGGCAGCCAATTATCCAGAGGCGCAAGCGGTTCAGGTAATTTAGGTAATCCTGGTGGCGGTGGCGGTGCTCCGGGTATAGATGCGCTACGAGAACCGGATTTCGGTCCATATATGAGAGAATTACAAAGAAGGATTAAATTAAATTGGGATCCTCCAAAAGGAAATGAAAGTAAGAGGGTTGTGCTATTATTTAAAATAGCAAAAGACGGTAGGTTGCTATCTTGCAGGGTGCAAAAGTCGTCAGGAATGCCTTCTGCAGATCAAGCAGCTCTGAAGGCAGTTGAGTTAACTGCGCCGTTTAGACCGCTTCCGGCTGATTTTAAAGGTCAAAGCATCGATATACAATTTACATTTGATTATAATGTATTCAATGCATCAAGATATTAATTAGAGTATAAAGTATAATGAGGTAAATATTATGGAATTATTATTACATTCAATTCAACTGGACTGGCCGGTATTACTGCCAATTTTGATTTGTTCTATCTTAACTGTTGCAGTAGCTATAGATAGGTTTGCATTCTACAATGCCAATAAGCGAAACGTAATAGAGTTTATTCCAAGATTGCAAAAAGAATTGTCAAAAAATAATCTGATGGGGGCTCAAAATTTGGCGGTTCAATGCGGCGGAATCATAGGTGAAGTGACAGAGGAAGCTGTCAGAATTTTTTCTGAACAAAGAAACGGCTTCTCAAGATCTTTTGACATCGCTTCTGCTTTAGCAACAAGAAAACTAGAGCATAGATTAACCATTTTAGGTACAATTGGCGGTGTTGCTCCTTTCTTAGGTTTATTTGGTACTGTAGTAAGAATTCTTTATACATTCCAGGACCTGGCATCTCAAGGTAATCAGTCAGCTGCTGTTGCAATGGGTATTGGTTCTGCACTTATTGCTACAGCATTCGGGTTAGGTGTTGCTATTGTTGCCGTAGTATGTTACAACACTTTCCAATCAACTGTCAGAAGGTTTGAAGATGACTTCCAGTTAATTAAGTTGTTGTTCTTGAGTTTTGTTGATTCTGGAGATGAAACAACTATAAAATCTCAATCCGGGAGTGTAGCTTTAGGATAAATTTGTAAAGGATCTGATTATGGGTATTAAAACCGGCAAGAAAGCTTTATTTACAGAAATTAATATAACACCTTTGACAGATATTTTTCTGGTGCTTTTGATAATTATGATGGTTGTTGCTCCAACATTTCAATCAGTTGATAATGCAATTACTATTCCGGAAGTAAACAGCGGAACTTCTATAGAACAGGGGAAAATAACTGTCTCAGTTACAAGAGATGGTACTGTTTATGTGGGTGATAAGCGTTCTTCAATTAATAATCTGTCAACGGATCTTGCTGCTGTAAAAGGTGATGGTGAAAATACTGAAGTGGTAGTAAAAGCTGATGAAAAGGCTAAAAGCTCAATCATAATGGATATAATGGATGCCGCTCAAGATGCTCATTATAAAAAACTTATTGTTGCTGGAGAGCCATTAAATAAAAAAGAACAAAAGAAGTTAGAAGAGGCACAGACTTCTTATGAGACTTCTTCACAGGCAAATCAGTCAATGCCTGTAAATGACAACAGGTATCAGGATTGGAGTGAATAAATGCGTGACAGTTTTAATGAAATTAATATAACGCCATTAACAGATATCTTTCTGGTTCTATTAATAATAATGATGGTAATAGCTCCGCTTTTAGATCAACAGGGCTTAAATCTTGCTGTTCCGGAAATAGTGAATGAAGAGCAGATTGTAAAAGATTCAAAGATAATGAATTTTACTGTTACAGCAGATAACAGATATTTCTTCAATGATGCAGAGATTAATGCTGCCGAGTTAGAATCGACTGTGGCAAGAAACGCTAAAGATTTTCCAGATGGATTATTAATACAAGTTGATGACAATGCTGAGCATGGTGCTGTGGTTAAATTAATGGATAGTGCAAGAAATGCTGGTGTGACAAGTATTTCTTTGTCAAGATAAGGAAATTAATGTGTTTGAACCTTTTATTTGGATGTTTAAGGCTGAAGATTTCAGACAAAGGTATTTACAGTTATTGGTCTCTATAATTGTATTTTTATCGGTTTCAGTGATTTTGTATTTATTAGGTAAGAATATTTTTGAAGATTTCTATTTTTCAAAAATATCTTTGTTATTGTCAGTATTACTTCCACTTGTTTTAATATTTTTAATTCAAGGCTATTTCTGGGAGTTAACTGCCAATGTAATTTCAAGAGATATGGATATTGTTGCAAGTAATATTTACTCAGGAAAGGTAAAACAAATTTTTATTGTTAAAATTCCGGAATTCAAGCCTTTTGTATTCATATGGCGCGGTTTTGCCTCTTTTATAGCTTCAATTTTAATGTTTATTCCATTTGTATTGCTGGTAATATCTACCCAATATACTTCTATTTTCTTTGAACCATATGAAAATATTGATTTGTATCATAAATTATATGCATTATCGTATAATATTATTTATTTTTTGTTTTTTGCACTTGTGCCGGCTTTTTTGTGGAACTACGCAAAACAAAATTCAGTTGTAGCAGTCTGGGATTTGAGGAAGGCTATTTATATATTTGAGACCTATCCTTTTAAATATATATGGAATACTTTTGTGTTTATAGTATTTTATATTTTTAACTATGTAATTCTATATGGAATACAAAAGTATTTATTCCATTTTGAGGCATTAAAAGTCATAGATTTTAATATAGTTAACATAAGTGCGTTTGCTTTTATCCTTATTGCATATTTGATTTATTTATACAGCTTACATGTATATGCTTATTTACTGGGTACAATAACTCCGATATCAGAGGGTTAGTGAATTAATTTTAAGCAAAGTTCATCAAATATATTTATTGGTTTAATTCCAAGTTTGGATTGAGATTTTGCATCTTCTACAAGTTTAATATGTTTTATTAATTCAGAGTTTTGCGGGTTTGATTTAAGCACTGATAATATGTAGTTTTGTATGCTATCAAGAATTTCCGTCAAAGCATGGTCTTTAATTAAGTTATTAAGTTTTTGAGAAATCTCAAAAACATCCTGGCGATTAAAATTAAAATAATCTGTAAAAATACCATCAATGCAATCATAATCAAACTTTACAGATTTAAATGAAGGTACAAAAAAGCACTGTGATCGGGATATTATCGTAGAAAGTAAATCGTCAATATATCTTGCAAGAAATATAAATGTTACACCGGGCTGCGGCTCTTCAATTATTTTGAGCAGTGAATTAGCTGTTTCAGCCTGGAAATTTGTAGGGTTAAGGCCGGACACATTACCGTTTTCATCCCTGTCGCAAAAAATGAATACCCTATGAAATTCAGATTCAGAGAGTAGCATCTCCTTAATCATCTGGGATTGTTTTATAGATATTACTGTTTTGGAGTCATCGTCATCGGGCTTATTATCAATTTTTGAAATTGTTAATATTGCCGGATGTGAATTTTCACGAATCCACTTGCAATTTAAACAGTCACAATTATCAGTTTTGTCTTTTTGACAGTTTAAAAGCCGTGCTACTTCTGTTGCCAGAGTATATTGAGCATCAATGTCATTGCCGTAAAATAGTATGCTTTGAGGCAATGCTCTTGTTTTTTCAGTTATTGCTCTTGTGAAATATTCTGTTAAAAATGGATACTTATCTGATAATAGCACATTCAACCTCCGATATAATATCTATTGATTCAGCCGATTTAACATTGTATTCAGCTCTGAATAAATTTTCTTTAAGCTTAACAATATCAGATATTTTAGTATTTTTAAGTTTTTGCAGTGTTTGTTTTACGCCATACTCTCTCATGCCCGTAAGCTTAGCCAGTTCTTCTGTAGAAAGAGTCTTATTTGTTTTTATTACAATCCATTTTCTTAGCATAGTCTGCACTGCCGATAAAATTTCAAGCGGGTGTTTTTTATAAAGCAGTTTTTGAAATTCCAGAAGAGCGCTATCTCTTTCATTTTTCATAAGCATTTCTGTAAATGCAAATAAATCTTCATTAGAAGAACAAATTTCTTCAACCATTTTTTTGCTGATTTTTGTTTCCGGATATGCAAGCAGCTTTAATTTATCTAATTCGGTGTCAAATTGCCGTAAATTATTACCAATGCTGTCTATTAAGAGTTCTGTAGCATCGTCATACAGGCTTATGCCTTTATCCTTTGCCTGATTTCTTATCCATTGTGCAATTTCAGCAGTTTTGTATGTTTTAAAAACAGGAAATTCTTTTTTGTTAAATTTAGAGACTATTTTATATAATTTACGTCTTGCATCAGGAGCTTTGTTTTCATTTCGAGGTAAGCGCAAGACGAATATAACATTCAGTGTAGGAGGGTTATTTTTAAGAGCATCTTCGATTTCTTCAAGCTGTTTTTCATCAAAAAAGTTTTTGTTTGATAAAAAATATTCTTCAGAGTTAATAATAAGAAGCATGTCTCCAAACATCATCGGTTGTGTTCGCAGGGCATTGATAAGAGTGTTAAAGTCAGGACTATCCAATGCTTGCAAGCTCATTGACAAGAAGTCAGGATTTAGTTTGGAACACATTTTTTTTAGTTCCAAGTCTATATTATAATCTTCATCCCCGTAAAAAAAGTACACAGCCATAAATTAATCATACAACAGAAATATATTCTAAGAAAGTGTATAAAAAATCAAAACGCCCGAAACAGATTGTCGGGCGTTTTGATTTCTGGATTGTATTTATACTTAGTTGTTACTTAGAACAAGTCTAAATGTTGCTAAATTCTTAATAGAAAGCATTTTATGTTTATTAGCTTGTTTTTCTGCTATTGCAAATATTCTACAGATTCTCTGGATTTCTTCGATATCCTGTCTTGTTTCCAGCTTGTAAACATTGTTAATTGGATCTGAAATTACTGACATTGTAGCGTTTAATTCTTCTTCTTTCATGTTTCATTTCCTTTTCTGCTCTTATGTATATATAAAGTATTTCATTTTCGAAAAATTGCGCAAAAAGTGTAAAATGTTAAGAAATATTACAAATTTTTATATTTTAAATCGACTGAAATCCCGATTATGATTGCCAATAATTGTTTTTTATAGTATGTTAATTTTGTGGTTAATAAGGCTTTAGATTTTGAAGTTATATTAGCGAAATGCGGAGTTGATGGTTGTACTCCATCAGTTGTTATTAGTAATATTGCAGAAGCGGCTCATAAAATATCGGATGATGAGCGTGAGGACTTCTATATATATTTGTTGTCTAATATAAAGAATCAAGATATTTTATCGGGTGTGATAAAGCAATGTGCGACATTAAAATCTGAAAAAATCCTGTCAGCTCTTATAGATTTATTGTTATTAAAGTCTGAAGATAAATTGTCGGACGAACTTATTAATGCCAGAGTCTTGTGTACTAAAATCATTGCCAGCTATAAAGAAGCTTCAACTGTAAATGCCCTGTTATATTGCTTGAATAATAAGAATGAACATTACAAAGTAAGACTCGCCTGTGCTGATGCTTTGGGTCGTATAGGTGATAGGTTTGCTGTAAAACCGCTTATTGAGGTTGTGCAGGATGAGAATGAAAAATCTGTTTATGTACAGGAGTCTGCAACGTTTGCATTGGGACTTTTGGGTGATATGAGTGCTGTTGATCCGCTGGTAAGTATTATGGAAGCTAAGCAGGGACTTTTGGGTAAATTTTCCTTTTTGAAAGAGAAGATTGTAGAAGCATTAGGTAAGTTGAACCCTAATAATGCAAAGGTTATGAAGGTTTTGAAAAATGCATTGCTTGACTCTTCGCCAATGGTAAGAATAAATGCAATAGAAGCAATCATGAATAGCGATGATGAACATGCCACAGACATAATACGTACATCTTTGAACGATGAAGATGATGAAGTAAAGCGTAATGCTTTGATAGCACTGTATAACTTAATAGGTAGAGATATTTTAGACGAGGTTATCTCATTACCGGGTTATAGTGAATTTTTGAAACACGAGGCAGAATCTCTTATAAAAGAGTATGAGGAGGAGTAATTTTGAAAAAAGCAATAATTTTAATGTCAGGCGGTTTAGATTCTCTTGTGGCGCTTGGTTACCCTCAAAGTGATTATGGTATAGAGCTTGCATTAACCTTTGATTATGGGCAAAAAGCTCTAAAACAAGAGTTAAATGCAGCAAAAGCTATCTGCAGTCATTATGGAATAGAACATAAGATTATATCATTAGAATGGTTAAAGGATATTTCTAAAACGGCTTTAGTCTCTGATAACGATATCCCTGTTACTAATTTAGGTACAAATGATAGTGCAAAAGCGGTTTGGATACCAAATAGGAATGGTTTATTTTTGAATATTGCGGCTGCATTTGCAGATTCTTTTGATTTAGATTATATAATATTTGGGGCAAATAAAGAAGAGGGAGCGACTTTTCCTGATAATACCGAAGAATTTAGAAATCTAATATCTAAAGTGTTCGAAACATCTACATTGAAAAAGCCTAAAGTAATAGCTCCCTTGATTAATTATACCAAGGGTGATATAGTAAGAATTGCAATAGATAATAATATGCCGCTAGAGCTCGTGTGGAGCTGCTATGGTTCAGGGAAAAAGCATTGTGGTATGTGTGAGTCTTGCAGACATTTGAAAAATGCCTTGATTGCAAATCATAAAGAGAATTATATAGATATTTTATTTTATAACAATGATGAAAACTAAATTAATAGAAGAAGAGATAAAGTATATAGGTTCACAACTTGCACCTCACTGGATATATAAAAACTTTGGGTTGCAAGGAGATGCTATTGTCGCTTTTAAAGGTGAGTGTGAAGTAAAACTTTCGGAAATGGTTGATATTGAGGATGTTATTAATAATGAACCAATTTACAGTAAGTATATGTTGAGTTTCATAACAGAGCAATTTGGAGTAAACTTGGTTGAGGGTGTTTATCGTCAACGCTTGTTAATGTGTATTATAAAAGAGTTGTTAGAAGCTAAGGGGTTTTTTGTTATACGTAATGGGGATGATTTACTTATTAACGGAGCGAAATTATCAGTATCAATTGCAACAAAATCTGTGAACTCTATTTTAATACATACAGGTTTAAATATTCTTTCAGAAGGAGCTCCGGTAAATGCATCAGGGCTTACCAGTGACTTAGGAATAGAAGATATTGATAATTTTGCTCTGGAGGTTATGAAAAGATATTCTGAAGAAGTTGATGATATCTATCTTGCAAGCACAAAAGTTCGTGGAGTATAGAATGGGAAAGCAATTTGGCTACAAAAAATACATGAAGAAAGAGGCTCAACAAGATAATTCTTTGTTGAAGATTTTTATAATTTCGTTTTGCGGAATGCTTTTAGTCTTTACTTTTTTGATTAAATCATTTTCGCCTTCTGTTGATACTACAATAGGAGATTATTCTCAGGAGGTTGAATCTGAAGCTGAACAAGCAGCGGAGGAGACAAAAAAAATAGTGGATGACAGGTTAGTAATGATTCAGAGTGAGGATCAAGGACGGAATTTCTCTGAATTAATGGAAAAACCCGATGATATTAAAGAAGTAAAGCCAATAGAACAATCCTCTTCTTCTGAAAATGTGATTGAGGATTCTTCTACAGAAACGACCACAACTCCGGAACCGCAAGCTGAACCAGTTTATAAAGTCTTTGTAGGAACATATACATCTGCAGAGCAAGCTAAGGTCGCAAAAGAGATAATTCAAGAAACAGGCAGCGGATTAAATCCGATTGTTAAGTGCTTAGGTTCAAATAACTATACTCTGCAAGTTGGAATTTTTAAGAATAAGCAAAGTGCTGAATCTCTCTTGTATACAGTTCAGCAAAATCATTTGCCTGGCAGAATTGTACAAGATTATTAATGTTCGAAAATTAATCTTTACATCGTGAAATATTTTGATTAAATTTTAGAATTTTGTGATACATTATATATATGAAATCCGTTATGGGGAATTAAGTTAGACTATCATAGGTGAATATAGGAGATGTTTGATGCCTAATTATTTGACGAAGGAAGAGATAAGACAGTGGAGAAGTTCGCTGGAAAAAATTACTTTGGAAGAATTTGCTGCGAGATTGGGAAAGGAAGTGGAAGAAAAAAAGCCTACAAATGACCTTGTTGATATAATAATGACAAAGGGTACTTCTTCTACTACAGATACGAAGATTAATGATGGTTTTTCAAAAATTGCGGAAAGGGCTTTTGCTAGAGAACGTCAAATATCACATACTCCATTTTCTATAAATAGAAATGAACTTATGGCAAAAGCAAATAATTCTCAACAATCAAAAAGAGAAGCTAATCCGGTAATAAGAAAAGCTTTAAATAAAACGGAAACGGCTAAGAATAGTACGATTGCAGATAAAGCAGAAGAAATAGCATCACGCAAAGAAATTCAAGTTACCCTAAAGAAAGCTTTAACAGATCGGGAACAATTGGTTTTTGATTATCTTATGAATAATGTAGGTAAAACAGTTTATGCGAAGGATTTGGCTAAATTGCTGGATTTGCCGAGAGATTATATTTACAAGTATATAAAAAATTTGCGAGCAAAAATTGAGGGAGACAAATTAAAGAACGTGCCTTCCGGTGGCTTTGTTCTGTCAGAGTAATAATGAAAGTAGTAAATTTACTTGAATTTATAAATAATGCAAAAGATTTATTCACATTAGATTATGCTAAATGTGATGACAAGCTTGTGAACTTTCTAGATTTAATGACAGAAGATGTTCAATTCACTCAAAAAATAGATTTAGGAATAGTATTTGTTTATCAAAAAACTCTTGACCAGTATGTAATTGTTGATGGTTTAAATCGCATATTATCTCTTTCTTTGCTGTTACATGCGGTATGCGAATGTTATAAAAAAACTACTGCTCAAAATGAAAAAGCAATAAAGACTATTCGCAGCAAATACCTTTTGAATGGAACAAAGTTAAAACTAAGGCTAAATGAGAAGGATAGTATTATATATGACAAAATAATTAATGGTGAACGTTTATCTGGTCATGAAAAGCGTTCGCCAATGTTTGTTTTGCTTCACAATTTCTGGTCTCAAATAAAAGCTGAAAATCTTCAGGCTGCCAATATTTTTACTATGTTAAAGAAGATTTTTGTGACAGTTGTTGATACTAATAATGTGTCTAAGAGAAATTTGTATTATAAACTAAACGGAAACAGAAATCTTGATCAAATCAGCTTAATAGAAGACTATTTGAATGAAAATGGGGTTTATGAAGATTGGAGTTTGATCCGTAATAAGTATTTCCCTCGCAAGGATGATATAATTCTGTTTTTAAAAGACTTTTTTATAACAAAATTTAATTACAAAAAATTTAATGCGGATAGATTGTATGAAAGTTTTGTAAATTATTTTGAAACGATGATGCAATATATGCCGGAAGATTTGATAATGAAAAAGATGAAACACTCGGCAGCGCTTTATTACAATATTTTGAATGTTAAATTTAGAAATGAGAATATAAAAGAAGCTTTTATAAACATTAAGAAAGCCGCAGGTGAAGATACATATGCATATATTTTAGAGGTATATGAAGATTATGTTGATAATAACATATCTGAAGCGACTTTTATTGAAATACTAAATACTATAGCAGAATATTTACATAATAGAAGAGACAAAGAAAATAATATATCTTTTAATGAATTAATTCAATATTTAAATGCATTTATTACCTGCAAGTAGCATATTGGAAAATATATTAATAACATTTTTTATTCTCGTTTTATACTTATATATAGGAAGTACGAAATAAGAATAGATTTAATATGGAGGGCTAATTTATGGGTAAAAACCATATAAATAATTTGCTACACTTTTGTCAGAGTTTGTATAATGAAATAGACACATTAAATACTCTTGCCGTGATGACAAAGAGTTATTGTACTGACAAAGAATTTACAGGTGAGTATTACAGCTTAAAAAACGAAATATCCTTATATTTAAGTGAAGAACGTAATCATTATATAAATATGTTAACTCTGGTTGCAGAATCAGCACTAAAAACGAGAACACTTTGTGAATCAATAGAAAATGAGCTGTGTTTACATAATAACCCCGACGATTGCTGCGGATAAATAACAGCTAAGCGTACCGCATATTAAAGCTCTTAGCCCTAGCCTTGCCAGATTTTTTTTCTGATTAGGTGCAAGTTCTCCTATTCCGCCAATTTGAATTGCAATAGAGCCAAAGTTTCCGAAACTGCATAATGCGAAACTTGCAAGCATAAAGCTTTTTGCTTGCAGAGTCGGGGCTAGATGTGATAAATCGACATATGCGACCATTTCATTTAAAACGAGTTTAGTTCCCATTAATGCACCTACTACAGATGCATCTTTTAAAGGTACACCGATAATTATGGCAAATATGGCGAATATTTTACCTAAAATAAATTTTAAAGAGAGATGATTCAGAAATCCTAAGTGAGAGCAGCCCGGGCAGAATTTGTATAAAAGGATTCCGCTCAATCCTAAACACCAGTCAATAAATGCTACAAGAGCCACAAGCGCAAGAATCATTGCAGTAACATTTATTGCAACTTTCATACCTTCTGAAGCACCATTAGAAATTGCCTCAAATACATTTGCAAAGGTTCTTCTCCTTGATATTCTGATATTATCTCTGGTTTCCGGTTCTCCGGTTTCTGGATATATAATTTTGGATAAAATAAGTGCGCCCGGGGCAGCCATAATTGATGAGGCAAGAATGTAGTGGGCAGGTATACCCATGCCGATATAAATTGGCATAATTGCACCGGAAATACACGCCATAGAACCTGACATTGAGGCAAGCAATTCTGAACGTGTAAGTTTTTCTAAATAAGGTTTGATCATTATTTGTGCAAGTATCTGACCTACAAAAGAGCTTGCGACATTTGATAAAGCTTCAGCACCTGAGACATGCATTATTTTGTTCATAGCCTTGCCGAGTGCTGCAACAACTCTTTGCATAATTCCATAGTAGTAAAGTATGTTGACCAGTACCATCATGAAAATATTTGTACATATAAGCTGTACTGCGAAGATGCTGCTTTCTGTTCCAAAAAGTTCACTTAATTTTGTTTTGTTGAGTAACGGTCCAAAAACAAATAATCCGCCTTCTGTTGCAAAATCAAGAATTTTCTTTATAAAAGCACCTATCATAAGGAATATTTTTTCACCTAAAGGCACTTTAAAAATAAATACAGCTAGTAATATTTGTAGAATAAAACCAGTAACAACAGTCTTGTAATTAATTGCTTTTCTATTGTTAGACATCAAGAAAACTATTAAGAATATAGTAAAAATGCCAATTAACCCAACAAATCTATCCATTCATACTCCTTAGTTATTACATGTTAATTTTACCATGGATATAGAAAATAATTAAATAATGTAAGTAGGATTTATAAATCTGACAATAACTGAGATTACTCTAAATTAGTTAAGAGTTTCAAAAAGGTGTTTTTTTAGAGAAAAAAGTTAATGTCAGACGTGCTTTGACTTGAATCTGACAAGTGTCGTCTCCTCTCACCTTGCGGTAGGAGGTAAATGTGTTGGGTTGGTCGGTCACTTCC
>CALURU010000033.1 GCA_944323255.1 Candidatus Gastranaerophilales bacterium
TAACCCCACACCCGAATTTCTAAGCTCGCACAGCTCGCTAAGAAATTCTACCCTCTCCCTCAAGGGGTGAGGGATGGTAACCAACCAACTTAAGACATTTACCCCCTCCCTCAAGGGGCGAGGGGAAGGTTTTCGAAGCGATAGCGGGAGCAGAGCGAGAGCGTGTCTGAGAAAAGCTTGCCCTCGCATAGTGGAGCGGTTGGAGTTAATTCTTGATTTAACCCCACACCCGAATTTCTAAGCTCGCACAGCTCGCTAAGAAATTCTACCCTCTCCCTCAAGGGGTGAGGGATGGTAACCAACCAACTTAAGACATTTACCCCCTCCCTCAAGGGGCGAGGGGAAGTGACTAACCAGCACAAGACAGAGTAAGTTAATTCTTCCTTCTCAACTGCTAAACTACTAAACTTCTCAACTAATCCAATTCGGGCAAAATCGTCTCTACAAGCTGGTTTTACCCCCCCCCCTTCCCTAATAGCTAAAAGCATTGCGGGACAAGGAATTAAAACACTATCACAATTTGTTTGCAACGATACTTTTCCGACATTCACATATCCTTATATATTAATTATATGCTTGACAAATATACATGCCAATCCTTATACATTAATTTTGCTGGACTTATGCATTAATATTGTTATAATTTATTATATGGACAGCTTTAGCATCGGAAAAATACTTGCAGGTTTGAGAAACCCTGAAATTTATCTAAAAAAAATTAAGCAGGATGGCATAAATGCCGGAGAAAGCGGATTCAATACTTCCCTTTCACAGCCAAAACCGACTTTCACTCCAAGTCTTCAGGCTACTGCAGCGCTGATGCAGCAGCTTCAGATGAACCAGATTGCAAGTATGGATAGAGCTATTTATATCAGAAATCTGCTGGGGCTGCCTCCAACTCTGGGTGGGATTCTGCTTGCTGCACAAAACAGAAATATTCCGCTAAATTCCAACACTTTATTATTAAACGACTTAAATCAAGAACTCTTGAAAAATCAAAAAATGATTGCACAACTATTTGATGAAAATTCAGAAGTTCCGGTGCTAAACCAGCAAAATATTCAAACTCAAATTGCCGGAGCGCAAAAAGATGCTGTTATGCTTATTTTTAGCGGAATGATACACATGCCGGCAATTTCAGAGTTAATACTCAAAAACAGCAAGCAAGCAGTAGCAAGTCTTATTATTGCCATGGCATCCGCCTCCAAAAACGGTATGACAGGAGATCAGATTAGAGAAAACTTGAGCATTATTAATTCCTGTATTGCAATGGCAGAATCCGGCAGTCCGACTCAAACCCTCAAAAGCCTTATGCTTCTTTATCTTCCGTGGCTTCCGCTTAACGAAGGAGTTGGTTTTGATCTGGAAGTTACACCACCTGATGGTGAAAATGAATCTAACGACTCGCAGCTTACTGTTTTGATTCAGACAAGAAATTACGGAAAAGTTAAAGGTGTATTTACTCTTACAACTTCAAATTCTGTAGAGATTTTCATCATTTGTTCAGAAGATTTTCCAAAAAGAACACTGCAAAAAAGTCTGATGGAAGAGAGTTCTTCGCATGCAATGAACTCAAAAATTGACATAGAAGCAATTGCGCCAAAGAATAAAGAACCCAATGAAACTCAAGAAGCTAAAGTAAATCTTTCTGCTACCAATGAAATGAACCCGTACTTACTTCTAATGGCTCACGCTTTTATTAGAAATACCATTTTTATAGATTCAAACTCTATTGTTGAAGAGGAAGAAGAATCTAGCTCTTAATCGGAATTCTCTTAGCAAGCTGATTTGCAAGAATAAGAGCCTTCTCGGCAAAAATTAACGGGAGGTGATTTACATCACCCTGAATGGAAACAGTTGACCTGTTATAAGTTAAACGTTCGCTTGTTCCGGCAATAATAAGTCCTTCGATAGTTTTAATAAACCTGTCATAGAGATTATCAATCGTAAGATTCTTTACTATCGTTTCATTTCTAACCGGAACTATAGCCCAGTTAATTCTCCCGCCGTTTACAAGAAATTCGTTAACCTGCTCAGGTATAATATTTAAGTTATTTGGGTTTGTATAAGCGTCAAAAGAAATTAAATCAACACCGGCTTCTATCGGCAGTTTCCAATCACATTTTTCAAAACACTGAACCCCTGCCTTTGCACCAAAATCGTGGATTTTGGAAATTACTTTACTCATCATATTAATTATTACATCCCGTGTAACATCTTCGTTTTCACGTTTTACATCACCGACTTTGTAAAGAAGAGGCTCTTCTAAAAGAATTAGAGGTTTTGTCTCCGGCGAAATCGACTTTATCTTTGCAATTATCCACATTGCCTTTGTGCTAACAGCCTGAATAACAATTTTCCTGTAGAATTTGTCCGCAAGAAGCTGTGTACCTTCTTTATTTACCATACGCTGCGATACAGTAAATGGTCCTGTCAAATTAATAACCGTTTCGGCAGGTTTGATTCTTTCTATTATTTGATAGTATTTCGGGAGAAAAAAGGTATTAAAAGCAAATGTTTCCAAATTTTCCATATCCGGATTATTGAATGCAGTATCCATTTGCAAAAGCCGTGGTTTCAAATTCACTTCATCATTAATAAAAACAATTTTTCGCTCTTTAATACGAACTCCTGGAACATTCATAAGAGTTCTCTTAATGATAGTTTCATCCGGAGAGGCATTAGGAAGATTTGCCAAAAACGGAATATTCTCAAAAAGTTTGACCATCATTTTTGTGGCCGCTTTATCGGTTGTATACGGCAAATCTCCTGTTGGTAAACATCTAAAAGGTTTTATCATTTTAGCTCTTTCTCTGCAAAAAACGTGCCGATTATTACTTGGTTACCGGCACGTTTTGTCAAAAATTAATAACTACGCACCAGCTTCTTCTGTAACTTCTTCTACAGATTCTTTTACAACTTCTGATGCAGTAACAACTACTTTTAACTCAGTTTTTACTTTTGAAGTTAATTTAATTAACATTGTGAATTCACCAACCTTGTTGATAGGTGCATTTAAAGAAACCGTTTTTCTGTCAATTTCAATGTTATGTTTTTCTTTCAATTCTTCGCACAACTTTTTAGTGGTAATTGTGCCAAATAATTTTCCGCTTTCACCCGCTTTAGCTGACAATTCTATAGAACCGATTTTTTCAATCTGTTCAGCCTTTGCTAAAGCTTCCTGATGTAATTTTTCTTGTTTAGCTTTGAGTCTTGCGATATTTTGTTCTCTGTTTTTCAAAGCGCCTTCTGTTGCAATTTCAGCATAATTTTTAGGGATAAGATAGTTTCTTGCGTAGCCGTCTTTTACATTTACTACATCACCGGCTTCGCCAATATTTTGAACTTCTTTTTTCAATATTACTTGCATATTCTTTTTCTCCTTTAACTATTATTGGGCTAGTATAACACTTATCATAAACAAAAAATTATGAAATGTCGAGTACCCATGGTATTCTGCTTAAAATAAGTTAACTTTTTGGAGATAGATATCCGGCAAAATATAATAAAAAAAATAACAAATTTAAACTAAACTCAAAATTTTTCGATTCAATATAGACAAATATATCAAGCCAGTATATAATAAATATATAGGAAATGTGTATATGTCAAACTGTTTAACGGAACTTTATTACGAGAAAGCGCCTAACTATTACCCTGTGCGGTTTCTAGCGCCTATGGAGGCGGGGGTAAAACCCGCTTGTGGAGACGGTTTCGCCTGGATTGGTTTAGTTGAGAAGTTTAGTAGTTTAGCAGTTGATAAGAAAGTATTAACTTTCTCTGTATTGTGCTGGTTAGTCACTTCCCCTCGCCCCTTGAGGGAGGGGGTAAATGTCTTAGGTTGGTTGGTCACCTTCCCTCGCCCCTTGAGGGAGGGGGTAAATGTCTTAGGTTGGTTGGTCACCTTCCCTCGCCCCTTGAGGGAGAGGGTGCAGTCGTGCTCGAGCCGTAAGGCGAAAGCTACGAATGCGGGTGTGGGGTTAAAAACAATAATTCACGAATACCCCCCTACGGTCTCCGACCACTTCCCCCTCAAGGGGGGGCAGATGCCTGCGCTTGCAATCAACAAGCTTCGTATTCCCTTGCCCATTAGGGGAGAGCGGTCAAATTCATCCAACTTATTGCGTCATTCTGAGTCCAGCATCTATTCAGGTGCGAAGAATCTTTAAAACTTTACAAAAAGGAGATTCTTCGGGCTTCCGCCCTCAGAATGACGGCACTCTGGTAAGTCTCGCTTCCCCTCGCCCTTTAGGGGAGAGGGAAGAAACTAACCAACTCAATACATTTACCCCCTCCGACAACAAGGAGACGCCTGGGTTTTCTATTAATACAAAACTACAGGTTATTAATCGCCGTTATTACAACCTCGGCAGCTTCCTCCGGTTTCATTGCTGTTTTCTCGTCTGTCTCACGGATCTTAAACTCTACATTTCCTTCCGCTATTGATTTTCCTACAATAATCTGGTAAGGAAAACCTATTAAATCTGCATCTTTAAACTTAACACCCGCACGTTCATCTCTGTCATCAATTACAACTTCCGCTCCGTGTTTCTTCAGCGTTAAATAAATATCGTTTGCAACCCTCATCTGTTCTTCATCTTTTGTGCTGACCGGAATAACAATTGCGTGATAAGGTGCAATTGCAAGAGGCCATTTTATGCCGTGTTCGTCATAATGAGCTTCTACAGCCGCAGCAGCTGTTCTTGAAATTCCAATACCATAGCAGCCCATTATATATGGCTGCGTTTTACCGTTTTGGTCAAGGTAAACCGCATTCATCGGTTTTGAATACTTAGTTCCCAGCTGGAAAATATTACCGACTTCAATACCTCTCGTAACTTTTAACGGCTTGCCGCACTGCGGGCAGAATTCACCGGCTTCCACAAGACGTATATCCGTAACTGTCTCAGGAAGCTCAATTAAGCCTTTAGTATCACTTTCAGCCCCGTTACATCTACCCTCCTGCGACGTCAAACTTGTAGTTTCACTGACCAACCCGAGATATTTACCCCCCTGCGACGTCAAACTTGTAGTTTCACCGACCAACCCGAGATATTTACCCCCCTGCCAGTTATAGCCAACTCCGTGCTTATCTTTTTGATTAATCCCGATTACAAAGTTTTTCATCTCTTTTACAGTTTCATCAGCAATAACAGTAATTTCATAACCGTTATATTCTTTTAATCCCTTTGGACCTATGAATCCTTTTTCTGCTTCAAATCCATTTACCCCCATCATTTCTTCAATCTCACCTGCGGTTGCAATTCTTATATCATTGCCGCCAAAAGCATTCATAAGTTTGGTTTCTTCTACCTGTTTATCGCCCCTAATCAGCGCCAGAACAGATTTTTTGTCTATAATATACACAAGGGTTTTTACAATCAAAGTTGATGGAATCTTCAAGAAATCACATAACTCTTCAATAGAATGCGTATTCGGAGTGTCAACTATTTGGGCAGTTTGCCAGTCTCCTGTCAACTTCACCCCTTCATTTACACCCGGAAGTTTCGAAACTGCGTGATTAGAATTAGCGGCATAGTCGCAGTTGTCACAATAAAATACGTCATTTTCGCCGGCATCCGTATCTGTAATTACCATAAACTCGTGGCTTACGCTTCCGCCGATTGCGCCGGAGTCAGACTGAACCATCTTTGTATTCAGACCGCAACGCTTAAAAATCTTTGTGTACGCCTGCGCCATATTTGCATACTCTTTTTCAAGTCCTTCCTGAGTCATATCAAAGCTGTACGCATCCTTCATAATAAACTCACGACCTCTTAAAAGTCCAAAGCGGGGACGAACTTCATCACGAAACTTTGACTGAATCTGATATAAATTTACAGGCAATTGCTTATAAGACTTTAAGCCATCCCGTGCAATAGAAGTTATGATTTCTTCGTGCGTCGGTCCAAGGCACATCTCACGATTATGTCTGTCTCTAAGACGCATAAGCTCTTTGCCGTAAACCTCCCACCTGCCGGATTCTTCCCAGAGTTCTTTCGGCTGAACAAACGGCATCAAAAGTTCCTGTGCGCCTGCGGCATCCATTTCTTCTCTTACAATATTTTCAATTTTCTTCAAAACACGCCACATTAGCGGTAAATAATTATAAACCCCGCTGGTGAGTTTTCTTATATATCCTGCTCTTACAAGCATTTTATGAGAAATAACTTCTGCATCAGACGGAAATTCTCTTAAAGTCTGAACAAACAATTTCGACATTTTCATGATTTCATATTCCCCTTTTAGATTTATATCTAAAGTCATTTTATCATGAAAAGATAAAAGTGATTAATTTCCGGTAACAATTTTGACACCAGAGCTTGTGCCGAGACGGACAGCACCTGCCTCTATCATCTTTATCGCAGCCTCTTTGTCTCTGATTCCGCCGGATGCCTTAACCTGAAGCCCTGCATCTTTAACCGTTTCATACATAAGCTTTACATCTTCAACTTTTGCACCAACTCCGTTTTTTACAAAACCGGTTGAAGTCTTTACAAAATCAGCTCCGCCTTTTATACACAATTCGCAAGCAATTTTAATTTCCTCCCGGCTTAATAAATCCGTCTCTAAAATTACTTTTAAATTATGATTCTGGCAGGCAGCTTTTATCTTGGAAATTTCTTCTACAATATAATCATAATCCCCATCTTTAAGCCTTCCGGTATTCATTACCATATCGATTTCATCGGCGCCATTTTTTACCGCATCTATAGTTTCAAGGATTTTACTCTCTGGTGTCGACTGACCAAGTGGAAATCCAACAACTGTCACAACTTTAACCTCATTATTAGCGGTATCATTTAAATACTGCTTTGCAAATTTTACATTACATGGATTTACGCATACCCCCAGAAAGCTGTACTGGCAAGCTTCTTCAAGAAGTTTTATAATTTCTTGTCTTGTTGCATCCTGTTTTAACAAGGTGTGTTCTATATATTTATTAAGTTCCATAATTTCCTCCCGCTAATATATTGTAAAAAATATTGCAGTAAAAATCCCTGCAATTATGCAATAATAGCCAAAAATTGCAAGCGAAAATTTAGCCACAAATTTCAAAAAATACTTGATACAAACATACCCGACAAGTCCTGAAACAACTGTACCTGCAATAATTGCCGTCCAATTGAACGCAACAACCTCGTGAAAATCCAGTTTCACAAACGGATAAACCATTGAAGAGCCAAGAATTATGGGAATACTAAGCAAAAACGAATACCTTGCCGCAACAGACCTGTCCATGCCACTCAAAAGCCCTGCAGCAATCGTCAATCCTGAACGGGAAAAACCCGGAAGTGCCGCCAAACCTTGTGCTATTGCTACAAGAATTGAATTTTTTAGTGTAATATCCGTTTTATTTTTATGTCTCTTAGCCCAAGCTTCACTAAACAATAACAAAAATCCTGTCAGAACTAGCAAAATACCGACAATTTCCGGCTTAAACACAAGTCCGCCTGCTATTTCATTGAGCGGGTATGCTATAGCTACCGTAATTATTGTACCTAATATTATATAAACCCCGAGTTTGAAATCTCTGGAGGAATAATCTTTGTTTTTTAAACCAAAATAAAGCGCCTTAATAATTTCAAAAATTTCTTTTCTGAAAAAGATTAAAACAGCAATAAGTGTGCCCAAATGCAGCATTATATCAGTAAAAATTTCTTGGTTAGATTCATGAACAACTTCAATTCCTTTAAAAACTTTATAAAAATTTGAAGTAAAAACAAGGTGCGCCGAACTTGATATCGGCAAAAATTCGCTCAAACCCTGCACAATTCCCATCAGTATCGACTGTATTAAATCCATCGAGAACCCTCTCTAAGCCTGTAATAAATTTCACAAAATTTATTATAGCATAAGAGATAAAATTTTATATTTTGGGTTAATGTCGGCTTGGTAAAGCTTTTGTTGGGCAAGTATGCCCAACCGACTACTTACTATCACCCTCCCCAGCCCTCACTCATTTAGGGAGGGAGAGATATTGGCTTGGCGCATTCCTTCCCTGGAGGGAAGGTTAGGATGGGTACTTTTTTATAATTATCATTACTTCATTTTTTCTTCTTTAAAAATAAAAGAAGAAAAAACGAAGCAAAAAAGAAGAAATTTTGTTGTTTACAATGCTCTTACGAGCATAAAATCAAATAGCTGTTTGCGGGTGAACCCGCACATTACCCCTCGCTAAGAAACGCTCGTGAGGGCGCCGCCGCCGTCAAAATTAGAAAAATTTAAGTATAATAAAAAAGTTATTGTCAGGCAAAGCCTGACCTACATGTTTTTAACAAGTTCTGCGCCGCAAGCGTGTTATGCGTGAGCATAACAATAGCGAGCGAAAGAGTGCAGGCTCTGCCTGCAACAGCCATTCAGTCCCACGCTCGTAAGAGCGTAGAAAACAATTGCGTTGTTTCTCTTTCTTTTGGTATCTTTTCGGGGTAAATGCATTGGGTTGGTAGGTATGACTACAGGCTTAAAAATTTCTTGATAAACTCTTCATTTCGCAATAAAAGAGAAAGAAAAGTACAACTAAATTATCTCTTCATTTTTTCTTCTTTAAAAAACAAAAGAAGAAAAAACGAAGCAAAAAAGAAGAAACTTTGTTGCTTACAATGCTCTTACGAGCATAAAATCAAATGGTTGTAGCGGGTGAACCCGCACTCTAACCCTCGCTAAAAGACGCTCGGGAGGGCGCCGCCACCATCATTATTAGGGGAATGTAATTTTGTAAAAAAGTTTTTGTCTATATCTGCTTGCACCGCATGCGCTTAATCAAAATAGAGAAGCCCCTGAAGGTTTTGACGGAACTGATTAATTAAAGTTTTATTGTTGGGCTGAAAGCCCAAGCTACTACTTACTGCTGATTAGAATCATCTGTTGCCTGAAATAACTTTTCTATAGGAATTTCCAAACAATTACTTATATCAACCAGAGTATATATTGACGGATGGTCATATCCAACTTCAATTTTGCCAATAAAATTTAATGACATATTTAACATATCAGCTAGCTGCTGTTGCTTTAAACCTTTCAACATGCGGTATTTCTTTATATTTTTTCCTATTATTTTATAAACTTCATCGTATGTCATTACGTAAAGACTACACGTAAAGTTTTATTATTTATACGTGACAATTTCACGTAAGCGAGTATAATATTATTTGTCAGAGCATAATAAGAAAGATGTGAATATGAAAAATATCAAAGAATTTAATGATATTGAAGAACTTATCATAAAGAATACCTTAATGATGAAAGTTTTACGTGGATATTGTATGTATGATATTACTAAGGCAGAAGAAATTGCGAATATACTTGTTGGTATCGATTTTATGCTGGAACAACAAGAAAAGATAACAAAATTATTAGAAAATTTGTAATACCTATCAAGTTTTATTGTTGGGCTGAAAGCCTAACCTACTTTCTTTCAATCCAACCGGTGTGCAGTCATTCTGAGGACATGAGTCCGAAGAATCCCTAATAAAAATTAAAGAGATTCTTCACCCCAAATTAATATCGGGTTCAGAATGACAACTAACTCCTTGCAATGATATTAAACAAGTAGTAGGTTGGGCTTTCAGCCCAACAATAATCTCTTTACCCCTTATACTTCTTCAAAATAGCTTGCGCATGAAGTTGCAGTTTCCCAGACAGAAACTTTAGAAATCTGAACCATTTTTTCTTTTAACTTATTATATATAAACATTGAAATCATTTCACTAGAAGGGCTTTCGCCTTCAAAATACGGAAGCTCGTTCAAATCTTTGTGATCCAGAAGATCTAAAACAGCCTTCATTTCCTTCTTTAAGACCTTATAATCTACAAGAATATTGCTTTTGTCTAACGCTTCGCCTCTAACATAAGCTTCTACCAGCCAGTTATGACCGTGCTGGTTTTCGCATTCGCCGTCATAATTAAGCAAATGATGTGCTGCCGAAAAATACATCTGTGCCTTTAATTCAAACATCCTTTCTCCTTTTCACATTGTCTTATTGGAAGATATAATCAATGTTTCCTCAATTATTATAACATACACCATACGTTGCCGCGGATTTAGCTGCTATCATATTACAATTTATCTGTCAGCTGCTAAAAAATTTTATAAAAATTTCGGTAAAATTTTAGCTAAATGCTTATTAATAACATTTGCAAGTCTGCTGCCTTGTTCAACATCCCGAAAGTCAGAATCATCATCTGGAGAGTACTCCACATTGTTTCTCGTTGATATTTTAAAATATCGTGCATCCTGATTGGGTCTGTTTAAAGATTGCTTGATAATTAAATTATTATCCCAAACGCTTGTACCAATATTATATTTTTTATCAAGAGTTGTTAACGACACCTGACCTTCAGGTATTTTACAAATGCAATTTTTTACCACAACTCCATTACGTTCTATATTTTTCAAATGGGCACGAACATTTTCTACCAACATTATATTATTTGGAGTCAAAATATTCCCCTGAAAACTTATATTGGAACTAATCTTCACTAACAGCAAACCTCCGCCAAGCGTGTCATTATTTTGTCGGTGATTACTTTTATGTAATCTTTATCAACCATACCGTTTATAATGCAATCAGAAATTTCATAAGTTGGTCTTATATACTGCTGTGCGGTTTCGTTAACGTTTTTGAATTGCATATCAGCAGCTTCGCCTGTTTTGCCGCGTGAAACCGCACGTTTATACCAGCGCTCTTTTATTACATCTATCGGAGTAAACACATAAACTTTCACATCCATAATGTCTCTTAATTCCTTGTTAAGAACATACAAGCCTTCCGTCAGAATAACTTTTGCCGGTTTTTTAATGTCGCCGTTTGGCTCAGAAACACAGGTTACAAAATCATACTTAGGCGAAACAACCGTTTCCCCCTTCTTTAACCCGAGTAAATGCTCACGCATTAAATTTAAATCAATGACGTCAGGGGTATCAAAGCTGAAACCGGTTTTAAACAAAGCATCATAGCTTCCTGCTTCAATCAATTCTTTAGAAGTATCCTTGTAATAATCATCCTGACGAATAACAGTATAAATACCTTCTTTTTTATCACGAACAACGGCTTCTATGGTGTTATCAACAAATACCGTTTTGCCGGAAGCGCTTTCGCCGGTAATGCCTATCAGAAAAGTTTTCTTTTTCTCCTGGACAACTTTTCTTGCAATATTCAGTATAAAATCATCAGCGACTTTCAGAAACAACGGCTGTTCTTGTTTTTTATCCTCTTCAAGAATCTCTTTGAGAGTATCAACAATATTTGTGATAAGTTCCATGTCCAGCCGGCTTGAATAGAAGTTGTAATTTGTCAGTTCAAAAGTTTCCGCCATAAACCTGTCCTTAATTCATTCTAACATTGTATAGTAAATACTAAAAAATTGCTCGTTTTTTAAAATAATTTGTAAAAAAAATTTACAGGGGGAATTTTACAAATTACCCGATAAAGTTATTGCGCAAAAAAAGATAATATGATAGAATTATTTTACGGAACGGATTAAACTTTACTCCAAGATTTCATCTGTTTTGTGTGGTATTAAAAAGGGGTGACTATGCTAGTTTCTGCAATATCGATGAATAACAATAACGGCTACAATGTAAGCAGTAATATGCCTTTCTACAACAGCCGCAGTAATGAAACTATCGGAGATACTGCATTTAATTCACTAACCCCATATACAAGCAAAAAAGTCGTCTCATCCGACAAATTACCTCAGGTTTTTGATAACATTAACGAATGGCAAAATTTCTGCCACAATCAAATTTTAGGCGGAAAACTTAACGTAGTAGCTTAATTTTCAGGTATGAGAAACGGATTAATTTTAGGTTTTTTTGACGGCGTGCATATTGCTCATCAGGCAGTTATTAATTCTGCCGTAAATTTTGCAGATTATCCGCTTCTTATTACATTCAAAGATTCACCGGCAAAGTTTTTTAAGCGTGAATATCAGTACATTTATCCCCGTTGTAAATCCATAGAGAAAATTAAATCTTTCGGAGTAAAAGAGGTTGTCGAATTGGATTTTAAACAAATAGCCGGCATTGAGGCAGAGGATTATTTGAAAATTTTAGTCGAAAAATATTCTCCTGTTTCGATATCAACAGGTTTTAACCACACATTCGGCAAAAATAAAAGCGGAAATCCGGAACTTTTATTGGCATGCTCTGACAAATTCGGATATAAATATTTTTGCACAGAGCCGCAGAGATTTAACAATGAGATTGTAAGTTCAACCCTTATTAAAAACTATCTGAAAGAAGGTAAAATTGAGATTGCAAACAAACTTCTCGGAAGCAATTTTTCGCTTGAAGGAGAAGTTATTCACGGAGCAGAAATCGGAAGAACAATAGGCTTTCCGACCGCCAATATGAATTATCCGCCAGAAATTGTACAGCTACCTTACGGAGTTTATGCCGGACTGGTACGGGGACGGCATGCCATAATTAACTGGGGCATGAAACCTACTGTTCATAATACAAAAAAACCGGTAGTTGAAATTCATATAATAAATTATGAGGGCGATCTTTACGGAAAGACAATAGAGGTTGAATTTCTGAAGAAAATTCGTGAGGAAAAAAAGTTTAACTCGCTTGAAGAATTAAAAGCGCAAATAAACAAGGATGCGGAAGAATGCTTAAAGTTGTAATTATAGGCTACGGAGAAATGTTCACTAACCTTATTGCCGGAACTCTCGATGCAGGATGCGAAATTGTAGGAGTATTGAGAAAAGATACGGTCAAATATCATCCTCTCTGGCGCAAAATAAGGGATACGATAAACCCATCCGTCGAATATAATTATATAAAAAGTTATTCGATACCTGAAATTAAAGCAAGAGGAGTAAATACAAAGGAATTCAAGCGGGCACTTTTAAAGATTAATCCTGATATAATTCTGGTCGGTTCATGGGGTGAAAAAATCGGGAAAGAAATTTACGATTTACCTAAAATAGCGGCAATAAATGCCCACCCGTCGCTTCTTCCCAAGTACAGAGGACCTAATCCGTATTTCTGGACAATTAGAAATCTGGAGCAGCAAAGCGGAGTAACTTTTCATCTGATTGACAAAGGTCTAGATACGGGAGCAATTTTAGCGCAAGAGGAAATAAAAATTTACCCCTCCGATACCGGAAAATCATTAAAAGAGAGGACTGTTCTTGTCGCAAGAGGAGTTGTGTGCGAACTTTTAAAAGCTTTGAGAGAAGATATAATTATCCCTCTTCAGCAAAGAGAAGATAGAGCAAGCTATTTTTCTCATCCTGAAGGTTTGGAGCTCGATTTTAACAAAACCGCAGAAGAAAATGATGCCCTGGTAAGGGCAATTTACCCGTGGGGAAAAGCATATTTTTACCACAATGATACCTGTCTGGCAGCAGATGGACATAAAACTGATATTTGGGAAAATGAAACAACATACTCAACTCCCGGAACAATAGTGAATGTAGATTACAAAAATAAAACAATAGGTATTTTATGTGCCAAAAATAAAGTATTAAACTTTAAGATAAAACTTTACAAACACATTGACCAGCCTTTTACCGCAAATTATATAAAAAGAGAGATAAAAATCGGTGACATGATTTAAAGTTTATCCCACTCTCCATTTTCTATAAGCTTTCTAATTTCTGCTTTAACCTCCGGATTATCAGTTTTTAACTGTAGTTCTTTTATTAGTTTTTCTTTTTCTTCAGGAGTAAGATTTTGCGTTTGAAAATTTTTGCCCGTTATACGTTTAATTTCATTTTGAATAGAATACTTCTTTTTACGCTTTACTGCCAATACCGCAGCTGCAGTAATTCCAGCAGCACCAAGAACTGTCAAAACAACTTTAGAAGAAACCGTTTTATTTTCTCTTTGTATATTATCCTTTTTGCCGTCTCTGGAAGCCGGAATATAAATATTTGTACCTGCAGGTTGAATCTTAATTGACATATTTTACCTTCCTGCATATATAAAAACAAAAAATTATAAAAAATTGCGTAATTTAAAGGTTTATTCTCGCAAAATCAAATTCATCAAAATAATAATTTTAGGATTCAATTTTTCTTATCACTCTGGCAGGATTCCCTGCAACAACAGTATTTGCAGGAACACTTTTAGTTACAATACTTCCGGCACCAACTACCGCTCCATCTCCGATTTCTACTCCGGGAAGAATCGTTGAATCCGAACCAATCCAGACATTCTTACCGATTTTTACAGGATTCGGAATAATACTTGCACGATTTTTAGGATTTAATTCGTGATTCAGGGTTGCAATCGTAACATTATGGCCGATAAGGCTCCCATCACCAATTGTAATTCCACCCTAATCCTGAAATCTGCAGCAAGCATTTATAAAAACATTTTCACCTAAAATAATATTCTTTCCGCATTCGGTATAAAAGGGAGGAAAAAGACGAAAAGTTTCCGGAACTCTGCGCCCTGTAAGTTCTGAAAATAAATCCACAATCTCCTCAGGAGTATGGTATTTATTATTAATCTCAACCGTTATTTTTAGAGCTGCCTGTGCAAGTTCGTGAAACATTATAAACAATTCCGAACTCGAATCAACATACTCACGTCTCGCCATTAACTCACGAAACTTTTCTATATCCATAATCATTTCACCACATAATGCCAACATAAGTATTTCCTTTCGCTATTTTTATTATTTACTACGGTTTTAAAAATAGCAAATACTTACAATGTATGGTTAATTATGTGTAAAAGAACACATGGTTTGGCTACTTGTTACAGATGGTTTGATTATTTGGGGACACTTTTTGTTGGGGTAGAACCCCCAACCTACAAACTTACAAAAGATTTTTTCAGTAATCCTAAAAATTTTGTCGATAAAATGAATAAATCTGCGTCTATACATAGTCCAGAAGAATGTGTCGGAGCTTATACTGAAATGATACAAATACATAATGGTAACTCAAGAACCACAATTCCTAAATATTGTAAAGGAACACATGGTTTGATTTCTTGTTACAGATGGTTTGATTATTTTGGGACACTTTGTGTTGGGGTAGAATGAAATGTCCCCACTAAAACGTAATCGGTCATTAGGACATTGCAAGGTATTCTCTGTATTCACAAGGTGTCATTTT
>CALURU010000034.1 GCA_944323255.1 Candidatus Gastranaerophilales bacterium
CACGGTCGTAAAGCCCTGCAGAGGCGACAATACTTGGAGGGCCACTTCCTGGGAAGATAGCACGCTGCCAACATCTAAATTAAGCGAAAACGAGAATTGATTGGAGAATCGGTTCTCGTTTTTTTATTTTGTTTTTTGTGTTGGGCTAGAAACCCCAACCTACTTACTTTTTTTTGTGAAGAGTGAGATGTGAAGAGTGAAGGGGATTTATTTGATGCGGTAAATCACAGATTTACCACATCCTACATAACTGGTTGTTTTCTACCTCCTCGCCCCTTTGGGGAGAGGGAGAAGTCGTGCATAAGCCGTTAGGCGAAGGCTACGAATGCGGGTGAGGGGCTGAATAAAGCTGGTTACAACAACTGCAATGCGATAGAAGGCGTCTGGTTGGCAGTCGCAAGAAGTGTTGCGGATGCTTGTTGAAGGATTTGCATTTGTATGTACTCGCTTGAAACTTCCGCAATATCTGCATCACGGATGGTTGACTGTGTCGAAGTCAAATTATCGATTGAAACCCCGATTGACTCAAGCGCTGATTCCATACGGTTGTATGCAGCACCGTATTCGGTTTGCTTGGCGCTAATTTGGGATAAAATCTCGTCGATTTGTTCTAATGCATTACGAGCTGCGTATGAAGTTGAAACATCAATTGTTAAAGAAAAATTAAAACCTAAACTTAGTGATATTTGTGAGCTTTCATCAGAATGGATACCTGTCTGAAAATTTACCTCTGTCACTGGAAGTTTGCCGCCGTCTATTAGATTTCTTATATCAGCATTTTCACCAGTTGTGGGTGCAAAGCCGCCGCTGATTTGTTCTACAAAACCTCCTATTGTAGGTATATTAGCATTAACAGAACTGTAATAAGTAGAATTACTAATAATACTATTACTTATATCAAAACTCCCCATAAAGCTTCCTACATAATTATCTGTAGATGCTTGTACATGGCTTATTGTATAACTGTTATAAGTTCCAAAACCACTTTGAAATCCTATTAAACCACCAACTTCTTCATGACCTTTTACAGAACCTTTTGAGTAACAATTATTAATATATTGCCCATTATATCCCGCTAATCCTCCAACTTCTGAATAACCAGAAACATATCCAGTTGCATAACAATTAATCAAATCGCCATTACTGTTAGACCCAACAATTCCTCCTACGCTAACATTTCCAGTAACAGTACAAGTTGAATAACTATTTTTCATTGAACCACTTGTATCGCCACCTAAGCCACCTACAGAATCATTGCCAGAAATCTTGCCAGATGAGTAACAATTATTAATCATCCCACTATTTCCTGGACCTAAGTATCCTACTAAAGCTCCTGTGTTATTACCACCTTTCACATTAACATTAACCAAGCCTACATTGGATATTATTAAATTTAAATCATCATCAGCATATCCAAACAAACCTTGATAATCCTCTGTAGTATTGATTGTTAGATTTCTTATCACAAATCCGTTACCATTGAATTCGCCTTTAAATCCATTAGTTTTATCTCCTACTGCTTCCCAGTCATAACCTGCAAGGTCGATGTCGTTCATTAATATGTATTTACCATTCAGGTCATTCTCCATTGCCTGCAGTTCATCAGCAGTTTTAATAACTGTGTAACCCTGTTGAATAGCCTCTTCTTCGGTTAAGCGCTGCACTTCTTCAATAAAACCGTCGTATTGAGCAACATGTCCGCCCAATGATTCGCTTGCGGAATTATCTTCAAAAAGTTTTATTCCATTATACTCGGTATTTGAATGTATTCTTGCGCATTCTGCAAGTCGTGCGTTTATTTCTGATTGAATTGCGCTTAAAGAAGAAGCTCCATAAGTACCGTTTGCGGCTTGTTCTGTTAAGTCACGGATTCTTGAGAGGTGATTGGAGATGAGGCTTAGGCTATCCTCGGCGGTTATGAGCATATCCAAGCCCATGGCGACGTTGTCCTGCGCAACGTTGTAAGATGAGAGTTTGCCTGCAAGGCTTGTAGAGATTGAATAGTTTGCAGCATTATCTTTGGCGTTGTTTATTTTGAACCCAGTTGTCATGCGCTCAATAGCTTGATTTAAGCCCTTTGTCGAGGTGGTGAGATTTGATTGGACGATCATAGAGCTAAGGTTGGTGTTGAGGGTTATCACGCACACCTCCTTGGGTTATGTGGGGTAAAAGTTTTAAAGCCCCTCACCCGAATTTCTAAGTTTCGCTCACGCTCAACTTGAAATTCTGCCCTCTCCCACAAGGGGCGAGGGATGGTGACCAACCAACCCAAGACATTTACCCCCTCCCACAAGGGGCGAGGGAAGATGACCAACCAACTCAACACTTTTACCCCCTTCCGAAAGGAGCGAGGAAGTATAGAGCTTGATTGCATTAAGTGAACTTGAATTATGGAAATGTCTTTAAAGTGATAGCTGGAACTGGCTGGAAATCCGCTTGAGAAAAGTTCTGCAACACAAAGTGGTGCAAGCAATGTTGCAAAGCTGCCCTTTTTATCAACAAATAAACTTGCCGAATATTGGGGTGAGGCTAAGCATAATTCAAGATGCTTTATTAATTCTCTAAACGACATTTCCATATCCTGTTATTATTATATATTCCACAAGTTTATACACTGGTAACGTTTTTTATATAAAAACGTTACACAAATTTACAATTATTGATATTTTCTACTAATGCCATCTCATCTGTGTGTAAAGTTTGCAAAGAATTTTAATTTAAACTAGCTTATTATTTTCTTAATAGTTTAAAATACCAAGAGCGACAGCTATTTTTAGAAACATGATTGTCAATGAAATCGAGCTATGATACTATTTTTATAGCAGGAGGTATTCTGTAGCCAAGTTTAAATGAGTAAATGGAGCTTTAAATGCTAATAAAGAAATACTTAGTTTTTGTATTATTTTTTATATTAACTGTAACTTCTTGTTTTGGTTATGACAATGAGGCTATAGTCAGCGAGATGGATATTCAGTCATATATAGATAATATTGGGTTTGAGCTTTTAAATTCTAATAAAATTAACAAAAGAATTGTGTTTACTTATTCAAAAAAAGATAAGTTGTATAAAGGAAGACCTGAGATTACTAAACGCAATATCGTAATTTATGGAGACCAAATTCAGTATACTGAATCAGAAGATGAAATGGCAGCCCTTCTTGCGATGAAGATTTCAGATGCTCTAAAATCCTATGAAGATTCAGGTTTTATGGGAGCTATAGAGGTAAAACTTGCACCTAAAAAGTATGAGAAATTTTCTGATAAAAGAGCAGTAGATTATATGGTAAATGCGGGATATAATCCGCTTGGGCTGATAACATTAGTACAGAAATCCTGTCCTCAGAAAAGAAATGATTGGTTTTCGGCGCATAATTTGACTTCTAAAAGGCTGGCTGAGGTTTATGAATACATTTTTGTGAAATATCCGTACTTTTTGGAGAACAATGATTATATAGATAATCCGTATTATCAAAATTTCTTGTTGAGTTCTCTGGAAAACAGAAAAATTCTGGAGAGAAAATTGAAGTACAAAACTGTTTATAAGGTTAAGTATGAATAAATTTTTAGTAACAATAGTGGCATTAATGCTAATATGTTTGAATGTCAGGGCGGAAAGTGATTTTCTTGTCGAGGAATTCATTGCCGGTAAAAATTATTCTAAACCTGATGCGCATATAGACTACGATTATACAAGTACGGAATATATCCCGATAAAATTGAAAGTTTGTAATGATATTTCTACTCGTGATAAGAGGAAGTATCTTTTTGGTGAAGAAGTAAATTTGCAGGTTAAATCAAATGTCTTTTATAAGAACAAATTATTCTTGAAAAAAGGCACTCCAGTAACAGCACGAATTGAACAAATAGTCGAAAGCGGGATGAATGGTATACCTTATTATATCTATTTGAGCGATTTCAAGATAGACGGCTTGGAGGAATCAAAGATTCTTTCTGATTATTATAAATCAGGAATTAATTTAGTTTACTGGATTTATCCTTTCAAGTGGGCATTGACTTTTCTCCCGCCGTCAGGAATTCTTACAAACCTTATAAAAGGCGGTCATGCTAAAATATCTACAGCGGATGTAATTACAGTTTATTATTTCCCTGAATGGAAATAACGGAGAGATATGTTTAAGAAAATTTTATTACTTTTGGTTCTAGTATTATTTAGCGGAACGGCTTTTGCACAAACGGCAATCCGATATAGTGAAAGTATTCTGCCATATAAAGGCGGGGTTTTGATACCCTGCTTCGGTTCAGATAATATGCAGGTAAGAGCCGATGAGAAGAAGGGGTATATTTTATACCACAAAAAAAATAAGCTAAAAATGTTTATACCGCCTGACGGTTATCTGAAAACTCCGACGGCGATGGCTGTATATGAAAACAAGTTGTATATTTGTAACGGTGACAGGCTGACTGTATATAACCTCAAGGATTTGAGTGAAACTCCGCAGGATATATTTTTCCGTCCTGAAGATACAGCCGTAAATGACATGATTTTGTCTGATGATGAATTGTATATAACTGTAACAAATACGAATAGGGTTTACAAAATAGATTTGAAGGCTGAAATTCTTGAACCTGAATTATGGCTTGAAGTTCCTTCTCCTAACGGAATCGTTGCGGATAAAAATACAATTTATGTTGCATCAATTCCTGCAGATTATAAAACGGTTAACGAGGATAATGTTATTTATGTCATAAAAAATAAAAATAAGCCGAAATTAAAAAGATTTAATGATACTCCGGGATTGTACGACGGGCTTGGATTTTCTAAAGACGGTAAAACTTTGTATGTTTCCGACTGGCAAACGGCTTCTGTTAAGGCTATTAATTTAAAGACAAAAGAAGAAAAAACGATTTATCACGAAAAAAATATAGGTCCGGCTGATATTACAACAGTCGGAAACCTATTGTTAATTCCTGATATGCTAAACCATAGAATTATTATTTATAATTTAAAACGAGATTCAATTAAGATTATAGAAAGCTTTTAAGGACGGAAAAGAACTATTTCTTTTCGCTAAAAACTATGTAATTTAGTGAATTGTAAAACCGCCGTCAACTGAGATTGCCGCACCGTCAACAAATGTTGCATATGGAGAGCAAAGCCACATAACAGCGTGTGCGATTTCATATGGTTCTCCAAGCCTTCCCTTTGGTATGTCTCTTACCATAGCTTCTTCCATTGCAGGGTTGCGTTTAATAATATCTTTTGCCATAGGTGTTAAGATTACACCCGGAAGAACAGCATTAATTCTGATTCCTTTTGAAGCATAATCAATAGAGGCAGTTCTTGTCAAACCGATTATTGCGTGTTTGCAGGCAATATAAGCAGCCTGCCCCGGAAATCCGGTTATACCGCCCTGGGATGATGTATTAACAATGCAGCCTTTATCTTCTTGTTTTAACATCTGTATGATTTCATATTTCATGCAGTTCCAAACACCTTTTAAATCAACTGCAATGGTTTTGTCAAATTCTTCGTACGTAATTTCTGCCATTGGTCTTTGCGGAGTTTGAACTCCTGCATTGTTAAAGCCGCAATCCAGACGGCCGTATTTTTCAACAATCCAGTTAATCATACCTTCTACCTGTTCAGGGCTTGAAACATCGCATTTATATTCAACTGCACTTAAACCAGCCTCAGTCAATTCTTTAACCTGTTCCGTCATATCAAGAACATCAGATAATACAACTTTTGCTCCGGCTTTTGCAAATTCCTGTGCTGTTGCAAGACCAATACCCTGAGCTGCACCTGTACATAAAACAACTTTGTCTTTAAAACATTCTTTCATTATGCATTCTCTTTATTTTGTTTTCTTTTATATATTTTAGTATATTAGAGCAGCTATCAGTCAATAGCTTTTACTGTTCCCAGTTTTGCAATGTCTTTGTCCGTTCTGTTGCCGTAAATTGTGATTTTGTTTAATTCTGTTTCTATGTTGTTAAATTCCTCATCAGTTAAAACAACATCAGCTGCACCGAGGTTTTCTATGACTCTTTCATCTTTTCTCATACCCGGAATCGGTACTACATGCGGATATTTATGCAGCATCCACGCAAGAGATAATTGAGCAGGAGTTACGCCTTTTTTGTCAGCTACTGAATGTAACAAATCCAAAAGCGGCTGATTCTTCTCAACGTTTTCAGGGTTAAATCTTGTGATAACCCGTCTGACGTCATCACCTTTGTATTGTGTATTTTTGTTGTATTTTCCGCTTAAAAAACCGCTTGCCATCGGAGAAAATGCAACGAATCCGATATTTAACTCCTGACAGGTTGGAATTACATCACGTTCAAACATTCTCTCCATCATTGAATATTCGCTCTGAATTGCTGTTAAAGGTGTTACGGCGTGCGCTTTTTTTATTTGTTCGACAGTTGACTGTGACTGTCCCCAGGCACGAATTTTGCCTTCTTTAATAAATTCACCCATCCATTGTGCAACTTCTTCCACTTTTGAATCTAACGGCACTCTGTGCTCGTAATAAATATCAATGTAGTCTGTTTGCAGCCTTTTTAAAGAGTCGTTTAATGCATTTGTAACACCTTTTTTGCTTAGCTTGCCTTCAGGAATCTCCTGTCCCGGCTGGAAAACAGGTACAAACTTTGTAGTCAAAATAATTTTGTCTCTGAAAGGTTTAACGGCTTTGCCGACCAATTCTTCATTAATATACGGTCCGTAAGCTTCAGCGGTGTCAAATAGAGTGCACCCCAGATCATAAGCTTTGTGCATCAAACGGATTGATTCTTCCTCTGTAGGAATTGCTCCGTAGCCGTGTGAAAAACCCATGCAGCCCATACCGACTGCTGATACTTCAATGTCTCTTAATTTTCTGTATTTCATAAATTATCTCCTTATATTAAATATGGTTTAAATATTGATTCTAATTGGATTTTACAAAACTTTTCAGTCCAATCAAGCGGTTCAAACTCTCCGTCTGACATACACCAGCAGGTCATCATTCCGTAGAGTTCGCTTATTATTATATGTGTAATAAGTTCAACCGGCGTATCTTCTTTTAGTTCTTTGTTTTGTACCGCAATTGTTAAAATCTCTTGCAGCATCATAACATCATATACCCACTTTTGCCCGTCAGAGTTTTCTTGAACATCGTTAGGATCTAAAACGTTTCTTATCCATTGCCTGCATACGTGAATACCGCAGCCTTCAACACATTCCATAAATCTGTGGAAATAATGCGTCAGGCGCTCAATAAGCCCCATATCATCCATTTTTTCAAGCTCTTGTGTAATCTCGCCGAAAGGCGCACGGCTGATTTCAAGAACAATATCTTCTTTGCGCTTGAAATAGGTGTAAAAAGTTCCTTTTGCAACGCCTGCTTTTTTTGTAATATCTTCTACATTAATAGCGTCAAACCCTTTTTCTTTCAGTAGTTCCAGACCTGTAGAAATAAGTTTCTTTTTTGTTTCCTGTGCCGCTAATTGACGTTTATTCATATAATGCTCCTTAATATAAGAACATTATAAACGGCTATTGACCAAAAGTCAATGACTCAAAGTCAATAAACGTAAATTAGTATTCAATAGCTACTTTAAGGCAATTGTCGGTTTTGTTCTCAAAATACTTATAGGCTTGCTCTATTTCATCTAGTTTGAATGTTTTAGAAATAAGGAAGTCTGTATTCAAAATCCCTTTTGATATCATATCCAGTAAGGTTTTGCAGTGGACAGCATCAACTCCGCCGGTTTTGAAAATGAGGTTTTTGCCGTACATTTGCGGAAGAGGAAAAATTTGGTTCTCTTCGTACATTGCAACTATTGCTACAATTGAATTTGCTCTTGCGATTTTCCACGCCATCTCAAAGCTGGAATTAGAGCCTGCACACTCTATGACACCGTCAGCGCCTCTGTTGGAAGTAAGTTTTTTTATCTCTGTTTCTATATTGCATTCAGTCGGATTAAAAATATAATCTGCAAGATTTAGTTTTTTCGCAGTTTCCAGTCTGTAATTATCTATATCAATTGCGATAATTTTTCCGGCATGGAAAGTCTTTGCGGACGCCATAGCGCATAGTCCCACAGGCCCCGCACCGATTACTGCGATTGTGTCATTTTCTTTAATCTCACATAATTCTGCGCCGAAATAGCCGCTTGACAGAATATCTCCGACAAATAGGGCGTTTTCATACGAGACATTGTCAGGAAGTTTAGTAAGTCCAGTATCCGCAAAAGGTACTCTTACGTATTCCGCCTGACAGCCGTCAATTTTGCAGCCAAGCATCCAGCCGCCTTGCTCACAATTGTTTATGTAACCCCGTTTGCAAAAATAACATTTCCCGCAAAAAGTTTCGCAGTTTGCGCTTACCCTATCTCCGATTTTTAGGTTTTTAATTCTGTCACCCAATTCAACAATTTCTCCGACAAATTCATGCCCGAGGACAATTCCTTCTTTTGCCTGAGGAACAGCTCCTCTTATTATATGCAAATCGCTTGTACAAATTGATGACAGTTTTACTTTTACTATGGCATCACGGCTTGATTGTATTTTAGGATTTTCCTTTTCTCGGAATTTTATACTATTATTTTGATATATAAGAGCTTTCATAATAAATTTATTATAAATGAACAAATTTTAATTAAAATCGTTTATAATAATGAAAGGTAAATTAGGAGGGAAAGATGAAAAAATTATTAGTATTGACATTAATTACAGGAATGTTCGCTTCAACAGTAGCAGTTTCTCAGGCTGCAATCCAGGGAAGCGACAGAGGATATATTTCAGTTTCTACAACTGCAAATACGGAAATTGCGCCTGATGTTGCGGAAATCTCTTTTGCAGTTCAGACTTCTGATGCAAAATCGATGCAAAAGGCTACGCAATTAAACAAAGAGGCTTCTGATAAAGTTCTGTCGGTTTTAGGTTCTATGTTGAATCCTAAAAACGGAGATTATATAAAGACTTCTGATTTTAGTGCACAGCCTATTTATACTTATTCCGGCAGCAAACGTAACTTTGATAAGTATGAAGTTTCAAACAGAGTAATTGTTCATACAAAATCACTTGATAAAGTAGGTGAGATGATCGATAAGGCAATTGAGGCAGGTGCAACAAATGTTGATAACCTTAATTTCTCAATCTCAACTTATGATAGTCAGTGCAACGAGTTGCTTGGAATTGCTACAAAGAAAGCAACAACAAGGGCAAATTTCTTGGCTAAGAATCTTGGAACAACTGTTGATGGCGTAAGAAGCTTTGATGTAAGCTGTAATGCTAATAATTATGGAAGTCCGAGATTTTATATGGCTAAGAATATGATGGCTGATGCAGTTGCAGAAAGCTCTGCAGCAGGAACTTCTACTTCAATCTCCGGCGGTGTAATTAAGATTAATGCAAATGTTAATGCAAGTTTCTTTGTAAAATAGGTAATTGAGTGTAAAGCGGACGGTTTAAACCGTCCGCTTTATATGTTAAAATTGAATAATGAAAGAAAAGAATAAAATAATCAAAAAAATTATTAACAGCCTTAATGCTAATGATTTAGTTGCTGCAAGAAATCTAATAGAACGTGATTTAAAGCGATTAAATTGTAATGAGGAGTATTACTTTTATCTGGCTTTAATTTCATCTGATATGAAGGAAAAAAGGGAATTATATACAAAAGCGATAGATGCTAATCCTGAATTTTTGGATGCTTATATAAACAGAGGTCTTGTAAATAATGAACTTGGGGATTATGGCGCTTCGATTAAAGATTATGATAAGGCTCTGACGCTGGATTCGAGATGCGCACTTGCATATAATAACAGGGGGTATACAAAGTTTTTGCAAGCGGATTACAAGGGCGCACTTGCTGATTATAATAAAGCTATAATTCTAAACCCTAGGCTTCAGATGGCTCTTGATAATAAGGCTCTTTTGTTTTCAAAAATTTGTATGGAGGATGATAAAGACTTTAGCGAAAAGTTTTATTTAAGTCTAGGTATATCTGAGATAAATGAAGGCAAGTTTTCCGAGGCTTTAAGGAATTTGGATGAATCTTTAAAATACAATAAAGACAATGAACTTGTGTATTTTTATAAAGGTATTGCTTATCATAGTCTCGGGAAAGATAAGTTAGCTTATGAAAATTACACAAAGGCTATTAACCTAAATAAGATAATGACAGATGCATATTTTAACAGAGGGCATCTGATATTTAAGTCAAATCCAAAGGAAGCATTGGATGATTTTGTGACGGCGGTGGCTCTGGATCCAAAATTTATTGATGCATATTATTCAATAGCAGTAATACAAAAGGATCTTGGGCAGTACGAAAATGCAATAAAGAATTTGGATAAAATTATAGAGCTTGAGCCTCAAGCTGTTAATGCTAAAGCTTTAAAGAAATTGATTTTGACAAAGTATCTGAAAGGCTGATATTTTGATTTTTAGTTTTTAATAATAAAAAAGTGGCGGTGCAGCTGCACCGCCACTTTTTTTGCTTATATTATAAATATTATAATTTAGAAGCAACCATCTTAGTAGTTTCAGCTAAACGAGTTGAATAACCCATTTCGTTATCATACCAAGAAATAATCTTAACCTGATTGCCGCCCATTACACGAGTTAATAAAGCGTCAACAGTTGAAGATTGAGAAGTTCCGATGTAGTCAGAAGATACAAGCGGTTCTTCAGTGTAGCAAAGAACGTGACCGTCAGCACCAGCTTTTAATGCTGCGTTAACTTCTTCTACAGTTACGTCTTTAGCAAGTTCAAATACAACGTCAACTAAAGAAACGTCCGGAGTAGGAACTCTCATAGCGAAACCGTCCAATTTACCTTTTAATTGAGGTAATACAAGAGCAACAGCTTTTGCAGCACCAGTTTTTGTAGGAACGATGTTTAAAGCACCAGCTCTAGCTCTACGTGGGTCTTTGTGACCTGCATCCAAGATTCTCTGGTCACCAGTGTATGAGTGAACAGTAGTCATTAAACCTTTAACAATACCGAACTTTTCATCGATAACTTTGGCTACAGGAGCTAAGCAGTTAGTTGTGCAAGATGCCATAGAAATTACATTGTGTTTTGCTGGATCGTATTCTTTGTCGTTTACGCCTAAAACGATTGTAATATCTTCGTTTGTAGCAGGTGCAGAGATAATAACTTTCTTAGCACCGGCTGTAATATGAGCTTTTGCTTTTTCTGCATCTGTGAAGAAACCTGTTGATTCAACAACAACTTCAACACCTAAATCTTTCCAAGGTAATTGTGCAGGATCTTTTTCTGCAAAGAATTTAATCTTTTTACCGTTTACAATAATACCTTCTTCATAAGCTTCAACTGTTCCGTCAAACTTACCCATTACAGAGTCGTGTTTGAAAAGAAGTGCAGCTTCAGCAGGTTTTAAACCTGGGTCATTAATAGCAACATAATCAATTTCATTGAAGATACCTTCTCTGATAGCTGCTCTTAATGTGTTTCTACCGATTCTGCCGAATCCGTTAATTGCTACTTTTACCATAATTTTCACTCCTTCTTATTAGTAAAATTATTTCTCTTAACATTTTTATCCTAAATCAAACAAAAATCTTAATCAAGCAAAATCAAGCGTTGAAAAATTAATTTTTCATTAAGTTTTTATAATTATATAAAGAGCGGTGGCAGGTTTTATAAAACCTGCCACCGCTCTAATTATGCTTACAAATCTAAGCTTCAGTTTTTTCAGCTGACTTGCTTGGTATTCTCATTGCATAGAATGAACGGATTACAAATACAAGCGCTACGATTAAGATTACGATACCTGCAATCTTAGCGTGCTGTTTAAACGCCGGATTGATAGCTATTTCCATAGCCAGCAAACCGAACAATGTTGTAAATTTGATAATCGGGTTCATTGCAACTGAAGAAGTATCTTTGAACGGGTCGCCGACTGTATCGCCGACAACTGTTGCAGCGTGAAGGTCAGTACCTTTTTCGTTCATATCAACTTCAACAATTTTCTTAGCATTATCCCAGCAGCCGCCTGCGTTTGCCATAAATACAGCCTGGAATAAACCAAATACTGCAATCGCAATCAGGTAGCTTACAAAGAATGATACCGGTGCTGAATTGTCACCAACAGGAGCTGACAAACAAGCAAGTGCTAAAGCAAATGCAAACAGAGCTATAAAGATATTGTACATACCTTTTTGAGCGTATTGTGTACAAATTTTTACAACTTCTTTAGAGTTTGCAAGGTTTGCACGCTTATCATCCGCGTCACCCAGTTTAATATTGTTTTTAATAAATTCTGTTGCTGAATAAGCACCTGTAGTAACAGCCTGCATTGAAGCACCTGAGAACCAGTAGATTACTGCACCGCCGGCAATGAAGCCGAGAAGTGTGTATGGGTTCAGGATATTCAAAATCATTTCAGGCTGAATACCTAATGTTTCTTTGATTACAAGAATCAATGAGAAAATCATTGTTGTAGCACCAACAACTGCTGTACCGATAAGAACCGGTTTAGATGTTGCTTTGAAGGTGTTACCTGCACCGTCATTTTCTTCAAGATAAGTTTTAGCATTTTCAAAGTCAGGTTTGAAACCGTAAGCTTTTTCAATGCCGTCTGCAACGTTCGGAATTTCTTCAATTAATGATAATTCATAAACTGATTGAGCGTTGTCTGTTACAGGACCGTAGCTGTCAACAGCAATTGTTACAGGCCCCATACCCAAGAAACCGAAAGCTACAAGACCAAATGCAAATACAGACGGATAAATCATTACACTATCAGGAATGTATAAGCTTGCAAAGTAAGCTAATCCCATCAAAAGTACAACGATTGCGCCAATCCAGAAAGCAGAGAAATTACCTGATACAATACCTGAAAGGATTGTAAGAGAAGCACCGCCTTCACGTGATGCAGTTACAACTTCGTGAGTATGTTTAGCCTTAGGACTTGTAAATACCTTAGTTGCTTCCGGAATAAGTGCAGCACCTAAAGTACCGCAGGAAATGATAATTGAAAGAATTAACCAGAGGTTTTCTCCCATATCACTTAGTAAGTAGTGGCTTACGCCGAATGTCATTAATATAGATAAAATTGAAGTTATCCATACAAGACTTGTAAGAGGTGCTTCAAAGTCAAATCTCTTTTCTTTTGAAGCAAACATTTTTGTAATTACATTGTTGATTCCGTATGCGATTACAGAAGTAATAATCATTAAGAATCTCATTGTGAAGATCCAAGCAAGTAATTGAACCTGATAATCTTTAAATACACCTAACAAAATAAAGCTTACGAGAGCGACGCCTGTTACACCGTAAGTTTCAAAACCGTCAGCCGTAGGTCCGATAGAATCGCCTGCATTATCGCCTGTACAGTCTGCAATAACACCAGGGTTTCTCGGGTCGTCTTCTTTGATACCGAATTGAATTTTCATCAAGTCAGATCCGATATCTGCAATCTTAGTAAAGATACCGCCTGCTACACGAAGAGCAGAAGCACCTAAAGATTCACCAATTGCAAAACCTATAAAGCACGCACCTGCAAGGTGTCCCGGAACAAATAAGAGGATTACAAGCATCATAATAAGTTCGATAGATACAAGTAATACACCAATACTCATACCTGCTTGAAGCGGAATGTTGAGTATGTTTATCGGGTTTCCTTTAAGTGCGGTAAATGCAGTTCTTGAGTTTGCCAGTGTATTCATTCTGATACCAAACCATGCTACAAGGTAAGAACCGAGAATACCGAGTACTGACCAGCCAAGAATAATTAATACAGATTTAAGCGCCATTCCCTGTAAGTACCAGAAATAGAAAGCAATACACAAGCCGATTAAAACTTCCAGCGCAATTAAGAATTTACCTTGTTGTACAAGATAAGTTTTGCAAGTTTCAAAAATTGTGTTACCGACAGCGCTCATAGCTTCGTGAACTTCTACTTTTTTTACATTTCTGAACATCCATAGTCCGAATAAAACACCAAGAACAGAAACACCCAGACCAATCAATAAAAGATTGTAGCTTTCAGGGCTTATTGCCTTGATGTCAGGAACTACGAGAGATGCTTCGCCTGCAAATGCAGGAGCTGTTAAAATCATTGCAAAAAGAGTCGCAAACAATGACTTTAACATCGATTGTTTTTTTAGCATAACACTCTCCTTCTATGTGTGACACATCATTAAACACTAACAAGAGTATTATAATATAAATTCAAGAAATAGTACAAATGTTAATATAAATTTGACAAATACTTATGCTCTTGATATATTAACACTTGTGGCTTTCAGGGATGAAAGCCGGTATTCTGAAAATTAAATACGGGCATGTGGTGGAATGGTAGACACGCTAGTCTTAGGAACTAGTGCGCAAGCGTGGGAGTTCGAGTCTCTTCATGCCCACCATTTCTAAAAAGAGCCGAAAAGGCTCTTTTTTTTTATGTCTTTATAAGTCCTAACAATTAAGACTTAATCTTAGAAATATTCATAATATAGCTTTAAGACGCTTGAATTTTCAGAGTTATTGCTGAATAAAGTTTGGTATGTAGATAGTTTAAAATGTAAATTTTCGTAACAAAAATCTATAAAAAGTGTTACCGATATCATTACATGTGGAATATATACTATATAATAGTACAAGGATATGTGATCTGAATGGAATTAATGGTAGAATTGTCGGAAAATAAATATTTTACATTTCTTTCCCCGCAAGTTTTTTTACGGCTAGGAGCAGGATCTGCTTGCAGGGACGGTTTTGCCCGATTTGATTTAGTTAAGAAGTTTAGTAGTTTAGTAGTTTAGCAGTTGAGAAGGCAGAGTTAACTTACTCTGTATTTTGCAGGTTGGTCATCTTCCCTCGCCCCTTGTGGGAGGGGGTAAAAGTGTTGAGTTGGTTGGTCATCTTCCCTCGCCCCTTGTGGGAGAGGGTAAATGTCTTGGGTTGGTTGGTCACCATCCCTCGCCCCTTGTGGGAGAGGGCAGAATTTCAAGTTGAGCGTGAG
>CALURU010000035.1 GCA_944323255.1 Candidatus Gastranaerophilales bacterium
GATTTGTAGTTTCTTTTTGAGGAACACCTGTAGTTTCGAAACCGGTTTGTAATGTTACTAATGTGTTCCGACCAAAGATCTACGTGCGTAGCACTAGGCGATGAAGTTGTTGCCGAATCTGTTAGCACCGTAGAAGAATGATTCTTGCATTACCTGTTGTAGATTTCTTTTTCTAACGATTCTGTTACCGATTTTTGTATTTGCTATATCATTAACAGATTTGGCATAACAAGAGCTTACAAGAGAAGTAACGTATTTTGTTACAGAATTTTCAGTTTCTTGAGGAGCAGCTGTTTCAACGTTTTCAAACTCGTTAAAGAAACTGTCTAAAGATCTGATTTCTTCATTTGATATTGTTTCTGTAGTAAATAACATCTTTCGTCCTCTCTTAAATATCTCTTATGTATATATAAAGTATTTAACATTTAAAAAATTGCCTTTTTTGTCCCAAATTGTTAAGAATTGTAAAATTGAGTTTAAAAATTTTTGAAATTCTTATTATTTCTTTATCTTTAGTCTTGTATTTACGGGCTTTTTTAAAATTGCATTAAGCAGAAAGGATTAATAATGCAGAGAACGTCATTAATATGTAATAATTTTTCCGGAATAAACCGGAGTAGTTCGTTTTTTTCGTCAAAAACGATAACGGCATCTGACATGCAGAATGTAGAATTATTTGCGACGGAGGTTAATTCTGGTGTTGGGATTAGGACTGCAAAGGGAAATGTCAGTGTATGTAATCTTATACCATCGGGCGAAACGGTTGTAAATATCTTTGAGAGTGTTCAAAAGGGTGTTACATACTTTTTTGTCCACACAGAGAGTTCTGAAGAGGGTAAGATTTATTTATTTTCTCCGACGATTGGGAATCTGGTTTCAAAGGTTACGGGGTTAAGTATGACGTCCAAATCTTGTGCTACTGATGTTACGCAGGGTTGGTCCGACTTATGGGTGTTTTCTAATGGAGAGGAAATGCTTAGTATCGAGCTTGGCAATTACAACGAAGAAGGGGAGCTGGATGAAGTTGTAATGATGGAGGTCAAGGATAGGGATGAAAGGGAAGTAAAGGGGCTTGGACTTGTTGTTTATGCCGGCAGGTTATGGGTCTTTAATGACCAAATTTTATGGTATTCGGTTCAGGAGGATATATATGATTTTTCAACTTCCGATGCGGAGATTTCAACTTCTGCCGGGTACATCGAATTTGTAAAAAACATAACTGCGATATATCCTTATCTTGGAACTCTTGCGGTATTCCATGCAAATTCTTCCTGCCTGATATCAAGAGAAGATGATTACGCATTTTCTAAGACAATGGAGTTTCCTGGCGGGTGTGCTTCTTATAATGCTCTGGTTTTTCACGGAACCGAGTTGTATTTTTATGATAATACAAAGAAGGGTGTTTTTTCTTTCAGGCAGGTTGTAAACGGTGACAGGACTCTTGGGGAGAATATAGCACTTGATATTCAGGAAGAGTTGTTTAATATACCTGTTGGGAAAGTTGATATGATAAGGACACTGTCAGTTGTGACTTCTGACAGGAATGAAGTCTGGTTTTTATTGCCTGATAATGATGAAAATTATACTACAATATTGATTTATGACTATTTACGTGAAGCCTGGGTGAAGCGCAAGTCTCAAAAAATCAATTGCTTTGCAACAATTGGAGGTGTTTTGTATTCAGCGGGCAGTAAGATTTATGAGGAGTATAGTTCAAATACTTTTGACGGGGAGTTTATAGAATCATTTTATAAATGTACTCCGCTTAATTTGGGTATAGAAAATTCTGTAAAAATACTTTCATATCCTCCAAAAGTTACTCTTGATATGTATTATAACAATAGTTTTTATGTTGAATACATAAAAAATTATGATTCAATGACTTCCAAGGTTAGGTATATTAAAGCAAAGAGCTTAAAAAATTCTTTGTATTTTGATATAGGACATTGGGATACAAATTATTTTCCGGACAAGGATATTAATTCGGTTAAGAAATTGCCGGCATCTTATTTTAAGACCTTGCAAATGACGTTTTTTACACAGGATGAAGGTGATGATTTTTGTATCAAAAATATTGAGTTTGGCAAGATAAAAGTAAAAACAGTTTAGTGTGAAAGGATAATAATATGGGAAAAAAATCAAGTTCAACAAGTAGAACATATGGAAATACTACAACAACGAATCCATATGCTACAGCTACAACCAATAATTCCGGAACAACTGCATCATTTCAGCCCGGAACGGCTTTGGATTCTGTTTACAATTTTGTAAACAATAATATGAATAATCTTCTTAATGAGTATTTGAATCCGAGTTTGGATTCTACTACAAATCAGGCAAAATTGAATGCTTATACAAGTACTCTGGCAGATGAGAGTTTAAAAAATCTGGAAAATAATATCATAAATCCGCTTTCAGACAGAAATATGATTAGATCTTCGCAGGCAACGGATTTGTATGAGAATCTTTCAGAAGCCAATACTAATTCTCTTTCTTCTTATATAAATGAGTTGTTGTCAGAATCACAGGATAATTCCGCAGCAATGATTAATAACTTATTATCAGCATATTTGCAGGGATATAATGTAATTTCCGATATGCAGAATCAATCCTTGCAGACGAGTTCCGGAAATGCAACGACGACCCAAAAATCAAGCGGTGGATTATCACAGGCATCAAACACAGTAGGAAATATTGCAAGCGCTATAGCAAAAGCACTTTCCGGATCATAGATTGTGGAGGTTAAAATTAAAATGAACAGAGATTTATTATACAAATATACTCCGCTTTTTCTTATGTGTATTGCAATAATTTTTCAATACAACCTTTTTGTAACACCTCAAATGCTTGAGCATACTCACAGAGAAATCTTAGCAGAAGTCGCTCAGGTTTATATTACAAAATCGGAATTTGGAAATATGAAGGAGCAAATAGGGGATATTAATCAGAAGTTAGACAAGATTTATGACACATTAATTAACGAAAGGAGTTCTGATGGCTTTAACAGAAATTGAATATGGAGCATTAGCGTCATCTGAAGTTATGAATAACAATTTTCAGTATCTGGATGATCGGGTTTCTTCGGTATCAGAAACAGTAACTTCAAATAATGCGGCTGTTAGTTCAAATATAGCAAGTATTAACAGTACAATTTCTTCAATGAGTGAAGAGTTAAATACCGATATAGAAGAGATTACTTCGGATATAGGTGATATAACCACAAGTCTTAATGCCAGCGGTTATTTATACATAAATACATATTTTAACGGAACTTCGTGGTATAAAGAGTATTTTTCCGATGAAGATAAAACAGTGCGTGTTTGGCTTGAGCAAGGAGGTGTATGCGGTTCAATGAGTACAACTACTTATATAAAGCCGTTTAGTAATACAAATTATACGTTAACACTTGGTACACATTGCACTTATTATGAAGGTGGTGGAATTTCCAAAAAATCTGCAACCCAGTTTACTTATTATAACGGTAAAAGCTGGAGTTACAGCGTTGATTGGTATGCCTGCGGAAAATAAAGGAGGTTTTATGGCTTTTAAGATTGATGAAAACGGAAATATAACGTTAATTCAGGGTGATAGTGGAACTTTATATATAAATGGGCTGAATACTGATAAGAATTACATTATTTATCTTGCAATACAGGATAAAAATAGGCAGCCTGTTGGAAGCGAGTTATATGTCAACAGCAACAAAGCTTCTTCAGTTGTTTTTGAACTAACCGGTGAGTATACAGATTTAATGACAGTTCCAAAGAATGAAACGTTTGAAACGTATTATTATGGAATAAAACAGTGTTCTGATGACGGGCTGGAAAATACGCTGCTTATCGGAAATTCTGAAATAGGTTATCAGAATACAATAACCGTATTTCCTAAGAAAGTTGAGGGAACATAATGGTTGATATAAGAAAACAAAATGATGTTATACAGATAAATGTGTCTTCAGAGGTTCAGGGCGGGAGCATTAAACCTACAAATGATTCATCAGCATATTACAGTTCTCTGGCGATGGCGTGGGCAAGTAAAATGGACGGTTCTGTTGATGGCATTGAATATTCTTCCAAGTACTATGCATCAAAGGCAAAAGAGAGTGCTGATGCTTCCAATTCGGCAAAGAACGGTATTTTAAACAATTCCGCCTTCCAGATTGTATCTTCTGATTTAAGCGGAGATAATAATATAGGGTTGTGTGCGGAAAATATTGATTCTATACAAAATGCAGCATCAAATGCCCAGATAGCTGCGGATAATGCTCTTGTGGCAATAAATCAAGCGGAGCTGGCAGCGCAGAAGGCGCAGGAGGCAGCATCATCTCTGTCTGAAGTTGCAAAAAACGATTTTTCAAATATTACTGATGCTGCAAAAGAGGTGATAAAGGAAAATTCCTCCGGCGGTTTGGAAATAGGCGATATCGGAATTTCGCTTTATGTAGATGAGTCAAAAGGGTTAAGGCGCAGGCTAAATGGCAGCACTATTGCTGTAAATACAAATACGCAGGAATTTGTAAATTATCTTAAATCAGTAGCTGCACTTTATCCGTCTTTATCCTGTACAGAAACTGAATGGGCAGAACTTGAAGATGCTTCTGATGTAGGTCAGGTTGGTAAGTTTGTGATTCAAGATACGGAAGAAATTCCTTATTATGCTTATTCTTCTGATTCAACTGTTTATTACACAAAATCGACTGAAGATGCAGAATCCGTGGAAGTTTATGATTCGGAATTTACGCTTCAAGGTCAGGGTTCAATTTCTCAGGGAGTGTTGACATACAACAGTTCCGTTTACAATAGAGCAAGTGAAAGTGATATTACGCAGGAAATTAGCGGATATGTGCGCCTTCCCAAAATTATTATGCCAATTCAAGGCTTGAGTGATCTTACCAAACTTGGTGAATATAGTCAAGCCGGTTTGCCAAACATAACCGGGCGTTTCTGCAACTGGGCTCAAAACGGCAGGGGCGTTGTTCAAGAAGGTGCTCTATTTGGAAATGGTACAACAGGTGCCGGAGGGCAGTCGAGCGGTTCAAACAATACGATTTTGAACTTAGATGCTTCCAGAAGTTCAGCAATTTACGGGAAATCAACTACTGTTCAGCAAGAACAAATACAGTATCCTTATTTTATACAGATAGCAACAGGGCAGGAAACAGAGGCAAATATAACTAATGAGATAGAATTGAATAATCCTTTTACTTTATTTGATTCAAAGTATTCAGAAGTGCCTTTGTATAATGTAAGTTGGCTCAAATCTGACGGGGAATACAAACCTAAAGCAACGTATGTTACCTGCTATGAGGCGCTCGTGGTTGAGCAGAACAGCGCAGTCGAAGCAGGAACAAGCGTACAATTACCATCAGGGAGTACTTATGTAAAAAGAGGTTTGTCAGTAAAGCTTTCAACAGCAGAGGATATAACGGATTACGATTTTGTTATCAACACTACGGAGGAGACATTCAGGCTGCCGTTAAAAAATGGTATGGAAGGAATGTTCTCCGGTCAGGCAGTTGTCGGTAACGGGATGACTGTAGGTTTAACTAGTGGCGATACTCTGCTTGGTATGGTATGTGCTGCCGGTAGTGTTGGTTTTTTAGAGCCACGAACCGGTGTTTACGGCTCTTCAGTTGGTCAATCCAATATTGGTAATGTCTATAATGTTTCCAGAACAATAGGGTTAACTACAGACCCCACAAAATCCGGGCTTGTGGTATCCGGTGCTGGAGAAGTGCCGGATGGCTGGTCGCTTTATTATTATGTAGGAGAAACTGTTCAAAATGTTAATTTGATTAATGCAGGCAGATTCGATGAGCTTGTAAGTGCAAAGGTAAATGTCGATTTATCAAATTGTACCCGCCCGTATGTTACTGAAACTTATGTTAACGGAACAAGCTGGTACAGGGTTTGGTCGGATGGTTGGATTGAGCAGGGCGGTGTTTCTGCATATTCAAGCGTTAACAGGAATGTTACGTTGATGAAATCTTATTCAACGACAAATTATCATTGCCTGGTATCACAGAGAAACGTGAATAATGGCAGCGGAAATATCGGCGGTTTACCGGCTTCAGTGAATGCAATTACTTTGAGGGCAAATTCGGATGAGAGTCCGATTGCCTGGTATACTTTTGGTTATTAATAAGGAGAAAAATTATGTCATATAAATTGGAACAACCATATACAGAACAACAAAAAGCGGATTTTATTGTTTATCATAATCACCAGAGTGGAAGAGCTATAGAAGAAGCTTCTAATGGGGATTTATACGCTCTTGATGCTAATGAGATGATGGGTACAGCAGGGAAGCCGGTTATTAATCCGAATTATGAAGAGGAGCAGGCTGCTTTAGAAGCAGAGCGTATTGCAATGCTTAATTTAACAGCTGCAGATGTGGAAAGAGCGATTTATAAAGCTAAGGGTATAGATTTTGAGGATATTGTTAAAAAAGTTGAAGAGTTGAATAGTGGAACAGTTGAACAGGAATTAACAAACTTTTCAACTGTTCAACCTCTCAACTCTTCAACTGCAATTGACACAAAAGCGTTAAAGATTGAACTAAAAGCTAATAATTTTTATAGAGGCAATCCTTATATCGATGCTGTAGGAACAATATTAGGATTTACAAAACAGCAGTTGGATGAGTTTTTTGAGACTAATGATTATACGAAATTAGTGACTGAGTGAATAAGTGATTAAGTGACTAAGACAATAACTCCTTAGTCACTTAGTCACCTTGTCACTTAGTCACTGTAATAAGGAGTAAAAATGTTAGAATGGTACAAAGATAAAAAACTGGGGATATTTTTTTCTTCTGCTCCGTGTGTAAAGATGCGTTATCCGCTGCCATCAATGACAACGCTGGAGAAGAGGGCTATATCAAAATACCCTTTTGAGAATAAAAAATTATTAAATGTCAAACTTTGTGATTACAAAAAGAAAAAAGAATATGAGTTTTCTATAAGAGAAAATTATTGCTGGGACGGGGCTTCAATACCCCGTCTTTTTTGGCGGGAAATCGGAGCAAAAACGGATCCTAAATTTTTGATTCCGTCATTGATTCACGACGTTTTGTGTGAAAATCACGATTATATTGATAACGACAGATATTTTTCAAGCTGTGTATTTGATTCTCTTTTAAAAGTCAGTAAGGTTAATCCTATGAAGCGTGGATTAATGAAGCATACGGTTGATTTTTACCAGAGATTTTGCGGCTGGAATAATGATGAGGATAAAAAAGAATAATCGGAGACAATTATGGTTAGGTATAGATTATTAGACAAACAAAGGGAATTTATAGAGATACCGCATTCAAATTCACTGGATGTAGCGATTTATCAGGGCGGTTACGGGAGCGGCAAAACCTGGTGCGGCTCCCTATTGGGTATTTTGCTTGCAAAGAAATACCCCGGATCAAGAGGATTGGTAGGCGCAAAAGAGTATGAACTGGTTAGAAAAACTACTCTTGTATCCTACCTTGACCATCTTGAGGAGCTCGGATATGTAATGGATAAGGATTATACATATAATAAGGTTGATAAAATCATAAAATTCTCTAATGGTTCGGAAATTTTGTTTTCGGCGCTTGAAGATCCTGAAAAGTTTAAATCTTTGAACTTACACTGGGCAGAAATAGAAGAGGCTTCTCAAATAACAGATTCTTCTTTCAAGCAGCTTCTCGGACGTTTGAGAAATACTTACAGGGGTAAAAACTGGCTGGATTTCCGCTACAGGCTTTTTGGACATACAAACCCGCAGCCTGATAAAGGCTGGATATGGCATAGGTTTGTAGAGCACCCGAAAGAAAATTACAGGCTGATAATTGCTCCAACCACAAATAATATATATTTACCCCCGCATTTTATACAATCTATGAAAGAGAGTTTTGACGAGGAATATTACAGGATAAATGTTCTCGGAGAATTTGGAGATTATTCTTCAGGACTTGTAGTGAAGGGTTTTGGAGAAGAAAACAAGCTCCCGCTCAAGTACAGAGAAGATTTACCCCTGCACCTTACGTGTGATTTTAACGTTGATCCTATGTGTTGGGCGCTTGCTCATAAAGATGATGAAAATGTTTATTTCTTTGATGAAATAGTGATTGAAAACACTTCTACCCAGCAATGTATAGAAGAGTTTTTAAGAAGATATCCGGAACATAAATCTGAAATTATAATAAATGGCGATGCTTCCGGCGATAACAGAAGTACACAGAGCGAGTATACGAATTATGCAATTATTAAAAATGCTCTCAAAAAACACGGATACGAGAACGTAAAATTCAGACTCAGAGATTACAATCCGCCTGTTTTAAACAGGATTTCCGCTTTTAATGCGAGAGTCAGAAACTCTAACGGAGAGCGGCATTTATTTATTGATCCGAGAAGATGCAAGTGGATTCTTTATAATATTTATAATCTTTCGTTCAAGGAGGGCACGAGTATTGTTAATGTTCCAACCCACACGCAGATTAAATCCAACAGAGATTTTAAATTTCTGGAGCATCCTTTTGATGCAGTAAGTTATCTTGTAGAATATTATTGGCGTATAAAAGGATAGCAAAAATATTTTTTCTATGTTTTTATAAAGTTAAGGAAATAATATTTTGAAAACTCCGTCTGTAAAATTAAATTCTATTGTTTTATCTAAAGAACAGATGAAAACTGTTAGAAAAAATATGTTCAGCAGGGAATGTGATAAATTTTTTAAACAAATAAAATCATATTCTCTAAACAGTAATATATATCTTTTCGGGCATTTAACAAGTGAGTATGCAAAAGATGGAGTAAATGACTTTCAGGCAAAAACTATACTGGGTCATATTAAAAAGCTTTTGTCCAGAAATTCCTGCTCTGATAACATAAATCTGGTGAATATAATTTTTTCTACACTTTTAAAGCGTATAACTCCGGAAAATATAATTTCTGGAATAATTAAGTCAGAGACTTACAGAAGAATTATTGATGAGAGCATAAGAATATATAAATCATATCCGCTGGCGAAAGGTGTGGATTATCGTCATATACTCGGGAGAATGGTTTCTTTAAAGGACATGTGTACTGAAGTTCATAAACGGATTAAGAAGGCAACACAGGATGTGAGTGCTGTTGAGTGGACTCAATATGATCAATTGGAACTTGTTAATACGCTTGAGAGAATATTCTCGCAAAAAGAACAAGCCAATTCAAGCTTTGTTTTTAAACGTTCAAAGCTCTCACAGTCACACAAAAAATATGCCGATCCTGATATGGTTAAGCATAATTATTATAATAGTATAATAAAACTTCTCTGGATGCTGCGTGACAGTTCTTCTATAATGCTGAAAAATCCGGAAAGGAATGCAGATGATATCAGGTATAATATGGAATTAGCTTATTATTATGCGGATAAAATTCCTCTTCAGGATTCAGAACGAATGGCAAAAGTATGGAAGGTAAAAGCAGAACTTGCAAAAATTGAGAAAAAGCTTTTGTCAAAAACCCAAAGAAAGCATTCTTAACCGAGCGGAACAGGTACAAGACGGCTGTAGAATTTATATTCATTAAACGAGGGCGGAAGAGCATTCCAATATCTGTATATGGTTAATCCTTTTGCAGTTAATTCTTTTACAAGAGAATCGGCTTCTTTTATAGAAGAAGCTAAAAATGGGTAGCAAAAAGGAATTGAATCTTTCCTGAGTTCAATTTTTAAAAGGTTTGATGTTTGATATTGTTTGCTATACTTGTCAAAAACTTCCCGTCTTTGTTTGTTTGGAATGATTTCAACAGACTCATTTTTAAAGAATAAATACGCTCCATCTTTTACATTTCGAAATTTTCTTTCAGAATTGAAACTTGCAAATCCGGAAGGTTTTGCATAAAAAGCGTGAGCATTGTCTATGATTAATTTAGGATAAATTTTCAATAATTTATCGACATTATTATCACAAATGCCGAAATAATTAGGATAAAGAATATAGCTTTCCGGAGGAAATTTAGCTTCCGGCATGAAATGGTCATCGATATGGTAAAAGACGGGTTTGCAATTCTCCTCAAAAGCAGTATGTCTTATAACATCACAAAGATAATAAGGAATATAGATTTCTTTTATTTTATATTTTCTGATTATGTATCTGAAAGCGTTTCTGGCTAAATCAAATTTTAACATTTTCTTATTACAAAAGGGTAAAGAACTTTCTTTACCCTTTTTTTATTTTTACTGTTTTACAACATCAAGCGTTTTGTAATCATTGAGATATGGCAAATGCTCTTCAGTTATCAACTCTCCGGGAAGCAGGATAGAAATTCCCGGCGGACATTCTGCAACAACTTCTGCAGAAATTCTTCCTATTGCTTCTTCCTTTCTTATAGTTTCTTTTTCTGCATAAAATGCATCCCTGAGGCTCATTTTGATTTGCGGCTCCAGCATTGGCATGTGTTTGCGTTTTTCCAGATAATAAATATCCTGATAGTTGTTTGCCGCAATTTTTTCTAAACAATCTGCCAGATATTTGAAATCAGAATGCTTGTTGCCGATATTACAAAGAATTAATACTCCTATATCGGAAGCCGATTCGACTTCAATTCCAAAATCGATTTCAAGAATTGATTCAAGTCTTTTTCCTGAAAGCCCGTCAACTTTTATAAAAACTTTTGTTACGTCGGTTTTGTATCCGAAATCTCCTTTAAGCTGGTGAACTCCAGGAATCGCATCAAGCCTTGATCTTAAATATTTTGCATTTTTTACTGCACGTTCCAGAAGGTTTTGTCCGTTTCTTGATTGCAAATTGGCTCTTGCAGCATCAAGGCTTGCAAGAAGCATTAAAGACGGACTTGTTGTATGCAGAAGTTTTAAAGCTTTTTCTACCGCATCGCAGTCAAGACAAGAGTCTTTTGATATATGCAGCATAGAACTCTGACTCATGCTTCCGCCCGTTTTGTGAAGCGAATGTACAACTGCATCTGCACCAAGTTTTAATGCTGTTTCCGGTAAATGTTTGTTGAAGTTCCACAAACAGCCGTGAGCCTCATCTACAATAAAAGGTATTCCGTACTTTTTGCAAACAGTGCTTATTGATTTGATATCGGAAACAACCCCTTCATATGTCGGGTTTGTAATCCAAACCATTGATACTTCAGGGTTTTCCTGAATAGTCTTTTCTACGGTAGCTGCATCAATATTACCCCAGACCGACCAGTTTTCAATTTTGTTCGGGCAAATCCAAACCGGCTCTGCACCTGAAATTATTAGTCCCGTAAGAATTGATCGGTGGCAGTTTCTATTAACAATAATTTTTTGTCCTTTTTTCGTCAAAGCCATTGCAAGCGCCAAGTTCCCGGCAGTTGAACCGTTTAGTAAAAAGAAAGTTTTTTTCGCTCCAAATGCTTCTGCTGCAAGCTCTTGTGCTTCTTTAATCGGACCTGTTGCAGGGTGAAGTGTGCCAAGATTATCAAATTCATCTGTCGTATCGATATTAAGAGCTTTTTCTCCGATTAAGTTGCGAAAATCCTTAAAAATAGCTTTACCTTTTGTATGTCCCGGTATGTGAAACTGATAAGTAGGATTTTCATAAGCAGTTTTTAGAGCTTCTACAATTGGAGCTTTTATTTTAACGGTTTCCTTTTGATTTACATTTACGGCTTGATTAAGGTTTTTTGTCACTTCTTGCTTCCCTTTTATTATTGATATTTACTTTTATCATAATACCTGAAAAAAAATTTTTTTGCTATTTTTACATAAAGTATTTTTCGGCTTTGTAAAGCCGGCGTTAACTTCTTATAAAAATATTAAATATAAATTTTATTAAAATGATAAAAAACTTTTGCATAACATTTTTTATAAAATGTTATG
>CALURU010000036.1 GCA_944323255.1 Candidatus Gastranaerophilales bacterium
GCTTGCCAAGTGTTCTATCCTCTCCCAAAGGGAGAGGGGTAAGTTTAAATAATAGAAGGATTTTTTATGAAAAATGTCAGACAGTCTAATGTAAATATACACAAAGATGCTTGGGTCGAGATTAATCTGGAATCTCTTGCACAGAATATTCTTGAAATAAAAAAAGGAATTCCTGCGGATAAAAAATTTATGGCAATAGTAAAAGCTGACGCTTACGGGCACGGTGCTGCTATGCTTGCGCAAACGATGCTGGCGTCCGGTGTTGATGCTTTTGGTGTTTCTTCGGTAGATGAAGGTTTGGATTTAAGGAAAGTTAAAATAAAAGCTCCAATACTTGTGGTCGGAGCAATTCCACTCTGGGCAATTGAATCTGCTGCACAAAACAACATTGCGTTTTCAATATTCAACGCCGAACACTTAGAAGCCTGCAAAGATGTTTACGAAAGAACAGGAATAAAGCCAAAGGTGCATGTCAAACTGGATACCGGCATGAACAGAATTGGCGTACGCTCGGAAGATGGTGTAAAATACATAGAAAAAGTACGTAAATCTGATTTTGTAAGCTTTGAAGGAGTTTTTACACATCTTGCATCAGCAGAAGAACCGGAAGAAACAAAAAAACAAATCGACAGATGGCATAGTGTTGTCGACAACATAGACACTACAGGGCTTATTCTTCATATACAAAATACTGCGGCGACTTTTGCATACGACATAAAATCCAATATGGTAAGAGTTGGAATATCTTTGTACGGACTTTATCCGGATTTACCGGAAAAACTAAACTATAAACCGAAATTAAAACAGGTGATGGGTTTGAAAGGCAGAATAACTAATATTCACGAAGTTAAAGCCGGAGAAGGCGTAAGTTATTCTCATAAATTCATAGCCTACGAACCGGCAAGAGTTGCAACTATTCCTATAGGCTACGCTGACGGAGTCTCAAGAAATCTTTCAAATAAGATTTACGGACTTATTAACGGGCAAATGGTCAGACAAATCGGTAACATAACAATGGATCAAATGATGTTTGACCTAGGAGAAGTTGACGCTCAGGTCGGTGATGTTATAACTCTTCTGGATGATAAAAATTTATCCCTTGATAGTTGGGCGGAAATATTGCATACTATTAATTATGAACTAACCTGCAGGCTCAAGGTAAGATTGCCAAGAATATATGTAAGATAAAAAAAGGAGGAAGCTATGTCAAATTTGAAATTTATTTTATTAGCAGCAGCTCTAATAATGCCGTTTTCTGTAATGGCTGAAGATATTATTATTCCTCCAAAAGCGGAAAGGGTAAAAGAAACTGCGCAGTCAGGTGAAATTCAAAACTTGAATCAGTATTTTGAATACCTTCCAAATGCTGTGCACAACAATTGGACGCCTTACAAAGCAAATACGGACTATGAAGTAACAGTTCAGTTCAGAGTTAAAAAGAACGGTGAAATAACAGATCCGGTTATTGTAAAATCAACTAACGAAAAAGCAAACGCTTCAGTTTTAAATGCGGTTAAAACAGGAGCACCATACAAACCTTTGCCGGCAAAATTTCCGGGCGATAGTGTAAACACGCAGGTTGAATTAAGGTTTATAAAAAATTAGTATTTTTTTCCAACAAGCGAAGCGTGAGCCAGATTTTCTATTATATCATCAAGCGGCTCAGGTTTAGCCCCGAGAGCTAGCTCTAAGAGATAATCCGCAAATTGCGGATTTTTAGGCAGGAACGAACCGTGCATATAAGTTCCGAATACATTTTTGTATCTTGCACCTTCCGTCTTATCCTGACCGTTGTTTCCATTGCCGGTTAACATTTTCCCAATAGGCTCTGTTTTACCTTCCAAATAAGTAAGTCCACTGTGGTTTTCAAACCCGACAAGTGTATCCGGTTCTACAAGCTCTGTTTTTACAGTAACATTTCCTATAAAACGTTTGTTGCCGGCTACAGTATATGCATCAAGAAGGCTTATTCCCAAAAGTTTTTCCCCATTATGCGGTTGGTAATAATGCCCCATCAGCTGATAGCCGCCACAGATTCCGAGAAAGACCGCCATTCTGTCACGCTCAGCGAGCAAAAAATCTTTATGTTTTTGTAACTCTTTAGAAACTTCAATTTGCTCTTTGTCCTGACCTCCGCCGATAAAATAAATATCATGCTCTCCGACTTTGTCGCCGATATTTATTTCATCGATTTCTAATTCTATACCTCTCCACTCGCATCTTTTTTTCAGGGTAATAATATTTCCGATATCACCATAGATATTTAAAAGTTTAGGATATAAATGCGCCAATTTTAGTTTTTTCATAGCTTAACCCGCCATTTCATGCACAAGTTTTACAGATTTTTGGCGCTTATTTGTATGAATTTTTATATAATCATCCAGCAAGTCAAAACATACCTGACAAACTTTTTCTGTTGCTTTCCTGTCATAATTACTATCATAGTCAAAATCAAACTGAAGCATCGCCTGCATAAAATCCCTAATTTTGTGATGCATTTTTAACCGGACACCAAGATGCTCGTTACATTCCTTGCAAATAATACCGCCCATTGATGAAGAAAAATACATTTCTTCATCCAAAACCTGTTCCCTACAGCAGAGACAGGTGTCAAGCTCTACACAAAAGCCCATAATAAGCAGAATTTTCAGCTGAAACTTAATTGCAGCAATCAGCATATCTTTTTTTTCTTTAGCATCAGCAATTCTTGCCAGAGCTTTATACAACAGACCATAAATTTCTTCAGATGCTGATTCAGAACCCTCACCAAAGTTCATAACCACTTCTGAAATATATGAAGATAATAATAATTTATCCATATCTTCTCTGGTTTTTCTGAAATGATTAAGCGTTTGAGCCTGTATAATCGTATCCATAGAACGCCCTTTTATCAGCTGCAAAGAATTTGCAACCAGTAAATCCATTCTTGCCCCAAGTTTACTTTTAGGCTTTTTTATTCCCTTTGCAACTCCTTTTATAAGCCCGTTTTCTTTGGAGTACATTACAATAATTTTATCTGCATCATTCAGATTATATGATTTTAAATTAATTGCTTCCGTTACGTAATTATTATTCATAATAAGCTTTTGTACCCAGGTAAACTCCTCTGAATATTTTTTCAAGTTCCGGAACATCATTAGAACTCTTGATAGCTTCTTCTTGAGAAATAAATTCATTATTAACGAGTGTTGCGAGAGAAGAGTTCATTGTAATCATATCATCGATAGTATTTTCTCTAAGGATATCATAGATTTTTTCTGTATTATCTTTAATCAGATAATCTTTGATGGTAGAAGTTACAACCATAATTTCGCATGCCGGAAATCTTTTTTGTAATTTTTCAGAATAAACTAATTTTTGAGCAATGGTAGCTCTAAGAGTTTCTGATAGTTGCTTTCTTATGAGAAATCTATTAGCTTCATCAAACATATTTACAATCCTGTTTATTGTTTGAACAGCATCATTAGTATGAAGAGTTGACAATACAAGGTGCCCTGTTTCAGAAGCTTTGAGGGCTGCTGCCATTGTTTCTTTATCACGAATTTCACCAATAAAAATTACATCAGGATCCTGTCTGAGAGCAAATTTTATACCATCAGCAAAAGATTTTGTATCAACCCCTAACTGGCGCTGTGAAATAATACTGTTTTTACACTCAAAAACATACTCAACAGGATCTTCAAGCGTAATAATATGCTTAGCTTTTGATTCATTAATATGGTTAATTAAAGATGCTATTGTAGTAGATTTTCCACATCCGGTAGGACCTGTAACCAGAATAATACCATTTTGCTGGTCTATGATAGACGGCATTATATCCGGCAGATTTAATTCTTTTATCGAAGGAATCTTATACGGAATATTTCTTATAACAAGTGCCGGCATTCCGAGCTGTCTGTTATAGTTAATTCTGAATCTTGAACAACTTTTGATTTCATACATGAAATCAACATCGCAAAGAGTAAGAATCTTATCTCTTATTGTTGTAGGTGCGATATCTAATATTGCATTGTCGATATCTTCTTTAGTTAACGGCATTGTATTTGCCTTTTTGATAAACCCGTTAATTCTCAGGTATGGTGAATGCCCTACCATTAAGTGTTCATCAGAAGCGCCTGTTTTAACGGCTTGTTTTAAAAATTGTATAATGCTAAAAATCTCGTCCATCTCTCCTCCATATTATAAATCGTATCATTATTAAAAAGTTTTGACAATAACTTTACAAATAAAAAAGAAACCGACTTTACAGGTCGGTTTTGTATACAATATTAAGTTGATTAGTTACATTATTATTTGAATCAGCAAGAATAACTGCATCCGCCTCCGGAGAAACCTCCGCCCGATGAAACAGAAACTGATGCTGATGCAATAGAACCGCAAGATTCAGCTCCTCCTGAATAAGCAATAGATCCACAGGATTCACTTCCCGCATAAGCAATTGCGCCGCTTGTCTCAGAACTCTCGCCAAAAGCCATGATTGCAGCATCGCTCGGTCCTGAATAAAAACTACAGGTGTCTACTCCGCTATCACCTGATGAAGAAGGTGTAATTAGAGATGTATTGTTTGATATTAAATGAGTTGTTTTCGGAGTAGAATCAGCTCCGATAAATTTAAAGCATGTACTCTGTTTTTCGTCTGATGAACTGATTGTTAGCATAACCTTAATCCTTACTAATTGTGTTTACATATATATAAAGTAAAAATAAAGTAATAGATTTCAGGAGTTGTTTTTTTCGTTACATTTGTTAACAAAAGTTTTGTAAGTTAAATTCTTATATGTAGTTCATACTTTGATTTCCATATGTAGAAGAAAAATATCTACAAATTTTCAAGTATGTGTTCATTCTGAACCCGATATACCTTTAGGGGCGAAGAATCTATAAAACACTTTACGAAAGAGATACTTCGGGCTTACGCCCTCAGAATAACGTAGCACAAAGGCGTGAATCCCCTCGCTCCTTGAGGGAGAGGGAGAAGCCGTTCTTGAGCTGCAAGGCGAAAGTTACGGATTCGGGTGAGGGGTCAACTCAAGAAATCCAGCAATCCGCTTCACTTTGCTCAGGGAAGCTTTTCTCAGACACGCTCCCGCTCTGCTCCCGCTATCGCTTCGAAAACCTTTCCTTCGCTCCGTTACGCTTAAAGGTGACAAGTGTCGTATTCCCACGTTACCCGATACCCGAGTGTGTCATGCTGAACTTGTTTCAGCATCTCACCGGTTTGGCGTGTGACCTACCATCTTGTAAGATCCTGAACAGCTTGAAAATCGAATGGGAAACAAACACACACAACAATATAATAAAAACCGATTTTCTACGCTTTCAGGATGACAATGCGTACACCTCCCCTCGCCCCCTGTGGGAGAGGGCGCAGTCGTGCTTGAGCCGTGAGGCAAAAGCTACGAATGCGGGTGAGGGGTCAAAAACAATAATTCACGAATTCCCCCCCTGCCCCCAAAAAAATATTTACCCCAAATTAAACCCCGCTCATCAAGCCTATTTTACCCTGCAATTGTAAATTTTTGTAACGATTTCTTCTTAGGAGCGTTACTGACCCATAAAAATGTGGAATTAAACATAAGTAAGGACAAAGTATGAGGATATTGGTATGAACCATCCAAAACCCAATTGTGATAGTAATTTTACCCCTGCTTGTGCCAGGGGGGGGGGTAAAACCCTGACTAATAGCTGCTTTAAACGTTTTTCTCTTGCTTCTTGTGCATTAATTTTATCACTTTCAAACGTTTCCATGGCTGATGAGACAACTACTCAAACCCCGCAGCCAGAACGAGAGAAGGCGTATACTTTGACACGTGTTGAAGCAGAGGGCGAAAACACGATAACAAAGATAGAATTAAACACTGAGACAGGCAAATTCGAGCCTGTATATTATCGTGTTGACCTAGTCAATAAGGAATATGGGGTCGGCGATACAACACGGTATTATGAATGGTCAAAGGGTGAGGATGGTTACACTTTTGGCGAAGTTGCAAGCCCTACAGAAGGCAAAACCACAATAACAGTACATTATGACAATACTACTTCTGAAAGAATAGGCAATACTTCTTCCTACGAAAATGGAAGTATTGTTTCTAATTTTATAGGTCAAGCTGTTGGTGATAATTCCGGTGGGGCTATAGCAAATCGCTATGATATCAGTTTAATTAAAGGTGATTTCGTAGAAAATACAGTAAGTGAAGCTAGTGGTGCAGCTATATCTAATTATGGAAATATTGAAAATATAGAAGGTAATTTTATTGGCAATATTTCTCAATATTATGGAAACGCAAATCCAATCTATGGTGGTACTATTGAAAATAATGGGTATATAGGTAATATAACAGGAAATTTTATAAACAATTCATCTTTAGGCAAGTCACATGGTGGTGCAATTTATAATTCACAAGAATCAACGATTGGAGCTATTTCTGGTGATTTTATAGAAAACTATACTTCTAATAATGGTGGAGCTGTTTACAATTATGGTGCTTCTATAGGAGATATAAGTGGTGATTTTATAGGAAATTCCGCAGGAAGTGCTGGCGGAGCTATTTATAATTATAGTAATGAAGAATGGATGAGCTCAAAAACTAGTATTGGCAATATAACAGGAAACTTTATCGGAAATTCAGCAGAAATAGGAGGTGCAATTTATAATTGTGCTGGATATCTAGCAACAGCAACACTTGGAAATATCACAGGTGATTTTATAGGTAATCATGCTACAAAACGAGGTGGGGCTATTGATAATGAAATAGCTATGGGACGAGAGTTAAACTTAGGAGTTATTCAAGGAAATTTTATAAATAATTATGTAAAAAGCTCTACAAATTCTGATCTGGCTCAAGGTGGTGCAATTTATACAACTTCTGATATGAATTTCTTGGCAGATGGAAAAACATATTATATATCAGGTAATTATACCGAAGATTCTGTTCGTGGAAAACAAAATAATGCAATTTTTGTTAACACATATCGTCCTATCCAAACATCGCCTGCTCCTATCCTTACATTCACCGCCCAGAATGGCGGTAAATACGTTATAGACGACCAGATAGAGGGCGGAAGCGTAAGCGGAACAACAATAAACTATGACAAAAAATATAACCTAAAACTCACGGGTGACAGTACTGGTGAGATTGTATTGAATAATTCTGTAATCAATGCAGATACGACTTTAGACGAGGTCACACTTCACCTGACGAAAGCGGATATTCTTGCAACCTCTACTCTTACCGCCAATTCCGGTCACCTCTCTCTTATGAACGGTTTAGCAGAGACTCAATCAATGCAGGGAATGACGGTAAACGGACATTTGGGAATGTCGGTTGATGTAGATCTTGCAAACAAGTCAATGGACAGACTTCCTGAAAATGTAACGACGGTCGCCCCTGACGGAAAAATAGATGTAGAGTATTTAAACCTGTTGAATGACGCTAAAGAGGATAGAACAGATATTCTTTTTGCGGAAGAAAGTTACAAAGACAAAGTATCATATACAGGTAAAAGCCCTGTAGCATACTCTCCAATCTATAAATACGCCGTAAGCTATAATCAGGATGACGGATTCTTCACGTTTTTACGGAGCTCCGGCGGGGGAAATCCGAGTGATGCCTTTAACCCAACAGTTCTGGCTCCATCCGTCGCAGCACAGGCGGGCGCCTATGCAACCCAGATGAATACTTTTAACTATGCCTTCCAGCATTCGGATAACTTCATGAACCTTCCTTTTCTGGAACGTCTTGCCCTCAAAGAATCCGGAAGGTATGCAAGCACAACAACAAATAGTTTTTCACCTCTTTATACAAGAATAGAGAGTGCCGGCTACTGGGTAAAACCATATGTAAGCTTTGAAAGCATTCCACTTAAAAACGGTCCTAAGGTAGATAATATTAATTACGGTTCATTAATAGGGTATGACAGTAAAATAACCCCAATAGCGCATGGTTTTGACCGTGTATTAAGTGGATATGTTGGGTATAATGGCGCAAGCCAGTCCTATAGCGGTGTAGACAGTTATCAAAACGGCGGCTTGGTCGGTGGTACTGTATTTTTATACAAGGGAAATTTCTTTAACGCAACGACACTTTCAGTCGGCGCAAGTGTAGGCGAGTCCCAGAATATGTACGGAAATGAGAATTACACAATGTTACTTGCGGGAATTGGAAACAGATTGGGGTATAACTTTGAGTTTAAAGAGGGCAGGTATATAATTCAGCCATCAATGCTAATGAGTTATACTTTTGTGAATACTTTTGATTACACGAATTCAGCCGGTGTTCGTATGGAGAGTGACCCGTTGCATGCAATCCAGTTAGCACCCGGAGTGAAGTTTATCATGAATACAAAAAATGGCTGGCAGCCATATGCGGCAGTCAATATGGTGTGGAATGTACTGGATAAGAGTGATGTTAGGGCGAATGACGTCCGATTACCGGAGATGAGTATCAAACCGTATGTTCAATATGGTCTAGGCGTGCAGAAACGGATTAAAGATCGGTTTTTGGCGTTTGGTCAGGCAATGGTCTCCAACGGCGGTCGAAATGGTGTTTCCCTATCATTCGGTCTAAGGTGGTTCCTGGG
>CALURU010000037.1 GCA_944323255.1 Candidatus Gastranaerophilales bacterium
TTAACTTCTTTATCAATATCTGCAGCGATTTCTTCGGAGAAATCTCTTGTGTTGCCGAAATTTCTGCCCATAAAGATATGTTCCTGCTCTTTTCCGTAAGCAAGATTACCCATTTTATCGCTCATACCGTAAGTTGTAACCATGCTTCTTGCAAGAGCGGAAACTTTTTCCAAATCGTTTGAAGCGCCGGTTGTTACGTTATCTTTTCCGTAAATAAGTTCTTCTGCAACACGTCCTCCGAGAATCATTGTAATGCGGTCCAAAAGCTGATTTTTGCGCATAGTCAAATGATCTTTTTCGGGGAGTGTAAGCGTTATACCAAGTGCCATACCTCTCGGTATAATTGATACCTTATGCAGCGGATCGCAGTTTTTGAGAAGTTTTGCAAGCAGTGCATGCCCGACTTCGTGGTATGCGGTATTTTCTTTTTCTTCATCGGAGATAATTCTGCTTTTCTTTTCCGGTCCTGCCATAACTTTATCTATAGCCTCTTCAAGATCCGGCATTTCAATTTCAGATTTATCATGCCTTGCAGCAAGCAGAGCGGCTTCGTTTAGAAGGTTCTGTAAATCGGCACCGGTAAAGCCCGGGGTACGTTTTGCAAGAGTTTTTAAATCGACTTCTTTTGCAAGCGGTTTGTTTTTTGCGTGAACATTCAAAATCTGTTCTCTTCCGAGTACGTCAGGTTTATTGATAACAATTTGTCTGTCAAATCTTCCCGGTCTTAAAAGTGCATTATCTAAGATATCCGGTCTGTTTGTAGCTGCAAGAATTATGATATTTGTATTTTCGTCGAATCCGTCCATTTCAACAAGGAGCTGGTTAAGTGTTTGTTCTCTTTCATCGTGACCGCCTCCAAGTCCTGCGCCTCTCTGACGTCCTACTGCATCGATTTCATCAATAAAAACAATACAAGGCTGGTGTTTCTTTGCCTGTTCAAATAAGTCTCTTACACGGGAAGCGCCGACACCTACAAACATTTCAACAAAGTCTGAACCGCTTATAGAAAAGAACGGAACACCGGCTTCTCCGGCAACAGCTTTAGCCATAAGTGTTTTACCTGTCCCTGGGGCACCGACCAGTAAAACGCCTTTCGGAATTTTAGCACCGAGTTTTACGTATTTATCAGAGTGCTTTAAGAAATCAACAATTTCTTCAAGTTCTTTTCTTTCTTCGTCAATACCTGCAACATCCGCAAAAGTTGTTTTAACTTTGTTATCCATAAGCATTTTTGCTCTGCTTTTTCCGAAAGACATAGCTTGCGCACCGCCTGCCTGAATGGATTTTATGATAAGCATAATAAATCCTAATACAAGGAGTATTGTAATCAAAGAAGAGCCCATGCTTAGTGCTGAACTTGATTCATTTGAACGTTTTGCACTAATCTCAACATTGTTTTCTTCAAGCTTTGTCAAAACGTCTGAATTTTCAGGGAGAAGAACTTTGTATTGTAATTTCGGCGGTTTAACTTCGCCATACAAAGGATTCGTATTTGATTTTTTAGCCTCCGGCTGGTTTACAGGAAGCGCAATTAGAGAGTCTTTCCCGATATCAACGCTCTTAATTTCTTTGTTTTCAACTTTTTGTATAAAATTGGTATATGATAGTTCCTGAGTGCTTGAGGTAGGACCTGAAAACAGCATTGAAATAAATGCTAAGACCATGATACCCAAGATTACGTACATCCCGATTGATTGATTTTTATTCATAATTCTCCTTCTCTCCTGTTATTTCATTATATCAAAAAAAGAACATATGGTAAATTAAGCAGTAATGTAACTTTTTATTTACAAAAAAAGCAATTTTTTAAGAAGGTAATACTTTATATATATAAGGAACAGGGATATTTATGAGCGCACATAATTTCTGGCACAATTTCACACACGGTTTTATGCACGGAGTATTTAACAATAATCCGTTTTTGGGCTGCATGGGGTGGGGCTGGTCTTATAATAGCTGGTGTAATCCTTTTAACAGCTGCTTTGGAGCATTCCCTTCCATGATGTACACATACCCTGTAATGTCTACGGCGAGTATATTCCCGCTCATGCCAGATATTTCAATGCCTCCGATGCCAAATATTACTATAGATATTAATGAACTGTTTCCAACCGACAAGTGGACCGGACCTTCTTACAACGAATTTAATTTTGGCGATGTTTTTGAAAAAAGTTCAAACAATACTCAAAGCAATATGTTTTCGCCAGTCAAAATTCAAAATACAGATTATACTTTTAGTTTTATAACGACTCCAACTCCTGTAACAACAGCTTCATCACCGGCTTCGACTTTGGAAGTAAGAACAAGCAGTGCAGCTTCTTCAACAAAAACTGAATCCCCTGCACGAACTGCAGCAAGAACCTCCAGTTCTCTAAGTTCTTCCAGCTCTTCTTCTCTGGCTGCACTAAAAGGCAAACACTGGACAGAAATGACTGATGAAGAAATGAAACTTGTATACGGTAATTACACAAGAGATATAACAAAACTTTATAGAGGAACTGCCGCTGATTTAAATAAATATCTTAAAGGAAAAGGAGTATTAGAAGGTCAGGGACAGGCATTTATAGATGCACAGAATAAATATGGTATAAGCGCAGCTGTTCTTATAGGTATTGCAATAAATGAATCAGCAAGCGGTACAAGCAAAAATGCAAGACAGAAGAATAATGTTGGTGGAGTTAGAATTCCAAACTCTACAACATTCAAGACATACAATTCCGTTGCGGAATGCATAAGTGATATGGCAAGATTCTTAAAATCAGGCTATGTAAATAACAGCGGACGTCCGTTGACAAAATTGTACCAGATAAATGCTAAGTACTGCCCGACAGCTGATCCTACAGATGATGATAATTTAAACGCTTTATGGGCAAGAAATGTAAATAAATATGCAGCCGAAGTTGAGTCTATTCTGGCATAGTATAGCAAAAAATAAATGGCGTACTAGAATTATTAGTATTTACCGTAATATATTTTTGTAATATAATAGCCTTGTCGCAAAATTTCAGGAGGGAGTATGACAAATAATGTTATCTGTATCAAATGGGGTACAAAGTTTGGTGCAGAATATGTAAACAGACTTTACCATATGGTAGAAAAAAATCTTAAACTACCGCATAAATTTGTGTGTTTTACTGATAATACGGGAGGTCTGGCTGAAGGTATTGAAACAAGGGAACTACCACCGTATGAAGATAATCCGCATATCGGCGATAAAGGTTGGAGAAAACTTTCTCTTTTCAATGAAAAACTTGCGGATCTTGAAGGTACTGCTCTCTTTTTGGATTTGGATATAGTGATAAGAAACGATCTTACTCCGTTTTTTGAAGAGGAAGGGGAATTTCTTATCGTAAAAGACTGGGATTTTCCTGACGATATTATCGGAAATTCTTCCGTTTTTCGTTTTGAAATCGGCAAACACCCTGATGTTCTTGAGAATTTTTATAAGCTCGGAAATGAAATCAGGCACGATTACAAAAACGAACAGGCATTTTTGTCCTATGAAATGAAAAGAAAAGGGATTTTAAAATACTGGGATAAAAGCTGGTGCGTAAGTTTTAAAAGAAACTGCCTGCAGCCGTTCCCGCTGAACTTTTTCCTAGAACCAAAGGATCCTGTTGATGCCAAAATTATCGTATTCCACGGGCGTCCTACTCCGGAGCAGGCTTATAATGGTTTTATGGGTAAGGGCGGACTAAGATATGTTAAACCGACAAAATGGCTCGATAAATACTATAATTAGGTGCTAAAATGCTGATTTTAGAAGTATTAATGACAATTTTATTTTTACTCTTCCTGCCGTTTTATTATATAGAGCGTGTAATTCATAAAAAATCTCACGGCTGGAAGGAAAAATTTGGCGGCGTCGGGCTTGATGAAAACGGTAATAAAGTAATATTTCCGGAAGATAAAGTAATACATATTCACTGCTGCTCGGTAGGAGAAGCGCTTGCGATTGAAAACCTTCTGAAATCAATCCGCAAAAATTTTCCGGATTATAAACTTGTTGTCTCGACTTTTACTTATGCCGGTCAGCAGATTGCGCAGAAAAAGTTTAAAGAGATTGCGGATTATATAACTTATTTTCCGTTTGATAATCCGATTCCGGTAAAAAGATTTCTGGCAAAAATTCATCCTGATATTTCAGTGATAGCAGAGACAGAAATCTGGCCTTATTTTGCATATAGCTGCAAAAAACTGGGCATTCCTCTGATTATGATAAACGCAAGGATTTCTGATTTATCTTATCCTTCTTATAAGAGAGCAAAACTTTTCTTTAAAATGGTGCTTGCAAATTATACAGCTGTTTATGCTCAGAGTGAGGAAGATAAAGAAAAATTTATCTCGATCGGGCTAGATCCTCAAAAAGCGGAAGTTATGGGAAATTTAAAATTCGATATAGAACCTTCCAAAGAAAGTATTGAAATCGGGCAGGATGGGTATAAAATATTGCTTGCTGGAAGCACTCATAAGCCTGAAAATGAAATTGTAATTAATACATATAAGAAACTAAAACAGATATTTAGTAATTTAAAATTGTTAATAGCGCCGAGACACTTGGAACGTGTGGAAGAAATTAAGGCGCTGCTTAAAAAATACGATTTGTCTTATGGGTTAAGGTCAGAAGGTGACACATTTTCTGATAAAACCGATGTAATAATCTTAAATACGCTCGGTGAATTAAAAAAAGTGTATTCAATATGCGATATAGCATTCATTGGCGGAAGCTTTAACAACACCGGCGGACATAACCCTCTTGAGGCGGCAATTTTTGAGAAACCAGTTGTCTCCGGTTCTGTAGTATTTAATTTTAAAGATATTTATGATGTTTTATGCAAATCCGGTGCGGGAAAAGTTGTAAAGACTCCCGAAGAGTTTTATGAATATTTAAATACAATGCTTGAAAACCCTGAAATATATGACAAATCAAAAAATGCATGCAAAAATGTATTTGTATCTAACAGAGGTGCAATTGATTTTGTTGTCAAAAAAATAAACGATATTTTAAAATAATAAAAAATTTTAAATTAAACTTTAATCTTTTTAAAGTTTTTTATAATCAACTCCGGATGATTTTTTTTATACTCAGCAAGTTTTCTTGCAGAGATTTTACCAGACAAATCCGGCTGCAATTTAGGTTTAGAATATGACTTTATTCCAAGTATTTTTCCATAGTTTTTAGTTATTCGGGTAAAGTAATTTTCTGCATAATCCGTAATGCCGAGCCAGGGGTCTAAAATTATTGCTTCTTTGTTTTTAAACCTGTAAAATTTATCCGCATTAATTTTTATATCAGTAATAAATGCAACTTCGTGTTTCGCAAAACCTTTTCCAGCATAAATTTTCCCGGAATAAATATTATTTTGCCCATTTATTTTCGCAATCAGCTCTGCAAATTTTGATTCTTCAAAACAATTCCCTAACCCTTTTTTTAACGATTCAATAACATATTGGTATGTATTTTTTTCATCAATTTCGATTTTCAATCTTTCAGCTGCAAATTTAAGTGCATATTCTAGTGACATTCGACCAAAAAACAGATCTTTTACCTGATCTTTTCCAATCATTGATGTAATTTTGCTCTCCGAAATATGCGGATATACAGAATGAGCCTTTCTTGTAATTAAATCTGCATTCCGGATACTATGCTTTCTGCTTGTAAATGTAATCATATTTTTTCTAAAACTGGTAAAATTTTTTTTTGCATTTCGCTTAACATTTGTTTACGTTTGTTTGTAAAAAATATATAAGCATGATATTATCCTTGTATACGGAAAAGTTGAGAAACTTAATCGGAAATATACTATCCAAACAATCACAAAATTATGTAAGGAGAACCCTATGTTAGATTTTTTGTTTAAAAAAGAAGCCGAAAATGCTTGTGAAGATTTAAACAATTTTTATACAAAGTTGAGAGAAATGTATTCATTTGACAGTATATCAGATGAAAGGAAAGAGTTTTTAAAATCTCAAATGAAAAAATTCGGGTATCTGCCTTATCCTCAGATTAAGGCTCTGGAAGAGTTATCTGATGCGGAAGTTTTATTTGCGCTTGAATCTAAATGGGAAGCGAACGGTGTATTTTCGGATGGAAACTTTAATTTTACAAAATCAAGTGTTCTAGCAAGGAATAATGTAAAAGATTCTGGCTGGCTTCAAAAAGAAGGTCACGATATAAAGTTAATTAACCTTGCGGGCTTAGGGAACGGAAATACATCAGAAGAGTGCGGCAAGTTTATGGATTGGCTTCGGGAGTTGTTGATTCTTCCGACCGGAAATTTAGAAAACAACATTTTTTCTACTACAATGTATTTAACCCCATTTCATCCGAGAGATTTTGGATGTGCTTATCTTCCGACAGCAAGCTGTGTAAGTCCTACGCTAGAGGATAAAAATATTGCGGAAAAAACGGGTTGTGGTGCTGATAAACAGGTAAAATTATTTATACTAATGTCACAGCTGGCAGGGCATCCTGTAATTTATGATATACTTCCGCAGACAGGCAGATTTTCAAAAATTGTGCTTACAACACCGGAATGCGCAAGATGGTTTGATATTAATGCTCTACTTGAGGAAATAATGAAGCATGTAGATAGTACTGTTTCAGAATTGTCTGATAAATATTCAAAGGATGATCTTGATATTGTATCAGGTATTTATAAAAAATCTCTCCGTGGCGAAAGTTACGGAGATTTAACGGAGCATTACCGGAACATTTTTAATGAAATAGATGAAGCTTTGAAAGAAACAAAGATTTTCCTTTCAAATTCAATGTTGGAAAAAAGTATTCAGGACAAACTTCATAAAAAAGCGAAAATGATAATTAATAAACTTGCGGGAAATATTCATGCAAAGAAATTATCAGAAAACGAGATAACAAATCAAAACGAGATAATACAGGGTTTGATACAGGAGGGTATGTGGCCTGCTCCTGGCGGTGCCTGGTGTTCAGCCGGGATTCCGGTGTTTGATAAAATGAGTGTTGGCGCATCTTTCCCTGTGTTCAAACATTACAAATTTGATGGCGAAGATGTAACAAAATTTGCGAATTTGGATTGCCAGACTCCGTATTATTTTGTATGCCTTGAAAATGGTAAGTATAATAATGACGTAATCAAATTCTTTATAGATTATATGAAGAACTTGCAGGAAGAATTCAATTTTGATGGTTTCAGAGTTGATCATATCGACCATATTGTAGATGAAGTTTCTGAAAAGGACGGAACTCCGATAAGTTACAGAGCGCCGAGAAAAGTTTTGGGAATGCTTAATTCTGCAATGAAGGAAAAAGTGCCATATTTTGCGACATTAGCAGAATATATGCTCTGGGATAATTATTTCAAGGAATATCATGAAGATATGCATTTTGACCTTTTGTGGGGGAATGATATTGTATCACAGTCATACAAGACTCCGGAAGCAATAGCGGATGATAATTTGAACCTGTCGAATTATAATACTTCGTCTAAAGCACAAACTCCGCTTTCGATACTAAAAACTTATAATAATCAGGATGGCGAGTTTGAGGCAATAGACAGGTATCCGGGACAGCTTGGCGAACAGGGTGCATTGTTCAAGTGGTTTAAATATAAGTTTTTACCGGGCGGGCGTAATGCTCAAAGACCTGTAATGTATATAGATGGAGACGAATCTTTTACTAAAACCGGCATGGAATATATTATAGGTAATGAAGTTTCAATGAAACGTTCAAAGGATTATGATTTTTATGCCAAGTTTGATGCAATAGACCGTTTTGTAAAGAATTGTCCTGTAATAACAGATGGTGAGGCTCATATAATCAGACAGGATGAGGACGGTTTTGTAGTATGGCAGATACAGAAAGAGGGTATGAAAAATTTAATCCTCGTTGTAGCAAACTATCATTCTCCAACAGAGAAAATTCTTGTAGAAGAAAATGGCGAATCAAAATCGGTGATTCAGGAAGGTAGAGAAGTTTTTGATAAGACAATAGAACTTTCCTGTGACTACTCGATTGTTTCGGAATTTAGATTTGACGGAGTAGACTATATGGAAGAGAAATTTGTCGCTGCGACGAATTCACTTTCATTTGGGAAATTAATGCCTGGAGAATTTAAGTTTTTCACGGTAATAAAGTAGTCAAAAGATTAAATGGGTAGTGTTAATTCAAAGTTGAATAACACTTACCCCTAGGAGTATACGTTACGATTAAGTAAACTACGATTAAGTAATATAGGGATGCACCGGGTAAAAAGCCCGGTTTTTCTTTCTTTTGCAAAGAATTGTAACGATTTTTCAAAACGGCGTTATTTTTTATAGAAATGTGGCATATAATATATATAGGACATATATGTATGTTGATTAAGGA
>CALURU010000038.1 GCA_944323255.1 Candidatus Gastranaerophilales bacterium
ACTTTCCCAGTCGGATGACACAACTACACAATCAAATGTCAGGGCGGGGGTAAATGCACTTTCCCAGTCGGATGACACAACTACACAATCAAATGTCAAGGAAGGGGAATCCGGCGCAGAGGATTTTGAAGAAATGCTATTTAAAATCCAAAGTGTTTTGCACACCGAGCGTGAACTTTTGAAAGAACGAGGTTTTACTGATGAAGAGCTTGGAAGCTGGGAAATTACTCTGGACGAAAAAGAAAATCAGGATTGGTCTAAAAAATGGAAAGAAAAATGGACAGTGACACATGTTTCCGACAAAATTGCCGTTGTGCCAAGCTGGCTTGAATACGAACCCAAAGAAGACGAGATTACAATTACACTCGATCCCGGCTGTGCCTTCGGAACAGGAACACACCAGACAACGCAGCTTTGCATGAAAGCGTTAGAAAAATATATGCCTCAAGGCGCAGAAGTCGCCGATATAGGAACAGGCTCAGGTATTCTCGCAATATGCGCTGTAAAACTTGGCGCAAAGTCGGCTTACGGCTGCGATAATGATGAAACCGTAATTGATGTTTGCAAGGAGAATGCAAGAATTAATCAGGTAGATTGTACGTTTGAACTCGGAACTGCTGATAAAATTACCAAGCGGTATGACTTTGTCTGCGCAAATATCTTGCATAATATTCTGGCTCAAATTATGGGAGATTTAAAAAATATTATGAAACCTTCAGCTAAAATGGTCTTGAGCGGAATTTTGAATGATAAAAAAGATATTGTGCTTGAAGCTGTGCAAAAACATGGACTTAATGTAATTGAGATATTGTCGCAAGATCAGTGGGTTGCAATTGTTGTAGAAAAATAGAAATGTACAAGGTATTAAAGTTATATAGATTCTTCACCCTCTAATTGATGTTGGGTTCAGAATGACAGTTATCTCCGCATTTAAGTATGTTATTGTCAGGTAAAACCTGACCTACAATCTTAGTCACCTAATCACTTAGTCACTAAATTTCTATTCACTAATCCAATACATTCCCCCCCCAAAAAAATTACCTGTTAGTTTAATGAAAATTTAATCAAAGCTTTTACAATATAAATATGACTGAATTGACGTGGTACGATACACTTACTAAACCTATGTTCACACCTCCAAGCGGAATCTTTACACCTGCGTGGGTTTTTCTCTATGTTTCAATTGTAGTGTCGCTTTTGATTTTTATAACAGCAAAAACTCCGCTAAACAAAAAAGAAGGATACATTTATTTCGGCTTGCAAATGTTCTTTAACATACTGTGGACACCGGCATTTTTCATTTTGCAAAAGCCAATTCTTGCCTTTGTGATAATTATTATTCTGGATATTCTTACATTTATGAACATAAGAGAATTTTACAAGTGTTCAAAACTTGCCGGACTTTTACTTCTACCGTATTTTTTGTGGCTTCTGTTTGCAACATACTTAAATGGCGGCATAGTGTTTTTGAACTAAAAAAGACCGGTTTAAAAACCGGTCTTTTCATATATATTAACTTCTACACATATTACTTACGTAAAAAATCAGGTATCTGAATGTCAGAGAAAGATGACATTGTAGGAGCTTTAGGCTGCTGTGTATTGTTGAATGCACCTGAGAAAAATTCAGCAGCGCTGATTGAACGATTTTCGACTTTCTCTTCAATCGGAGTTTGAGACTTGAGTTCAAACCCTGTAGCGATAACTGTAATCTGGATTTCACCCTGAATATTATCATCCACAACTGCACCGATAATAACTCTTGCATCATCCAGAACCGCATCATTAATAATATTTGTTGCATCTGTAACTTCGTGCAGAGTCATATCCGGTCCGCCCGTGATATTTACGATAACACCGGAAGCACCGTTGATTGAAGTCTCAAGAAGTTGAGAGTTAATAGCGATTTTAGCGGCTTCAATAGCTCTGCCTTCACCTGTACCTCTTCCGATACCCATCAGAGCAGAACCTGATGCAGCCATTACACTCTTAACGTCGGCAAAGTCAACGTTAATTAAGCCCGGTATAGTAATTATATCAGAGATACCCTGAACACCTCTCAAGAGAACTTCATCAACAACGATGAAAGATTCCTGAAGAGAAACACGTCTGTCAACAACGTCGAGCAATTTATCGTTAGGTATAACGATAAGTGCATCAACAGATTCTCTAAGTTTTTCCAAGCCTTGTTGAGCCTGATTTTGTCTTCTTTTACCTTCAAAAGAGAAAGGTTTGGTAACAACGCCGATAGTTAAGATTCCGAGATCTTTAGCGATTTTTGCAACAACCGGAGCAGCACCTGTACCTGTTCCGCCGCCCATACCTGCTGTTACGAAAACCATATCTGCGCCTTCTATTGCGCTTGTAATTTCCTGTTGAGCTTCTTCTGCAGCTTTTTCGCCAACTTGAGGTTCACCGCCTGCACCCAGACCGTTTGTTAATTTTGCGCCAAGTTGAATTTTATTTTTGCAGGTAGAAGTGTTTAATACTTGCAAATCAGTATTCATCAACCAGAATTCAACGCCTGTTAAACCTGACTTTATCATTCTGTTAACAGCATTACCGCCACCGCCGCCAACACCAATTACTTTTATCTTTGCTGGATTAATTCCAGGAGCCGGTTGCAGCTCCATGTTGTCTGATGATTGAATATTTTGAAAACCTTCAACCTCTTTTCTTCCAAAAATATCCGGTCCTAAATTGTCCACGATTATTCCTCTTTTTTTCTATATTAACTATACTATACCACTATATTAACATACTATTTTAAAGACAAACAAATGTAAAGTTATTAGAGTCAAATTTAATATAAATTTACATGACGAAACCATGTTGTGACAAGTGTTAGGGGTTAATAGGAATATTCGGTAATACACAATATTAAGAAATGTAACACTTTAAAATATAATTAGCAAAAAATTGAGTTATATGTTTTGGTATAGATAGAAGGTAAATAGATGTCTGCATTTGGTGATTATAAAGCTTATAAAAAGTATGAACCGGCATATGACGGCTGGCATAGCAGACGTGAGTATACAGATGCAAAACGTCGTGAATATTTGCGTCAAAACCCTGATAGTATTGACCAAAACGATATTCAGCGTGGAAGAGTTCTGTTAAGAGCAATCGATGTGATGGATGAATATTCCCAGAAGAGAGCGGAGGATATGGAGGTTGCAACAGAAACAGCTGTCGGTTACGGGCTTGATGCAGCAATCTTTGGCGGTGCAGCGCTCGGTGGGCTCATCGGAAATCTGAAACCCGTAAAAAACTCTTTGCAAAAGTATTTTAAAAACAGTAAGAATCCAAAATTGATTGCAGGAATTCTGCCTATGGGAGTTGGAGCAATTACGGGGATAATTGCAGCATTTCCACTGTATGCGTGGGCTGCCAAGGCAGAAATTGCAGCTTCCAGAAGAGGACGTTTTGAGGCTATGCGTAAAGAGTTAAAAAATCCTAAGGGGTTTGCAGTTTTAACTGAGGCGCAAAAGCAGGAGGCTAAAAACAAAGCTTCTGATATCGTGCTTGAAGAAAATAAAAAACGCCGTTTTCAATTTGGTCAGAGTATTAAATCTTTAAAAGAAATGGCAATAGACAGCAAGGAGTACAAGGCTCACAGGAAGAAGTTTGAGCTTGAATTAGCAGAGGCAGAAGCACATTTTAACGATCAGATGAGTCCGGATGAAGTTTTAAAGGCGAAGAAAGACCAGCAGTTATTAACAAAACTTGTCGAAAGGATTGATATTGCATCCCAAGATTATGCAGAAAACGCCGAGCTTGCTACGCAGACTGCGGTTGCAGGAACACTTGCACTGGGTACATTGTTTAACCTTTTGCTGAGTAAATCTTTGAAAGCATTAAAAATAAAATCGGAAGGTAAAATTACTGCAATTTCCCAGATAGTTTCAGTCATAATACCGGTTGTGCTTTCAATTGCAGCTGCGCAGATCCAAAAACAGGCATCAAGGGTCGGAAGATTTAAAATTAAGCAGGATTTGTTGAATAATCCCGAAAAGCTGGTTTATGTTGCGGATGAAAATATTAGTGAGATAAAAGATGTTAGCGTTGAGCCGGAGCGTAAAGAGAATATTGTTAAATTCTTGATGAATGCGTGGAAAAATAACAAAGAATATAATGAGTATAAAAAAACAACTGCAAAAGAGGAAGAAAAGTTTTATAAAGCGGCAGAGACACTGGATTTGACTCCGGAGCAATTAAAAGATGCAGAAACGTTGCAGAGAAATACGTTTAAGACTTTTAATAAGGTTGATGAAAAGTCACAAAAGTATTCCGAAAGTATAGAAGCACTTGGTCAGGCGGTATCTTTGCCTATTGCTCTTTTGTTTACCGGTGCAGGTGCAGCATTTGGAACAAAATATCTTGTAAAATCAGGAAACCTGAAGTCAGGTTTGGAAAAAGCGTCTAATATGAGTAAATATATTGGGATTATTCTTTTAAGTACAATACCTTCAATATTAATTAATGCGTATATAACAAAAGAACAGAAAAAAGCTTCAAGAATTGCAAATATGCTTGCTATTAATGAAATGCAGGATTACAGACATTTTAGATAAACAGGCTTGACTACACATTAGAGAAGCCAATGTCAGCTTTGCCAAGCTGATAATATCTTTCTTTGGGTAAACCTCATGCATTGCCTAACTGCTGCTGTTGGATAAAGTACTTGATTTCTGTTATTGGTGATTTATAATTATTGTATTGAATGTAGCAGGGCAGCCCGTTGACAAGGTGCCGGTGGCACGTTGGAAATGGGGCAGGCGAGTCCGAAAGCGCTAGCTTCGGCGAGACGTTTAGAAGATATACCAAACTGCGCATTCCTTTTGAAAAATTAATAACTAATGTCGGGATGTAGCAGGGTCACCCGTTGACAAGGTGCCGGTGGCACGTTGGAAATGGGGCAGGCGAGTCCGAAAGCGCTAGCTTCGGCGAGACGTTTAGAAGATATACCAAACTGCGCATTCCTTTTGAAAAATTAATAACTAATGTCGGGATGTAGCGCAGTTTGGTAGCGCACCGTGTTCGGGTCGCGGGGGTCGCAAGTTCGAATCTTGTCATCCCGATTTTTTAATAACAGGCTGGGAAAATGAAAGCTGCACAAGTATATAACGATAAAATTGTTGTAAATACTCTGAAAGATATTCAACTGGAGGGAAGAAAAGGGGCTATAGTAAAAGTTCTTGGCTGCGGTCTTTGCGGTTCGGATATCGTTAAATTTAAGCATAAAATTGTGCATAACGGGGCAGTTCTCGGACATGAAATCGTTGCAGAGATTCTGGAAATAAATTCCGACAGCGGATTTAAAATCGGCGATAAAATAGTAAGTTCGCACCATATTCCTTGCGGTAAATGCAAATTCTGCAAACACGGAAATGTTTCTATGTGCGAGCATTTTAAGCAAACCAACATTTTCCCCGGCGGATTCTGTGAAAAAGTTTATCTTTCAGATGAGCACCTGAAAAATGTTGCATACCTAATTCCTAAAGATATAACAGAAGAAGAAATTTCATTCTATGAACCTCTGGGCTGCTGCATCAGGGCAATAAAACGTTGCAACTTATCAAAAGGTGATTCTGTTCTGGTCGTAGGGCTCGGCTCAATAGGACTTTTGATGGCGGAAGGCTTAAAAGCCTACGGTTATAATGTCTTTGGGTGTGATTTAATTCCAGAGAGGATAGAGCTTGCTAAAAATATGAGTATTGAAGCTTTTAATTCCCGAAATTTAGAAGATTTTGAGCCGTTAATAAAGTCAAAAACAGAAGGCTTAGGTGTTGATGCTGTTTTTATGACTTCAGGAGCGGATAAAGCAATAGACGTTGCTCTAAAAACTGTCAGACAAGGCGGAAAAATCCTTGTTTTTTCAAGCACGCCGTTGAACAATGGTTATCCTAATAACGAAATCTACTACAAAGAATTGACTGTACTCGGAAGTTATTCCCCATCTCCGGCAGATTTGAAAAACTCTTACGAACTCCTTGTTTCACGCAAAGTTAATGTAAAGAACCTTACAACAGTTTACCCCCTTGATAAAATTCAGCAAGCTTTTGATGATACTATATCTAATAAAATTTTCAAAGCATATATAAAGATAAGTCAAAAATAATAGCCATTACTACAGCTATTATTTTATTATATTAAATTCCTCATCCCATTCAATCTCACCTTCCACTTCTAAATTGTGGTAATGATATGAGTTTTCTATAAATTGCGGATTAAATAAACCCTTAGTCGCAAGAATTTTGATTATTTCCGGTAGTAATTTCGTACTTCCTGCAATAGTTCCGTCCGCAGAAGTTGCTCTTTCGCCATCATAATATATTTTTGAATCAGCAAATACAGTTTCTTTCAGGCTGCTATAGGTTATAGGAAGCGCATCGCTTATTAAAATAACTTTATCAGCCGGTTTTGCCTTGAAAAACAGTTTGAGAGCATCATCACTAACGTGAATACCATCGCAAATTATTTCTGCATAAACTTCATCTTCTATAAGCGCAGAAAGTGCCGTTGATTTACCCCTATGTGTTATTCCGCTCATTGCATTAAAAGTATGTGTTACACCATCCACCACACCAAATCCGCAGCAATGCCCCGCCTGAACTTTGACGTTTTTTTCTTTCAAATAACCAATCAAACCCTCATCAAGCTCCGGCGCCAGCGTAACAATTTTGATAAAATCATCTTCTATAAGTCTGTAATTCTCCGGTGTAAGAGCCAGAAAATGCGCCGGATTGTGTATACCTTTTTTTGCCGGATTAATAAAAACACCCTCAAGGTGGATTCCCGCAATACTTCCGGTTTGTTTGGCAGCTTCTTTAATTACACCAATCTGACGTTTTATATTTGTTATAGAATCAGTAACCAAAGTAGGAAAAAACTTCCCGATTCCAATTGTGCGCAATTTTTCTGACAATGTAATTATTTCATTAACACCTGCCTTATTAAAATCAACACCAAAAGCTCCATGCATATGCTGTTCTATTATTAAAGGTGTTTTCATTTTTTCTCCTTTTTTTACTTTGACTTATCGGTTGACATTGGTGTTCATTACCAATTTTATTTTATCTTGCCCTGTCAACCTCTGCTGACTTTACTACTAGTG
>CALURU010000039.1 GCA_944323255.1 Candidatus Gastranaerophilales bacterium
ATTGATCAGAAGGATAAAAAATTCGACATGGACTTATCTAAACTCGAAACGGAAAGAACGGCTCTGACTACCGAATATGAATCCGTTAAAAAAGTTATTAACGATAACATCGAAAGAACATTCGGTATATTTAGCTAATTCTTTGCTTAAAAACTTTTATTCTATGATATTACAGAGCACTTATCTGTTGTATCATAAATTCTTTTCCCTTTTAATCCCTTTTCCCTTTTTCCGCTTGATTTAATTCAAGCGTTTTTATTTTGCAATAAAAGTGCCGGTTAACATAAATGTTAACCGGCACCAGAAACTTCGTCTAAAACTATTTTACTAATTCTTTAAAGTTTTTACCAGCAGAAAATGCAGGAACAGTTTTGGCTGCAATTTTCAATTCTTTACCTGTTTGAGGATTTCTGCCTGTTCTAGCAGCTCTCTTACGAGCTTCCCAGGTACCAAAACCAACTAAAGTAACCTTTTTACCTTTAGCAACAGTTTTTTGAATAATTTCTAAAGTTGCAGATAATACATCTGAAGATACTTTTTGAGACAATTTAGTCTTTTTTGAAATTTCTTTTACTAATTCTTCTTTGTTCATAATAAATCTCCTATACACTACTACTCTCTTTTGTGCGCCTCTACTGTAATTCGCACAATTCATACACCCCATTATACACATTATTCAAATTTTTGCAAGTATTTTTTCTAAAATTTACAATATTATTACAATTCAGACCATTTTTTAATGAAACTTAATAAAACTTTACATTTTATCTTAATGCTATATAATTTATATGTAGTGTTTAAGAAAGGAGATAGCCTATGTGGGAAAAAGATATTGATATTCATGAAGTCCGTGAAATCAGAACAAGAACCAGTGTTTATTTTGGCTGCGGAGCAATAAACAAAATACAGGATATCGCAAAAGATTTTAAATCAAAAGGACTCGATAAAGTTATCGTAATGAGCGGAAGAAATGCTTACAAAGCAACAGGTGCGTGGGCTGTAGTTGAAGAAGCTTTAAAAGCAAACGGTATAGCATACGTAAATTATGACGGAGTTACGCCAAACCCGACAACAATTGCGGTTAATGAAGCTGCTAAAATTGCAAAAGACTTCGGTGCAAAAGCTATAATTGCAATTGGCGGGGGTTCTCCAACAGATGCAGGGAAATCAGTAGCAATTCTATTGAAATATCCGGACAAAACGGCTAATGATATTTACGAATTCACATTCACACCTACAGAAGCAGCACCAATTGTTGCAATCAACCTTACACACGGAACAGGAACGGAAACTAACAGATTTGCAGTTGTTACAATTCCGGAAAAGGACTATAAGCCTGCAATAGCTTATGCTTGTATTTATCCTATGTATGCAATTGATGATCCAGCATTGATGACAAAATTATCACCAAAACAAACCAGATATGTTTCAATTGATGCTGTTAACCACGTTGTAGAAGCTTCTACTTCAACAGTAGCTTCTCCTTATGCAGTAACTCTTGCAAGAGAAGTAATTACACTTGTTGCAAAATACTTGCCAAAAGCTATTGAGAACCCTGATGATTTAGAAGCTCGTTATTATCTTGCCTATGCAGCTATGCTTGGCGGCGTATGCTTTGATAACGGTCTATTGCATTACACTCACGCACTAGAGCACCCGCTCAGCGCAGTTAAACCAGAACTGTCACATGGTCTAGGTTTAGCAATGCTTCTGCCTGCTGTTGTTAAAAATATTTATGCAGCAAAAGCAGAAACCTTAAAATACATTCTTGAACCGATAACCGGTGAAATCAATAATGCAGAAGCTGCCGCTAACGGTGTTTATGAATGGTTAAAATCAGTAGGTGTTCCTTCTAAACTTAAAGATGAAGGTTTCAGCGAATCAGACATTCCAAATCTTGTAAATCTTGCATTCACAACCCCTTCTCTGGATGGTTTGCTTGCAATAGCACCTACAAAAGCAACAAAAGAGGCTGTAGAAGAAATTTACAGAAATTCATTATAAAACACCTTTATAATAAGGTTAAGGCGTCAGCGGTTAAAACCGCTGACGCCTTTTTATACAAACTATTTGCTTTTAATAAGTTTTATGAGATAATACAGATATAAGCAGCTAGCGGGGATAAATATATCCCGTTTGGCGTATGTCACTCAAATAAGGGCGTTTGGCGCAGTTGACTCTGCCGAGGAAAAGGTGACTAAATGTCACGTTTTCCGAGAGGTAGCATCTGAACAAACAGCTAAACAATAGTAAGGGCGTTTGGCGCAGTTGACTCTGCCGAGAAAAAGGTGACTCAATGTCACGTTTTTCGAGAGGTAGCATCTGAACCAACAACTCTACGATAATAAGGGCGTTTGGCGCAGTTGGTAGCGCATCTGAACGACATTCAGAGGGTCACAAGTTCGAGTCTTGTAACGCCCAGTTATTTTTTATGTATAAAAAGTAACCAAAAACACTTTAAATACCTTTAATATGTTTTGACAATAATCTAATAAAATTACAATTTATATTTAAAATTTGGGGCGTTAGCGCAGTTGACTCTGCCGAGGAAAAGGTGACTCAATGTCACGTTTTCCGAGAGGTAGCCAAGACGAAGGTCTTGCGCACTACCAAGTGCCTAAATAACAATTGAATACTTAAATTTTGGGGCGTTAGCGCAGTTGGTAGCGCACGACACTGGCAGTGTCGGGGTCAGGGGTTCGAATCCCCTACGCTCCACCATTTCTAAAAAGAGCCGAAAAGGCTCTTTTTTAGTGACTTTTCGCTTGTGGTCTACGTTTACAAATTTCGAACTAAAGAATTGCGGTTTCTTCTTCCGAATATTCTTTGTCGTCAAATGTGATTACTACGTTTACATCTTTTCTGATTTTCATAATACCTCCTTTTATACTTGTTAGTTGACACTAAGCGTGCTGTCATCCCGAACTTGTTTCGGGATCTTACCGGCTTGGCGTGTTATAATTAGTCTATGAGCAAAACTTATGCTGTCTATATAATGACTAATTATTCTCAAACCTCTTTTTATATAGGAGTTACAGGTAATTTGCAAAAAAGAGTTTGGGAGCATAAAAATAAAGTAGTTGATGGTTTTACGAAAAAATATAATGTTGACAGATTGGTATATTATGAATTGACTGACTCTGTTGACGCAGCCCTAAATCGTGAAAAACAATTAAAGCGTTGGCATAGGGAGTGGAAGATAAACTTGATTAAGGAAATGAATCCGGAATTTAAAGATTTATCTCTGGATTGGAAATAAAAACTTCAAGTTGGTAAGATGCTGAAACAAGTTCAGCATGACAGTTTATTTTATTTTCTTATGCGATATACGTTTGTTTAAAAAGCATATAACGTTCTAAAAGCAAGACTGTTTCTGACTTTTTGAGTTCTTCAATCAACTCTTTAATATATCTCAAAAAGTTCGAACTTCGCCGCTTTAGCCCCATTTATAAAAAAGACTCTATAAACCAAAAACTTTTATTTATACATTTTTAAAAGCTCATCAAAAGTTACATTTATTCCACATAATTCAAGAAGATTTTTTCGTTTATCATATAATTTTTTTAGAATCTCCGTCGGGTTGTCACCATAATGAAGCAAATTGTGACAATTACTACAAAGTGAAACTAAGTTTTCTTCAACATCTAAGGAAAATTCAAAATTTTCATAATACCTAGTGGGTACTAAGTGATGAACTTCTGTATTATTTTTATCAGAATTTTTTCTTTTAAATAACTTATTTCCACAATTTACTTCGCACTGAAAGTCAGCTTTAATTAATGCATTTAACGCTTTTCTCTTATCTCTTAATAATAACTTTTTATTATTTTCAACTTTTGTTTCAATTATTTTTTGTGGTTTGCATTTATATTCAAAATTAATTATATTTTCTTCATTTATAATTGTATTAATATCCTCATTAATCAATATATCCATTCTTGCATCTTCGTCAAGACAATAACTTTTAAGCCCTCAATGCCCTCTAGCATATTTTACAAAAATATCTGATTTATTAGGTTTCTTGTTTCTTATAGAATCAAGGGAATTTTCTTCTATAGTAGCTTTAATACTTTGCTTAGATTTATCTGTCCAGCTTAATCCCTTATTTATTCTTATTTGCTTAACAACTGGATAAAGTTCTTTATATTTTGCGTCACCACCCAGATAATTAAATGCTTCTATTATGCTATCAAGCCAAGTATCTTTTTTTATTTTCATAATTATTTTATACCACAAATAATTTATCTATGTAATAGTAAATTCATAATACACAAGTCAATTTCTTATAACTATACTTATATTTTGAATTTGCTTGATAACCCCATTATAAACACCTGATTACTTGCTCATCAGAGCCGACTTTTCAGCTGTTTTGCGGACTGTTTCGAATAATATTTCATTAATATTACTTTCATTTAAGACTTTGTTTCCTTCTGCAGTTGTACCGCCAGGCGTAGTTACTGCCGTAATAAGCTCATCCGGAGTATTCCCTGTTTCCAAAACCATTTTTGCAGCGCCCAGAGCAGTTTGTGCAGAAAGAGTAAGTGCCGTTTTATAATCCAATCCAAGCTTCTCGCCGGCTTTTGCAATTGAATTTATTATATAGTAATAAAAAGCAGGACCTGAACCTGAAACACCTGTAACCGCATCAATATCTTTTTCATCGCATTTTATTACTTTACCAATTTTAGAAAAAATAGTTTCTACAGTATTTAAATCTTCCTGCGTTGCTGAATTGTTTTTGCAAATTGCACTCATTCCGCATTCCAGAAGAGCCGGCGTATTTGGCATTACCCTCACAATTCTTTTATCGTACCCCAAAGCTTTTTCAATTTTCTCAAAAGTAATACCGGCAGCAATTGATATTATCAACTGGTTTTCGCTTATAAAATCCTTAATAGACTCTAATAATTCCGGCACAACAAACGGTTTTGTCGCAATCAAAACTATATCTGCTTTACTAACAGCTTCCTGAGCAGAAGAATACACCTTGATTCCAAAATTTTCACCTGCAGTTTTTGCGGCAGCCTCATTAATTTCAGATGCAATTACATGTTCTTTATCAAAAGTTCCGGAACTTAATAGCCCTTTTATGATAGCGCTTGCCATTTTTCCAGCGCCGATAAAGCAAATAGTTTTGTTATCCATACCTCTCTCCTATTCAATTAACTGACTTTATAATATAACTTAAAAGAATTTATTCAAGCTATCATTACTGCTGCAAATTATTAAGCTATGTAACAAAAATTAAAGTTTTCATACATTTATGCCGATATAATCATAAAAGGATTACATAATGAGTGATGGCAAAATAGATGGAAAATTTGTAATTAATCAAGGCGGCATTACGCAGGGTATTGCTTCTGAACTAGGATTAACCGGTGAGGAATGCAATAAAATAGGTAAAAGTATTTGGAATCAAATTATTCAAGAATTTGATAATCCTGAAAATATGGAGGTTCAAAATAACAACGGTCAAAAAGCCAATTCCTCAAACAATTATCTAGTGCATAAGGATGCTGTTGTAAGTTTTAGCCAAGCTTGCTGGCAAAAAATTGTCGGAATTATAAACAAGGCATTAGACAAAAATATAGAAATAGATGAGGTCGAAAATGCCCAAGACACTGAAGAATTGACAGCAGAAGAACTTTCACGCAAAAATGAACACGAAAAAATCGTTAAACAAGCGGTAGAATTATTAAAACAAAATTGGGAATTATCAGGGCTCGGAAACCATTTTAAAACTAATGAAGATAAAGCACTTTTCCTGAAATGTCTTGATGAAGTTGTTTATAATGCGAAAGAAAGCGGCGCCGGATATTCCGAAAACGGAATTATACATATACAAACCAATAACAACACTGTTAATTCAAAAACTGAAATGCTCAAATTGCTTATACATGAGGCAAATCATGCTTACTTACAGAGAAAAGCCTTGCAGGAAGGCACACTTAACTATCCTACAAAAGCTGAAGAAGCAGAATGCGAAACGCTTACACTTAATGCAACGGCAAATTTAGTAAAAGCCGGAAAACTTGAAAGCTATGAAATATACGGACATCCGGTTGAATACTATGACACGGAAGCTAAAGTTCACGACACCGCCGGTTTTCAGGATTGGCTGCAAGGATATAATAAACTTGCGGAAAACCTTAACGGGGATATAAATATCAGACATCACACCAACAGCAATGCTGCAGTTCCAGCCGGAACAATTGAACTTGCAGACAACGACAATATTATAATAAACGGACAAAGCTACATAATTTCTCAAGACGGAAAACTTATCTCCGGCTCTGATAGCGGACGAAAAGAAAATATCACCTCCGACTGCACAATAAAATCCCACGGGAAAATTTATAAATTATCTGTACAGGATAGAACCTTAACAGAGATAAAAGATAATAATATAATAGCTGTAAAAGGCGGCTCTACACTTTCAATACAAGGCTATCCGCCTATAACAATCGGCAAAGATGCTATGCTTGAAGGTGTAGAGAATACATGCGTTACACAACTGATTATTCACCACAAAGATTTTTCATCACCAACACTTTTAGGAACGATAATTTTTGATGATATGCAGCCAACAGATGAAGAACTGGCAATACTTAACAATCCGCAATTCGATAAAAACAATGCGGTTCCATTTACAATAACACAAGCAGATGGAACCGAAATAAAAGGAATTTGCTACCCGAACAGAGAAGAGCTGGAAAATTTGAATTAAAAGTATATCAGTAGTGCATAGCTTGCTCCGCAAACAGAGCAGTATAAGACAAAAAAAGAAAATAGGGCGGGCTTCAGCCCGACAAAAACTTTTCCTCATTCGCGTTCACTACATTTGCCCTTGTTCCGGAGTATAGGGAAAAACAAAATAAAAAAACGAGAACCGATTATCCAATCAATTCTCGTTTTCTTTAAAATAGATGTTGGCAGCGTGCTATCTTCCCAGGAAGTGGCCCTCCAAGTATTGTCGCCTCTGCAGGGCTTTACGACCGTG
>CALURU010000040.1 GCA_944323255.1 Candidatus Gastranaerophilales bacterium
GACAGTAAAATTACGGAAGAGAGCTTCAAAGACAGTGCTTTAATACACAATGTTAAATTATACTTTCGTTTTCTTAGAAGGCGCTTTTCTCTATTTTTTCCTGAAAAAAAAGACAACTCTTTAAAAGAAATTATATACTTAACTCTGTCTAAACCGCCTCTGGATTTTATTTCAGCCTTCAGGCAGCAATATCCAGATAAAATTATTAAAGTTCTTATTCCGATAGATAACATTGAAGGACTGGAAGATCTGGAATACGATGTTAATTTCTTTATGCAAAATAAAATGCATAGTGCTTCTCTATACAGGATTGAAGACCCGAAAGAACATGTAGAAATTTTTGGTCTGTATTCGGAAGCTTTTGCAGGTAAAAATCACGAACTATTGGAATTTCTTGCTCCGTTTATGAAAGCAACAAGACTTGTTATAAAAGAACTCGACCCGGATATAGTTCATTGTGATAATATACCGTTCTTCCTGGGCGCTGAATTTGAACCATCGTATCCGCCTCAAATAAAAATAATGCAGGTGATCAATGACTTTTTAGCTTTTGAAGAAAAGAAAATAGACCCCTTCTGGGCTGCTATAAATCTTGCCGATCAAAAAAATCTAAAAAAACTGCTTAAAAATAAAATCATTAAAAAAGGAATCGCTTCACTCTGCGCTCTTCCCAAAAGCTCTGATAATTTAGATGAAGCACTGGAATTTATATACGAAAATTATGAACAATTTAATCAGGCAGATGAGGATGAAATCGTAAATTATAAGTCAGAAATTAATCAGCTTAACATTCAGGTTCAAAAAAACCTGCCGCAAATGCTGATCGAAGATGACTTAAAATACAATCCGCTTTCTTACACAATTAAAACAACCAACTGCTGGATTGTGATTTCAAAAACTTACCACAAAGACCTGTTAACCAGACCTGAACTCTCAGGCCGAATGTATAACGGTCTTGTAAAAACAAAAAATAAAAGTACATACGTTTTATACGGATGTAAGCCTGAACCGGCAGAAATTTTGCAGGATTTTAACTCCGAAAATTTCAGAGACTATAGAGACAGAAACAAAAAATTTGTAACAAGAGAATTCTCAAGCGCCAGAATTAAAATAAATTTCATAAGTTCAAAACTTTTTGAAAATAAAAATTATACGATCAGAGGATTTTTGGACTCTTCAATTGAAGCACCTTTAATCTTTTGCAATTTCTCTTCCGATATTTTTTCAACCGGTGCGAACATAGGACTTGCTGTATTATTAAATCTTTTAAACCAGCATCAGAACGTTCAGGTTATAGTAAATATTCCGGATGGACTCCAAAATCCGCATGTGGTTTCGTGGGTAGAATATCTGGAACAAAACAGCAGTTTTGCAGGAAGATGGATGTTTGTTGACGGAAATGTTAATCTGCCGCAATTTTATGCTGCAGCAGATATGACACTCTTCCCTGCAAAAGAAAGTCCTACAGGATGCGAGCATTATATTGCAATGAAATACGGATGCATTCCTGTTGCATCAAGGTTCGGAATCTACAATGATACTATCTCCGATATTTTTGAAGATATGACTCAAGGGTGCGGATTTAAAACACAAAACAATAAAAATCAGGATATATTTAATGATTTTTATTCAACAATTCAAAAAGCTATCAATCTTTATAACCAGAATGAAGGAAGCTGGAATCTGCTTATTAAAAACGCAATGAATTATGATTCAGGCTGGAATTTTAAAATCATTGAAAGATATAATAAAATTTATAATCTATTATAGTTAATAAAACGAGGGCGGTGTTTCACACCGCCCTCGTTTTATTTTGTTATCCTGAAATCAAATGAATTACATCATTCCCATTCCACCGCCCATGCCTGCCATTGCTGACATATCCGGTTTGCTTTCTTCCGGAATATCAACTACAGCTGCCTGAGTTGTTAATAACATTGAACCTACAGATGCTGCATTTTCAAGAGCACTTCTTGTAACCTTTGCAGGGTCTACAATACCTGCTGCAAACATATCTGTATATCTGTCAAGAAGAGCATCATAACCGTAAGCATCTTTTTCTGCCCTTACGTTTTCTACAACTACATCTGATTTAGCACCTGAATTGTATGCGATTGCTCTCAAAGGTACATCAAGTGCTGCCATCAAAATCTTATAACCGCTCTTTTCATCATCAGATTCAAAAGTCATAGTGTTGATTTTTGATTCAAGTTCCTGTTGTACTCTGATTAATGCAACACCGCCGCCAGGTACAATACCTTCTTCGTTAGCAGCTCTCGTTGCGTTAAGAGCATCTTCGATTCTTAATTTTCTTTCTTTCAATTCGATTTCTGTAGCAGCACCAACTTCGATTACTGCAACACCGCCTGAAAGTTTTGCCATACGTTCTTGAAGTTTTTCTTTGTCGTATTCGCTGTCAGAAGCTTCAATTTGTTTCTTGATTAATCTTACACGTTCCTGAACTGCTTCTTTAGTTTCATTGCCTACAACGATTGTTGTTTCGTCTTTTGTTACGGTAACACGTTTTGCAAGACCCATCATATCAGTTGTAATGTTTTCTAATTTAATACCGAGCTCTTCAGTGAACATTTGACCGCCTGTTAAAATTGCGATATCTTCTAACATAGCTTTTCTTCTGTCGCCAAATCCAGGAGCTTTAACTGCAACTGCTCTTAAAACTTTTCTCATTGTGTTAACAACGAGTGTTGCAAGAGCTTCGCCTTCAACGTCTTCTGCAATTAACAATAACGAACGTCCGTCACGTGCAACCTGTTCAAGGACAGGTACTAAATCTGCAATCAGGTTGATTTTCTTGTTTACGCAAAGAACGTAAGCGTCTTCTAAAACGCATTCCATTCTTTCAGGATCAGTTACGAAGTAAGGTGAAATATAACCTTTGTCAAACTGCATACCTTCAACAACTTTTAAATTTGTACCGAAAGATTTGCTTTCTTCTACTGTAATAACACCGTCGTGTCCTACTTTTTCCATTGCTTCAGCAATCAATTCACCGATTTCAGAATTGTTGCCGGCAGAGATTCCTGCAACCTGTGCAATTTCTTCTTTTGTGCTTACTGATTTAGACAAATCTCTGATTTTGTTGATTGCAATATCAACAGCCTTGTCGATACCACGTTTCATTGACATAGGGTTAGCACCTGCTGTAAGGTTCTTCAAACCTTCTCTAACAATAGCTTGAGCCAAAACAGAAGCTGTCGTTGTACCGTCACCGGCTACATCGTTCGTTTTTGATGAAACTTCTTTAAGAAGTTGAGCTCCGGCGTTTTCCAAACCGTCCTGCAATTCAATTTCTTTTGCAATAGTTACACCGTCATTAACGATTTGCGGTGCACCAAATTTCTTTTGCAAAATAACATTTCTGCCCTTAGGTCCAAGTGTAACCTTGACAGCATCAGCAACTGCGTCAATACCTTTGAGAAGCGACTTTCTTGCTTCTTCTTCAAAAACTATTTTTTTTGCCATAATTTATGTTCCTTTCGTTTATATCTGGTTTATTTGTGAAGGGTGAGGAGTGAAGCGTGAGGGGTGCATTTTAGTTCTTATTTTTTAAATGACGCCGCAAGCCTGATAGTAATTTTTCTATTTTATCAATATCCTTCAGAATCTCTTTATCCTTGTAATAACCTAATTTTTCTGCAATTATTAGCTGAGTTTCTAACTCTGCTGCTGAACCGAATGCAATATCGATAAATCTTAGTGTATCTTTATCAGAGTATCTTGCACAACCTTCTGCTATATTTGAAGGAATTGAAACTGCTGCTCGCCTCATTTGATTTACAATACCAAACATTTCTTCTTTTGGGAATTGTTTGGTAATATTGTATATCTTTATTACAAGACTGACAGACATATTCCAAACGTCCATGTCTTTATGATTCATAATGCACCCTTCACGCTTCACTCCTCACGCTTCACACTTACTCAACAATAGCCAACGCATCCTTAATAGAAAGAATCTTGTATTCAACTCCGTCCATTTTTACGTCAGTACCTGCATATTTAGCATAAAGAATGATATCGCCGACTTTAACATCCATTGGCTCTCTTTCGCCATTATCATTCATTTTGCCTTCGCCAACTGCAACAACTTCACCTTTTTGAGGTTTTTCTTTTGCACTGTCAGGAATAAATATCCCGCCGGAAGTTTGTTCTGTATCTTCAATAACTTTAATAACAATTCTGTCCTGTAGTGGTTTTAATGCCATAATATAATCCTCCTATTTTCCTATTATAAAATAACTGTGAAACTTCAACTAAATTTATCTTCACAGTTATATTTATATAATAAATTTTAAAAAAAACAGAAAAAATTAAGGAAATTTTAATATTTTAATTCTGTTAATTGTTTTGTATCGGATTTTTCTTTACATAAACTCTTTTTCTTGTATAAATCCAAATAATACCGACCAGCGAAACATAAAACAGAAGTTCTGCACATTCTTCAAAAACACAGTTTTCCAGAACTTTTTCCGCATACATACCTAAGGTCATCCCTATAAGCATTAACAAAATGTTCCAAACAGGAAGTTTAACCATTTTTACAAATGCTATTAAATCCAGATAAGCTTTTTTAATAATAAAATAAACCGCAACGTATGCCATATATAATCCGTAAAGCGGATGGGCAAGCCAGCCGTATTTGAGATCTTTCCAGCGGTAATATTCGTTAATTTCTCCAGGTACAGGAAAGAAAATTGTTCTACCGCAATTTACCTCTCTCAATATTAAAATCACAAGCACTAAAGCTGAAAAATAGAAAAATTTCTTATTACTTTTCGCAGTTACAGCAATCCATATCCCGAAGAATAAAACAACCATCTGGGTATTCTCAAGTATCCCATTTTCCCAGCCAAAACGTTCAGGAAGAAACATAACGGCAGGAATTGACAACAATGCAACGATCATTGCAATAATTGTTACCGGTTTTACACTAAAATCGCAGTGAGCAAAAATCTTTTTCATAATAAATAACCCCATTCTTTATATTTTTTTATAATATCACTCTAAATATTTAATATCAATGAAAAAATCTAGCAAAACATATATAATAGTTTTTAAAGCGTTAAACAGCCAAAATTATGAACCTACCTGTAAATAACAGGCAGGCTGTAGTTTTTACAATAAAAAACTATTTACATAAAGAAACTAAAAGTCTATAGATAATTTTTATATTATCATCAGAAATATTATCAATTTCATATTTTATAAATTCCCGCATTTCAAATGATGTTAATTCTATATGATTAAAATCAAACAAGGCGGGTAAATCAACTTCAAGAGCTTCAGCAAGATTAGGTAAATTTCTCAAAGGAAAATTTTTACCGTTTTCAATTCGGCTAAAAGTTCTTTGATCAATATTCATTCTATCTGCTACCTGTTGCTGGGTAAGCCCCTTGCGAATTCTCAATTCTTCTATTCTCTTGCCCAGTAAGTACTTTAATTCAATATTATTCATAGTAATAGAATATAACGTATTAAAAAAGAACAGAATGGCATTATTTTGTATATATAGTTGACTAATGCAAAATAATATTGTATTTTACTATATATAAAAATAAATATTAGAAATTTTTACAAAAAAAGATTGTATAAGTATACAAAATCTTATAATGCAGTATCTCATATTATCTTGCATTATGTAGAATGATTTGAGAGTGGAACTTTTGTACCACTCTCAAATTGTGTAGAAGATAAAAAAACTAAAAAAGTAAATAACCCTCTTTACAAAAAAAAATTATTTGGTACTATAGTAATGTTGATAATCCTCAGCAGCTCCCAGAGTGAAGCGAAAGCGGAACGGGTTAAAGATATTTTAATAATTGCTCCGCCATTGAGGATAAGACAATTAAATAAAACAAAAATAATCCTCAGTAGCTCAATGGCGGAGCAACCGGCTGTTAACCGGTAGGTTGTTGGTTCGAGTCCAACCTGGGGAGTTTTTTATTGTTAAAATTAAAGCAGGGTGTGTCCCTGCTTTTGTTTTAACCAAAACTCTAAAGTTGGTGTATTTATTTGAGTATTGTGATTAGCTCAACTTGTGTGATTATTTTGGATAATCAGTATTTGGCGTGGGTTTTAGGGGTAGGAAGCAAGTAAACCATTTAACCCAGCAACCGGTCAAATTACTCTTTTGCTGGTCAGGGCAGATGTATAAAAAATAAATTTTGTTTGCATAGTAAAAGCGAGAATAATAACTAGTCAATTGTTGGGCTATATGAAATGTCCCCACTAAAACGTAATCGGTCATTAGGACATTGCAAGGTATTCTCTGTATTCACAAGGTGTCATTT
>CALURU010000041.1 GCA_944323255.1 Candidatus Gastranaerophilales bacterium
CCTTCTATATTTTCATATATCTCACTATTCCAAAATCTTATAACATTATAACCACAACTTTCTAAATACTCTGTTCTCTTTTTATCATTTTCAAGACATCTTGATGTATTGTGCTGTCCACCATCAATCTCAATTACAATCATAGCCTGTACACATACAAAATCAACTATATAATTCCCTATTGGATATTGCCTTTTGAACTTCAAATTATGAAATTGTCGATTTTTCAACAAATTCCATAACCTTCTTTCTTGTATTGTTGAATTTTTTCTTAAATTTCTTGCTATATTTGTTTTGTAATTCATGTACCCTCACCCGCATCTGTACGTCGCTTATGCTCCTACATCTGCGTCCTCTCCCGGAGGGAGAGGGGAATATTAAATTATTTTACTAAAAATTTTCTTATTATCCATACAAGATACAGCATTATGCTGCACAATACTAGAAATGAAAAAATTTCTTGATGGGTAATTATTCCTCGCCAACGAGGATATTCTCTGCTTGAGACGACTAAAATTGCAAAAATTCCGCAAACGAGTATCAAAAGTTTGTTTTTTAGACTCACTTTATCATCTCCCCTCTCAGGTACCAGGTGCGGGCGGAAGTTATTTTTACGTTTACAAACTCTCCGGTAATATCTTTATCATAAGGAATGTGGACTATTTTATTATTTCTTGTTCTGCCGGTAATGATATTTTCTCCCCTATCATTTACCCCCTCAAATTTTTCGACAAGGACTTCCATCTCACGCCCTACATATTTCTGATTGGATTTAAGACAGCACTCCCTGTTGTGTTCATTTAGTCTGGCAAGACGCTCCGTCTTAACATCTTCCGGCACATACAAATCCACCCACTTAGCGGCAACAGTTTTTTCTCTCGGAGAATAAGCAGCCGTATTTGAATAATCCAGCTCCAATTCCGTCATTGCTTTAAGAGTATTTTCAAACTGCTCTTCCGTTTCTCCGGGAAAGCCCGCAATAAAATCGCTCGTTATCGTAACATCAGGAATGCGGCTTCTTATATTGTCGCAAATCTTTTTATAAGTCGCATAATCATACCTGCGGTTCATCTTCTTCAAGATATAATCATCGCCGGACTGCATCGGAATATGAAAATATTCGCAGACTTTATCCAGTGCAATTACCGTATCAATCAATTCTTCCGTTATATCAGTAGGGTATGAAGTCACAAAACGAATCCTGAATTTGCCCTCAAGCGCGTTAATCTGTCTCAATAACCAAGATAAATTTTCGCCCTCATTTTCGCCTTTGTAGCTGTCAACATTCTGACCTAGGAGTGTAATCTCCTTAAAGCCTTCTGCCAGAGCTTTTCTCGCTTCGTTGATAATAAGTTCTGCCTTTCTTGAGCGTTCACGACCTCTTGTATAAGGAACAATACAATACGTACAGAAGTTATTGCAACCTTCCATAATCGGAATCCAGGCATTTACGCTTTTTACACGGTTAATTTCAATTTCCCTTTCCGCATAAGGCTTTTCGTCAACAGAAACAATCCTTTCTCCCGCTTCAATTCGTTTTATAAGTTCCGGAAGTTCATATACTCTTTGTGTTCCTATAACTAAATCCACGTAAGGCGCACGTTTTAGTATGTTTTCACCTGCCTGTTGTGCAACACAACCTGCAAATACAATCTTTAAATCCGGCTTATTCTTTTTCCATTTACCCCAGACTCCAATTGCACTATAAGCTTTGTCCTCTGATAATTGCCTTATTGAACACGTATTTATTATAAGTAAATCTGCCTCTTTAGGATTTTCTGTTTCTGAATATCCCAAATGTTCAAGCATTCCGTACATTCTCTCTGCATCAGACTTATTCATCTGGCAACCCATTACTTCTATATAAACTTTTTTCATAATTCCCCTTAATTAAATGTATATAGGTATTTTATTACAAACAGGGGCGGGGGTAAATGCATCTAAGTCAGAATAGAAACTACCCATCCGGAAGTACTTAGGGGTGGGGGTAAATGCATTTGAGCCAGAATAGAAACTACCCGTCCGAAAGTACTTAGGGGGGGGGGAAATTTTTAAACTTTAGTAAGCAAAGCTTCTGATCCTGAAACAAGGGCTTTTTCATTAAGAGGAAGCAAATCCTTTTTCTTTTCTCCGAGAACCTTTGCAACACCCTTTGCCAGAAAATCTTTTGAAACAATTTTACAAACAGATGAGAGAACACCTAAAGATACAACATTTGTAACTTTGCTTGTACCCAAAGAGTTTGCAATATCACCCATTGGAGCAAAAACATAATTTATATCATTTCTTGGCTTTGACTGTGCAACAAGAGTTGAATTGGCAATAATTGTACCGCCCTTTTTAACCCTCAAAACAAATCTGTCAAAAGACTGCTGATTCAAAACAAGCGCATAATCAGTATCCTGCTTGTGTACCGAACTTACTTCCGTATCAGAAACAACAACCTCACAGTTAACCGTTCCGCCTCTCATCTCTGCACCGTAGCACGGATACCAGGTTACATTTTTCCCCTCAAGCATAAAAGCGTTTGCAAGAACCGTTCCCGCAAGCAAAATACCCTGTCCGCCAAAACCTGCCAATATAAAATTTGTTTCCATTATACACCTATCTTTACTTAATATTATTTAACCTCACCCGGATTTCTAAATTCACACAGCTCATTAAGAAATCCTACCCTCTCCGCATTCCACACACGCAGCCCGAAGAGGGATTAGGCGCTTACATCCTTAAATACGCCGAGAGGGAATACAGGAATCATTTCTTCTTTTACCCTCTTGTGAGCATCTTCAGGTGAAAGATGCCAGTTAGTAGGACAGGAAGAAAGGATTTCTACAAACCCGAAACCTAGTCCGTCAAGCTGAACCTGAAAAGCTTTTTTAATAGCCTTTTTAGCTTCATTTATGTGGGGAACTGAATCCAGCGCAACCCTTGCAGAATAAGCTGTTCCGTCACACAATGCGATATGTTCCGCAACCTTTATCGGATATCCGAAATACTCTTTGTTTCTTCCGGTTGGCGAAGTCGTTGTAATCTGTCCCATCATTGTTGTTGGCCCGAGCTGCCCGCCTGTCATACCGTAAGTTGTATTATTTATACAAAAACTTGTTACTTTTTCCCCTCTCAAAGCAGTATGCATAGATTCCGCAAGCCCGATTGAAGCGAAATCACCATCTCCTGAATATGTAAATACAACTTTGTCAGGTCTTGCTCTCTTAACACCAGTTGCAGAAGCCAGCGCTCTTCCGTGAGGAGCTTCGACACAATCAACTTCAAGAAAGTCATATAAAAATACCGCACAGCCTACAGAAGTTGAAGAAATAATATCCTCTCTGATTCCAAGCTCGTCGATAACTTCCGCCACCAGCCTGATTGCAATACCGTGGTCACAGCCCGGACAAAAAGTATATCTAAAATTCTCTTTCATAGACTTAGGGATACTAAACACTTGCTGCATATTTTTATTTTCCCCTTTAAGCTCTTGCTGTAGCATAGCTTACCTCCTTTGCTCTGCCCGGTTGAATTGATTTAGAGGTATCAGAAGCCATAATATCTTCTACAGCATCAACAATTTCTTCCACACTCAACCACTCTCCGCACGGTCTGCTTACAAAACTTACATTAACCTTGCCTTCTACTGCATACTTAACATCTTTAAGCATTTGTCCCATATTCATCTCAACAACGACAAGGTCTTTACCCTGATTTGCAAGAGATTTTAAAGCGCCATAAGGGAACGGTGAAAGTGTAACAGGTCTGAAGCAGCCGACTTTCTTGCCTTTAGCTCTTAAAACATTCATAGCAGCTTTTATGTTTCTTGTCATTGAACCAAACGCAACAAGAACAATATCTGCATCCTCCGTATTAAATTCTTCATAAGTTGTTTCATTTTCAGCAATAACTTCAAATTTTTTATGCAAATCATATATATGCTGAATTTGTTTTTTCTCATCAGTTGCAACGGAATAAATTTTTCTTGCCGACCGACCTTTTGCTCCTGTTAAAGCCCAGGAAGAGACGTCGACTTCAGGATACGGATACTCGCCAAAGCTTGCCGGCTCCATCATCTGCCCCAGAAGTCCGTCTGCCAGAATCATAGTCGGATTTCTGTATTTTTGAGCCAGATAAAATGCCCTATATGTTAAATCTACACATTCCTGAACCGTAGACGGAGCAAGAACGATTAGTTTATAATCCCCGTTTCCGCCGCCATAAACAGCCTGATTATAATCTCCCTGCGCAGGGTAAATATACCCGAGTCCCGGACCTGTTCTCATAACGTTTACCAGCACTACAGGAAGTTCATCTGAAGCTGCGTAAGATAAGGCTTCCTGCATAAGAGATACTGCGCAGGAAGAAGACGATGTCATAGCCTTCACTCCTGTAGATACGGCACCCATAACCATATTAATCGCACCAAGTTCGCTCTCTGCACAAACATAAGCCCTTCCGAGCTCCTGCATTTTCTCGCTCAAATACTCGCCTATTTCTGTCTGCGGTGTTATCGGATAACCGAAATAGCACTGACAGCCTGCATTAACAGCCGCTTGCGCTATTGCATAATTACCTTTTATTAAAACTTTTTCGTTACTTTTATTTGTCATTTATTCATCCTTAAACTCTTAGTTACTTAGTCACCTAATCACTTAGTCACTACCTGTAAACTTCCGTTATTGCCAAATCAGGGCATCTTTTTGCGCACATAGCGCAGCCAATGCACTCATTGTTAGGATCTACAAACTCTACCATGTAATCTCCAAGGCGGTTTGTCTTATCACTTTTCTTTATAAGCCCCTTAGGACAGGTCATTGTGCAAATATAACATGATTTGCACCTATTATTATCTATAACTATCTTTCCCATGTATCTCGACTCCTACTTTTACAATTATAGCATTAACAAGCATTTTAGCCTCAAATTGTAACAAATTGTAAATTTTTTACTCATGAAGCGTTACTAATTCTGAAAATGTGGAATTAAACATATATAAGATGCAAATGCACGGACGCATTCGTAGGATGTGATCGCCAGAAAGGAGTAAAAAATGGCAATAACAATTAACACAAACATTTCTTCCCTCATCGTTCAGTCAAACTTGACAAAAGCAACGAACTCATTGAATCAGGCAATTGAGAGAATGACCACTGGTTACAAGATTAACCACGCAGCAGATAACGCAGCAGGTTATTCAATTGCAACAAACTGGGAAACTCAGTTGGGTTCATTGGATGTAGCAGCCGACAACGCAGCAACAGGTGCAGACATGTTAACAACATTGGAAGACACTTATGCATTGGTATCATCTCACTTACAGCGTGTAAGAGACCTGACAGAACAAGCTGCAAACGGAACTTATGGTTCTGATTCATTAAAAGCTATACAGTCAGAAATTACAGCAAGATTAGAAGAAATTGACCGTATCGCAGCGAACTGTGAATTTAACGGACTTCACATGATGGATGGTTCAATGAAAAATGATATAGCATTGCAGGTAGGTTTATACGGAGACGATTCCAGCCAGATAGCACTTGACTCATCATTATTTAAAGCTGGTGATGTAGAATCATTATTCACAGACTATGCAACTGTGCCTGGCGGTGATAAAACGTTAGAAGGCATTGCAAAAGCTTGTGCAGGTTATGATGGAACCCAGATAACAGGCGGGCAGTCAGCTATGCTGGATGAAATTGACAAAGTTATTAATGAGATTTCTGCAAGAACAACAACTTTAGGTGCTGCTCAAAACAGAATTGAATCCGCAATTGAATCAATCGGTGTACAATCAGAAAACATTACATCTTCATTATCAACATTAAGAGATGCAGATGTTGCGGAAGAATCTTCAAACTACATACAGGCACAAATCTTGCAGCAAGCATCAGCAACATTACTTGCGACAGCAAACCAGACACCAAGTATTGCATTGAACTTGTTATAATAATAAAGATTTGGGAATACATTACCCTGAAAAAAGCAAGGAGTACACCCCCTCCTTGCTTTTGTGTAAAAGGGTAAGCGGTACATAAAACTGGCTTTACAATGTAACAAATCATTTACAAAATATTTAAAAAACATTTCATACTGGTATATACTATATATAGGACTTATGTATGTTGATTAAGGATAATTTTGGTAATTTAGGAATAAGTGTATATAATATGCCTGTGAGCTGTACCTCAAGGGTAATAGAGGCGTTCGCCCTGGGGGGGGGGGGGGCAGAATCCGCTCATAGTGCTGGTTTTAGCCTAT
>CALURU010000042.1 GCA_944323255.1 Candidatus Gastranaerophilales bacterium
GTCGGAGATTTGCTGGAAGAAGTTACTGCTGATTTTGAAGATGATGAAGATTTAGAAGAAGATAAAACCATAAAAATTGCGATAGTCGGAAAACCGAATGCCGGTAAATCATCAATAGTAAACGCACTTCTTGGGGAAAAACGTGTTATAGTTTCAGATATTTCAGGAACCACAAGAGATAGTATAGATTCCAGATTAACCTATGAGAATCAGGAATTTATTATAATTGATACAGCTGGAATCAGGAAGAAAGCAAAAGTCGATTATGGTGTAGAAAAATTTGCGGTAGATAGAGCAATTCGTTCCATTAGGGAGTGCGATGTCGCTGTACTTGTAATTGACGCAGTTGAGACTGTCGACGGAATTTCGGATCAGGATAAAAAGATTGCATCTATTATAACTGAAGCCGGAAAAGGCATGGTTATAGCTATTAATAAATGGGATTTGATAGAAGATAAAAAATCTAATACAATTAATAAATTTAATCAAAAACTAGCGCACGAACTTCCGTTTTTGGATTATGTTCCTAAAATATTTATAAGCGCAGTGACTCATCAGAGACTTAACCAGATATTTACAAATGTTGTTGAGGTTCAAAGTGAACGTTCAAAACGTGTTGCGACGGGACTCTTGAATAAAATTGTAAATGAGGCATATGCACTTAATCCGCCGCAGACTATTAGAAACAAACGCTTAAAAATAATGTATTCAACTCAGGCATCAATTGAGCCACCAACATTTGTATTGTTTGTTAACAGTGAAGATTTAATGAAAGATCATTATAAACGATATATGGAAAATAAATTGCGTGAAGCTTTCGGATTCAGAGGAACTCCAATTCGTATAGCAGTGAGAGAAAGAGCAGAGAAAAAAAAGTAGTTATTTAATAATAACGATATCGCCTCTTTTAACTTCTTTTGCAATCTGCTTAATGACTTCATTATCCATTCTCATGCAGCCTAAAGAAACGTACTTGCCGATACTGTTTTTGTTATTATTGCCGTGAATAAATTCTCCTGTTTGAGACTGTTTTCCGGTTTCTGGATTAAGTTTGTTCAAAATAATTGCGTTTGGTCCATAGGCGTTGGGATTGTTTCTGCGTTTAGTTTTAACGGGGGCTGTTCTGTATGGATATGTTTCAACATGCGAGACTATACGGACTCCCTTGTCAGTCGGTGTTCTTGGCTTTCCGCTTGCGATAAGATAGGCGCATTCTGCTTCACCTGTGTCATTGTACTTGTAAAGGGTATTTGTGCTTAAATCTACAACTATTTTTGCTTTTTTATCTTCACCTTTTATCTTAATTGCAGGATCAGGAGCTGATAATAAAATTTCTTTATCCGTTGTTCCCTCTGGCGGAATTACACGTTCAAAAGTATCAATGCTGTCTTTTACCTGGGCGTATATTGGCGCTTTGAGTATGGGTAATGCAGAGAGGGCTAATGTTACACCGATTGTTTTTACGTAATTTTGTATTCTCATATCACTTATATAAAGTCCTGTGATAAATTTTTTTGCCTGTTTTTGTTAATAATTCTTATGACTTTTATTTCTCCCGGATTCAGATCCGTGTGAATGTGTCGCCTAACAAGTTTAATATTGTCATTTCCCGTAATAATTTCAAGCTCTGTTTTTTTGTTAATATTTTTATCTTTTATACTAATACCGTTTTGAGGATTTTTGAAATCAAGATTCCCGATTACTATAATTGTGTCATTTTTTAACTTGCGGGAAAACGCAAAAACTTTGTCATTTTCGGTTTTAATCGGGTTAAAACTTCCTTTTGTTACTAATTCCAGATTGCTTTGCCTGAATTTGTGGGCATCTTTAAAGTTTTTGAGAATGTTTTCATTATTTCCTTCCGGTTTTCTGGAGAAGTTGAACAAATCCATTTTCCCTCTGTGTACAAAGTAATAATAATCATCTGTTTCTGATTTTTCGGCTTTAGTGTTAGCCCACTGATAAAGATAGGTGTCACCGGAGAAAAATCCGTCTATACAATAAGGATTGAAAGGAAGAGTTGCTTCAAGCCACGAAATCATTATTGAGAAATTCTCGCCATGCAGCAGAATCGGACTGACTTCGTCATGCGTTGTAAAACTAAGAATCACACTTTTAGGTTCTTTGAAGGAACTTAAAAGTTTTTGGTTAAATAGAATATGTTCAATAAATTCTTGGGCATTCCAGTCTTTCAGATTGAAGAAACTTCCGTAATACCCGTCAAACCCTGCCTGCATCAGCTTGTCATAAGGCGTAAATTCCGCATATATACTTGGAGGTTCTCTCCAGGAGTCGGAAGCTTCTGCTAAAAATAAGAATTGTGGATCTTTTGCCCGTGTGTACTTAATAATTTCTACCCAGAAATTGGATGGCTTGATTGTTGCAACATCAGCCCTGACCCCATCTGCGCCTATAGAAAGTACTAAGTCTATAAATTTTTTATGAGCATCGAGCAAATCCTGATTGAGTTTCTTGTTATTTCCTGTCTGCAAAAGTCTTACGTCCGTCCAGTCTGTCGGCACAATTGAACACTGCCTGCTGTCTTTGATAAATAATTCGGGGTGTGTAAGGAATAAATCATACGCACCGCAGCTTGGAAGATCAATAATTACACGAATTCCTCTTTTATGGCATTCATCAACAAACCTTCTTGCCTGCTCTATGTCCGTAAGCTCTGAATTTTTATCTACAAGCTGGGGATTGATACTCCAAAAACTTTCTGCTGCGTAGACTGAACCGGCAGTTCCTAGCGCTTTAAGCCGCCCAACAGGTGTTATCGGAAGAACATGCAAAGTGTTTATATTTAATTTTTTTAACTCATCAAGTCTTTCTACTGCGTTTAAGAAATTTCCGCTCACTTCACCTTCATCAATAATTTCGTTTCCGTTAGCATCCTGAGCGTTAAATGTTCTCAAATTTATGGCACAAATATTTGCTTTGTTGTTTAAAAACAGAGTCCTTAAATCATTGCCTTCACCGGCATAGCTTATACAGCTAATTGAGAGAAGTATTGATAATGTGCACAAAAATTTCTTTTTCATACCATGATTTTAACAAATAAAAATTATTTATGCTATCTTTAAAATATGAATTATTATACGAAAAATACTTTGCTCGGAGAGGTTACTATAGTTGAAGAAAGAGGATTTATAACAAATCTTTTTTTAGGCAAAAAACAAATTGCTGCAAATTATAGAGATACGGAAGTGATAAATGAGGGCTTTTCGCAACTGGAAGAGTATTTGAAAGGTGAGAGAAAAACATTTACATTACCCCTGAATCCTAAAGGAACAAAGTTTCAACAGCGGGTTTGGAGCATTTTACTTAATATTCCTTACGGTGAGACAAGAACTTATAAGGAGGTTGCAGCTCTTGCAGGAAATGAAAAGGCTTCAAGAGCAGTCGGGAGTGCAAACCATAATAACCCGATTCCGATTTTTATTCCCTGTCATAGGGTTATCGGGTCTGACAAATCATTAACAGGCTTTGCGTACGGGCTCGGGGTAAAGGAAAATTTATTAAAACTGGAGCATGCTATTCTTTAATCTGAAAAATGCATTTTACACAATGTGCTTTTGGCTGAAGAATTAAATTATCTTCAAGATCGTGCATTTTTGCAATTCTTGTGATTAGCGGTTCTCCGCAGATAGGACATTTTAAGTTCGTTTCGTGATTTAAGATTCTGCGCTTTAGATTGTCAATCACTTCATCCCCGATTATGTCAAACTGGTAATCTTTTTCTCTCATCTTTAAGTCTTGCGGAGAGCATTTCAGAACCCTGGCAATCTGTTGCCTCTGGGTAACAGAGAGGAACAATTCCTTTCCTGATTCAATATCTTCAAGGATTTCCAATCTGATATTGCTTTTGTTTGCGAGTCCTGTAATTGATAGACCTGCTTTTTCCCGCTTTTTTTGAATAAATTCTGCTAAACTTTCCATAATAAGCTAATTATATACCAAAAGGTCTGAATATGGAAAATTTAAAAACTTTGTAAGTAATGTAAATTTTTGTAACAAAAAGAAATAAAAAGTGTTACAGATGTCGTTACATGTGGAATATATACTATATAATGGTACAAGGATATGTTATCAGAATGGAATTAATGGTAGACTTGACGGAAAATAAAAGTGCTTCAATGCATTCCCCGCAATGCTTTCAGCTATTATGGGGGGGCCCGCTTGTAGAGACAGTTTTACCCGAATTTGCAATCTGATATTCCCTTGCTCTTTGAGGGCGGGGGTAAATGTCTTGGTTTGGTTGGTCGCCATCCCTCACCCCTTGAGGGAGAGGGAGCAGTCGTGCTTGAGCCGTGCGGCGAAAGCTACGAATGCGGGTGTGGGGGTAACTCAAGAACACCTTCAATCTGCTCCACTATGCGAAGGCAAGCTTTTCTCAGACACGCTCCCGCTATCGCTTCGAAAACCTTCCCCTCGCTCCGTTCCGCTTGAACCTGGCAAGTCTCACTTCCCCTCGCCCTTTGAGGGAGAGGGAGCAGTCGTGCTCGAGCCGTCAGGCGAAAGCTACGAATGCGGGTGTGGGGTTAAAAACAATAAATCAACAATACCCCCCTACGGTCTCCGACCACTTCCCCCTCAAGGGGGGCAGATGCCTGCGCTTGCAATCAACAAGCTTCGCATCCCCTCGCCCTTTGAGTATACAATTGCGCAAAGACCATTCACGCCCAATGTGCCACGTCATTCTGAGTCCGATAACCATTCAGGGACGAAGAATCCATAAAACTTTAAAAGAGAGAAATTCTTCGGACTCACGCCCTCAGAATGATGGCACTCTGGCAAGTCTCGCCACCCCTCGCCCCTTGAGGGAGAGGGTAGAATTTCAAGTTGAGCGTGAGCGAAACTTAGAAATTCGGGTGTGGGGTTAAATAAGTTCAGACAAAGTTATAGTCAGCTAAAACCTGACATACAAATTTTCCATTATGTCGTCATTCTGAGTCCAATATCCATTTGTGGACGAAGAATCTCTAAAACTTTCCAAAACCGAAATTCTTCGAGCTCACGCCCTCAGAATGACGGCACACTGGGAAGTCTTACTACTCCATGCTATATGCTTCCCGAGAGTGTCATGCTGAACTTTTTCAGCATTTACCAGCTAGGAGTGTGACTTATTTTAGATTCAAACATGTAAAAAAATGTAAAAATATAACTTGATTTTTATTTTTTTGTATTCTATAATAGTGGAACGCACTGGAAACAGAGCGTAAAGAAAAGTGATTTTCACTAAGGTGCCAACAGTAGCCGATTTATCGGAAGGACACCACCGAATGCCGAAATATAAACGTAGCACTTTGAAATTTTATTTCATCAATGTAACAAAATGTAAATAGCGAAAAAATGAAATGTTGACAATAAAAATTGATGATATAAGATGAGTAATGTTGGAGAGGAAACTCCAGTGTTAATAAGCGCAGAGCGCAGCTCGAGGAAGTTTAGTAATTGAGTTATTAACATAAATTAAACAAAGATATATAAATAGCATTATGTAAATGATAAAGTTTAGTTCTAGGTTTAGAACATTAAAAGTACATTGACAACAGAATAGCTGAAGACGAAGAACTTGTTAATTCGTAGAAACGATACGGACAACGAAAAA
>CALURU010000043.1 GCA_944323255.1 Candidatus Gastranaerophilales bacterium
GAAAGAATCGCTATGTATATTCAGAACAAAGAATCCGTATTTGATATTATGTGGAATAATACATTAAAATACGGTGACATTTATCTCCAAAACGAAATAGAACAATCAAAATATAATTTTGAGTATTCTGATGCTGACAGATTATTCAAGTTATTTGACGCATACCAGAAAGAAGTCGATAATTGTATAAATGCAGAACTTGTTCTGCCTGCTTATGATTATGTTTTGAAATGTTCACATACTTTTAACCTTCTTGATGCAAGAGGAGTAATAAGTAAAGATGAACGTATCAATTTCATAAACAGAGTGAGAACAATGGCGTCCGCTGTTGCACAGCTGTATGTTAAGCAGCGTGAAAAACTCGGCTTCCCGCTGCTTAAATAGCGAATAGTGATTAGTGAGCAGTGAATAGGTTAGTGACTAAGTGATTAAGTGACTGGGTGACTAAGCAGGTTATACACTCTACGTCATTGCGAAGGAACAGTCAAGACAACGCAAAGCAATCCAAAAAATACAAATAAATAAAGGTTGTGAGATAAATAGAAAGGTGATAAATGGCAGAAAAAAGATTTTCACTACCTCAGGTTCTGAGAAAAATGTTAACCCTTAAAAACATGGATGATGCACTTTCAAGCGCTGAAAAAGGCGGTTTGGAAAAGACTTTAGGGGTTTGGGATTTAATTATTTTAGGAGTTGGTGCAATTATCGGCTCCGGAATTTTTGCAATTGTAGGTGTAGCTGCAGCAGGGAGTGCTGACGGTTCAAGTCCGGGAGCGGGTCCTGCGCTGATTATTTCTATGGTAATAGCAGCAATTGCCTGTGTATTTTCAGCATTATGTTACAGTGAATTCGCAACAATGATACCGGTTGCCGGCGGTGCTTATGCTTATACTTTCGCAACACTGGGTGAATTTGCAGCGTGGATTGTCGGATGGATTTTGATGCTTGAATATGCAATCGGATTTATCGCTGTTGCCTGTGCCTGGACAAATCACTTTGTACAATTTATGAAAGGTTTTTCAAATATTCTGCCGGTCTGGCTCACTAATCCTCCCCTATGGCTTGTGGATGACTACAGATCTGCTGTAACAGCTTATACAGCGCAGGGAGTTGATTATCACACAGCAATTCCTCATATTGCAGGAATACCTTTCTGCATAAATCTTCCGGCAATTATTATGATTGCTCTTATTACTGCTATCTTAGTTAAGGGAACAAAAGATTCTGCTAAGATGGCAGGAATAATGGTTGCGGTTAAAATTGGCGTTATTGCTTTATTTGTACTTACCGGTATGTTTTATATTAAACCTGAAAACTGGACTCCTTTTGCGCCAAACGGGTTTGAAGGCATATTTATGGGTGCGTTTATAATCTTTTTTGCATACATCGGGTTTGATGCTATTGCAACAGCTGCAGAAGAATGCAAAAACCCGCAGAAAGATTTGCCGATTGGTATTTTAGGTTCACTCGTTGCAACAACTGTAGTTTATGTTCTTGTCGCTCTTGTTTTAACCGGCATGCAGCCTACAACCGGCGGAGTTATTCCGGAAGGTTTAATCAAAGCTCCGATGGCGTTTGCAATGAGTGTTGTTCATCAAAACTGGATTGCGGGTTTAATTTCAATCGGCTCGCTTGCGGGTTTAACCTCCGTACTCCTTGTAATGCACATGGCTGCAACAAGAGTATTGTACGCAATGAGCAGGGATAATTTCTTACCAAGCGTATTCCAAAAGCTTCACCCTAAATTCAATACTCCTCATATTTTGACAATAACAGTAGGTATTGTAGGAATTTTGGGTACATTAATTCTGGATTTAAATGTTGCAACTTCTCTTTGTAATTTCGGAACATTTACTTCATTTATAATTGTATGCGTTGCGATATTAATTTTAAGAAAAGTTGATCCGGATAGAAAAAGACCGTTCAAAGTTCCGTTCTGCCCGTGGTTTCCGCTTGCAGGTATTGTTTGCTGCGGCGGATTGATGGTATTTTCAATGATTGTTGCAAAAGGTGATACCGCTAAATTATCTACAGAAATGTTTATTGTATGGGTAATTATGGGCGCTTTGATTTACGCCTCTTACGGATATCAAAAGAATAGAAGAATTGAAAGATTAGCTGAAGAAAAAGAAATAGCGATAGATAATGAAAAAGTTGAATACAGTACTAAGTAATTTAATAAAATGCAAAAGTCCTCAGGAAATAATTGAAGCCGGAGCAAATTCCGGCTTGAAGAAAACACTCGGAGTATTTGATTTAATCGTACTCGGAATTGGAGCGGTTGTCGGAACGGGAATTTTTACAATTATCGGAAGTGCAATTGTAGGAAGTTCTGACGGAGCAGGCGCAGGAACGGCTGTTGTAATTTCAATGGTTCTGGCTGCTGTTGCGAGTGTTTTTTCAGCATTATCCTATTCGGAAATCGCAGCAATGATGCCGGTTGCGGGAAGCGCTTATACATATACTTACGCAACGATGGGCGAATTTATGGCGTGGATGGTCGGCTGGATTTTGATGCTTGAATACGCAATCGGGAATATTACCGTTGCAAGTGCCTGGACAGGTTATTTTGTTCAGTTTATGAAGGGTTTCAAGCATATTCTTCCGGCATTTGTTGTAAATTGTCCTCTCTGGCTCAGAAATGATTACAGAACAATGTATGAAATCTGTAGCAAATACGGCTGGGACGTTCACGATAAGATGCCATTTATACATTTACCTTTAGGACTTGAAATTCCTGTTGCAATAAATATACCTGCAATTGCAATAGTACTTTTGCTTACAATTCTTCTTGTAAAAGGTGTAAAAGAATCAACAAGAGTCGCTACAATAATGGTCGGGGTAAACATGTTTATAATCCTTTCTTTTATTGTAATGGGTTCTTTTTACATTAAGCCTGAAAACTGGGCTCCTTTTGCACCGAACGGTCTGGAAGGAATCTTTACCGGAGCATTTGTAATCTTTTTTGCATACATTGGATTTGATGCAATTTCTACGGCTGCAGAAGAAACAAAAAATCCGCAGAGAGATTTGCCGGTTGCAATTATGGGAACACTTGGGATTTGTACGGTTTTATATATTTGCGCAGCGCTTGTTTTAACAGGGATAGTGCCTTTTAACGCAATTGATACGCAGGCGCCGCTTGCTCATGCAATGAGATTTATCGGCAAGAACTGGTATGCCGGATTAATTTCGATGGGAGCGCTTTGCGCTCTGACTTCAGTTTTATTAATTTATCAGTTAGGGACTACAAGAATTTTATTTGCAATGAGCAGGGATAATTTTCTGCCTAAATCTTTAAACAAAATTCATGATAAATTCAAAACTCCGCATATTTTGACCTGGATTTCAGGTTTAATTGTAATCATCTGCGCCCTGTTTATGGATTTAAATATCTCTGCAGAATTATGTAACTTTGGAACATTTACTTCATTTATAATTATCTGTATAGCGGTATTGATTTTAAGAAAGACCGAGCCTGATAGAGAACGTCCTTTCAAAGTTCCTTTCTGTCCGTGGTTTCCGATTTTAGGTATTGTAACCTGTTTCGGGCTTATGTATTGCAAGTTTAGCGCCAAAGCGACTTCCGCATTATACTTTGTCGTCTGGCTGCTTATTGGGCTTGCAATTTATGCAGGATATAGCTATAGAGAAAAACGCAGAGAAGAAATTCAATAAAATAGAACAGATAAAGTATGAATTTTATATAAAAAGTGTTATAATGTCTTAGTATGAGAATAGTCACAAACAAAGAGCTAAGCGGTTATAAAGTTTTACCATTTGATTTGTATACTGAAAACAAGGGCAAAATTCTTGAAGCCGGAGAAGTTTTGACTCCCGGTAAGCTTATAATGCTCAAAAACTATATAAAGATTTATACAGAAGAGTTTAACAGTGAGGATAATTCTAATAATAGTGAAAACAATAATGAAGATACACCTTCACAGCTTTTAAATTTTTCATACGAAAGTATAGACCCTTCTGATTTTGAGACAGTAATCAACAAAGAGGGGTATGTAAAAACCGAAACTCAGGTTAAAATTAAATATTTTTATAAAAGAATTCTTGATTTGTTGGTTCAAGGATATTATGAAGAGGGTTTATTAAAGCTTAACACCTTAATTGGAATATTAAAAACAGAAGTTTTTAAACAGATAAGCAAATCCGGCAAAGGCTCAAAGATACGTTTTCTTGGTGAATATGAGATTTGTCATCCGCTCAATGTAGCGATTGTATCGGGTCTTATTGCGAAAAAACTTGATTATTCAGCATTATCGGTTGATCAGGTAATTCTTGCCGGGCTTTTGCATGATATAGGCAAATTAAAAATAGATCTTGCAGATTCACAGGCACTTTTGACGATGAATGAAGAAGAGGTTAAAGCGCATCCTATTATAGGTTATCGTATGATAAGGGAAGAGTTTGAACTTCCGGAAGAAATTGCAAAAGTTGCGCTAGAGCACCATGAAAACAATGATGGGTCAGGCTATCCACAGGGGCTCTCAAGCGACTATATATCAGAATACAGCCAGATAATCAATGTTGCGAATTATTATGATAATCTTGCATTCAATAGAACGCATGTTCTTGTTATGAATAATAAAGAGGCTTTAAGAACAATGCTAGAAGTAGGAACAAAGCGCTTTTCAGCGAGAATGCTTTACACATTTATTCATATGTTTAACTATGATGATTCCAAAAGCTTTAATGATATGGTAGTCTAGGCAATTGTTATTTTTTCTGCGGTGATAAATCCTGTATTTGTAATACAGATATAGGATTAAATCAATATGAACAAAGCAGATGAATTTAAAAAAATTATGGACACATCAAATTCCAATAAAGTTGTTATTTTGACAAACCATTACCAGATTGTAGGCAGGGTTTATGATTGCGAAGAGTGCAATAAAGAATATTTTATAAATCTTACAAATGCATCACTTTGTTTAATCAACGATGTTTATGACAACCAGACTTGCGACAAATACACAAGTTCACATTATGATTGGCTGCACATAAATTTTGATAAAGTTGTAGCTTTTAGTTTTACAAAATAGGAGAGGGGGTAAATGTATTAGGCTGGCAGGTTTCTTTCCCTCGCCCCTCAGCTTGCGTATGGCTCGTAATTTCACATCAAACTTGATTTCATTTACCCCGGGAGGGGGTA
>CALURU010000044.1 GCA_944323255.1 Candidatus Gastranaerophilales bacterium
AGAAACTACAAATCCAATACATTTACCCCCGCACGTAGACCTTTGGGCGGAACACATTAGTAACATTACAAACCGGTTTTGAAACTACAGGTGTTCCTCAAAGAGAAACTACAAATCCAATACATTTACCCCCGCATGTAGACCTTTGGTCGGGTGACATAAGTTATTGTCGGCTTGGCAAAGCCGACCTACTGAACACATTGAAAAAATAATAAGACATAAACAATGTAGGTTGTGGTAAATTTTAATTTACCGCAACAAAAAAATTGTTTCGGTAATCAAAGATTACCAAAACCTACAATTTTTCAAATACGATATATTCTCCCTGTCATTCTGAACCCAACAGCAATTCAGGGGTGAAGAATCTCTATAACTTAAACAAAACACAACTCTCTTATATAATCTTACATCTTACTAAACTAAGTTTCACTCCCGAATGGGAGTTTTTTTTACGCCAAATTTGGAGGAGTAAAATAATCTCAAATATATTTACCCCCATCTTACTAAACTAAGTTTTACTCCCTAAAGAGAGTTTTTGCGCATAATTTGGAAGCTTGAAATAATCTAAAATATATACCACTTTACCACTTGAACACCAGAGTTGGCATGTAATAAATGTATTAGTTTCTAACTCTGAAAGTTCCTCTTATATTTCCGAAGTTGTCAGTCATAACACCTCTGCCTCCGGGGAATGTGCGGAAGGTTCCAACCCTGTTTCCTCTGTTATCATATGCTGCAGACCTGCTTCCGTATTGTTTTACTGTACCAACCTTGTTACCGTCAGGATCAAAGACATGGGTTTGGTCTGATGGTGAATTCTTAAATCTGCCAATAGTGTTCCAGTTTTGGTCATACATAACACTTGAACCGTTTGAGTACTCTCTTATGCGTCCTGTGTTGTTCATATCTTCGTCAAAAAGCTCATAGTTGCCATTTGATGTCTTTCGCATAGTGCTTGTCCGATTCCAGTCATTATCAAAACTGTCGAACTGCTCAAAACTATCAGCATAGACAGGTACAATAGAACATATAAATACAATCAATAATATTTTTTTCATAATAATATTATAGCAGATATTTCTTTAGGTTATAATCCCCTCTTTGATTAATTTTTCTTTTATTTCTTTTTTAGTCTGGAATTCTTTACCTGATTTATCTGTTAGTCTCTTTATAAGCATAGCGCCAGGTGTAATTACTCCCAGAGCAAGTATGCAGGCTGCGATGTTGTTTCTGATAGAATTTCTTTTTAATTTTCTTACACCTTTAAAGAATGAATCAGTTGTTTCTCCCTTTTTGAGTGCATCTTTATATTGACCATAGAGCTCTGAAACTTTATTGTTTACGCTTTCAATGTCTTTAAGATCAATGTATGCTCTTGTATCAATTTTCCCCGTGCCTTTTAATTCTTTTATAAGATCTGATTGTTTTGCAATTTTTACAATCTTATTTTCAGGATTTTTGTGTATAAATTCATATAATGCAAGTTCAGAGCTGTTAGCTTTTTTAAATTCTTCTATGCTTTTAACAATAGAACCGTCTTCAAATGACTTTTTGAAAGTATTATCTTCAAGAACTCTGGCGTCAAGTGTAATAGATTTGTTGTGTTTTTTCTTTGCATTGTTTTCCATAAGCTCCTGAATCTTTCTGCCTGCATAGTATAAGAAGAACAGGCAAGAGCCTTCTTTGATAGCATAGCCGATAAATTCCTGCATGTTTCTTGAATCAGTTAATCTTTCAGTAGTGATAAAACCATCCATTAAGTACATATTTTTTACAGGAGAAAATGCAAATTCTTCTACAATTCCTCCTATACCTTTGAATGAAGGGTTCTGGGAAATTTTATTGCTATTTTTTTCTTCGTTAGCTTTCTTCGTATTATATTCTTTTATAAGATTTTTTCTGATCTTATTTTCTGTATATTTTTGTTTCAGCCTTGTTAGTGTAACATACGAAATTGCAGCCATAACAGTAGAAACAACAAATTTAGTAGCTGCTAAGTTTTTGAATAATCTGCTATTTTTGCCGGCTTTTTCTAAATTCTTTTTAATTTCTTCATTTGGAGCAAAATCTTTAATTTTTTCGAAAATTTCTTTGTTTTTTAAGATTCTCGGATCGATTTTTGAATCCAGTCCATAAGCTTTGAATACGGTTTTATCAAATAACCATTTGAAGGCCGGAATTCCACCTAACCATAAAATTTCTGTTCCAAATTCATCAATGAATCTATCAATTCCTTCTTCTTCTTTTCCTGTGGCATATGAGCTTGCCGTCATTCCCAAACAGCTGGAAGCATCTTTCACTCCGAGCGGGATTAATGAATTGGGGTTACCTAGTGTAGAATAAATCTTTGCAACATTTATCACCATAATTCTACAACCCCCATATTAAATTCATTAATTTTTTACTATGCTTGTTCATACTATACCTTCCTTTCTGTATAAGTTATGTAAACGCTAAAAATTGCTATACAATTAACATTTTTTTACAATAAAAAAGAACTTCCGCTTATAGGAAGTTCTTTTTTATCTAATAATTAAAACTTAGCCTACAAGTTCGGTATCGTCCGACTCAGAAGCTTTAACCATTATAGCGTGCTCAACAGGGTTTTCTTTCTTATAAGCACTTTCGCCGGCAGCTTCTTCAAAACCAAACTCGTCTCGGGCTTTTTTCATTTGAGTTTCATCTACAAGTTTTTTAGCAAGTTCTGCTATTTCATAAACAAGCTTGTAGCGATTATCTGTATTTTCATTTAATTCCCAGGCAATTTTTATAATCTGATCCATATCTAACCTCATTTAATCACTTTTCCTGATTTTATAACACACATAATTATTTGTCCAGAGGTATAAACTTAACATTTGTTAACAATAAGGCAATTTTTTTATCTTGAAATACTTTATATATACATACGAGATAAAGGAGAATATTATGGGAGACACTGTAACACTTAATGTTGTAAACAAAAATCAGCAGCAAGCACGTAAATTTACTATTCAAGTCGAAGACAAAAATTTTATTAATTCTATAGTAACAGTGAAAGATAACAATACTATTACAGAAAGTGATGTGCAGAAACTTCAGCAGGTTGCACAGAGGAGCGGAGATTACGGTATAATTGAAGGTTCCGATTTAAATGGTGAAGAAAAACTGAATCTTGCCAATAATTTCAAATTTAATGAATATTATGATATTAAATTAAGCGCTGATAAAAAGTATTTTCAAATAACAATTAAAAAGACACCTTGGTATTGTTCAGATCCGACTCTTGGCGTTATTAAAAGTGACTTCGGAATAAGGGATAATGTTCTGGTAAAGAAGGGTTCAATTCCTTATGACAATGCCGGTGTAATTCCTGCAAGTTCTCATGGAGCAGGATATGACAACATAAAAATTCCTGCAGGTAAGACAATAAATGTCCCTGTATCGGAAATCAATATTGATTCAACTCCGCATGGTGCAGTTTATAGATTTTTCTCTAATATGAATTAATCCATAAGAGTTGTCATAAGTACCGGATCACCATCTGTTGCAAGAACAGTATGTTCAAAATGCGCAGATGGTTTTCTGTCTTTTGTAATAACTCCCCATTTGTCATCTTCTACAAAAACCTCATCGCCGCCAAGATTCAACATAGGTTCAATTGCTATTACCATGCCGGATTTGATAAGTGTTTGATCTCCGACCCGATAGTTAAACAAGAACGGATCTTCGTGCATGGCATGTCCTACACCGTGTCCTCCGTATTGTCTTACAATTCCGAGTTTATAATTATTTGCAACATCTTCAACCGCACCTGATATATCATCAAGTACATTGCCGGCTCTCATTTTGGAAATACCTGCATATAAAGCTTCCTCTGTGGCTTTCATAAGCATAGCTTTCTCATCAGAAATTTTTCCAACAGCATACGACCAGGCACTGTCGCCAACCATTCCGCCATAGGTAGCTCCAACATCAATTGCTATAATATCGCCTTCTTTAAGAATTTCTTTTTCTGAAGGTATTCCGTGTACAACTTTTTCGTTTATTGAAGTGCAAATACTTGCAGGAAAACCGTTGTAACCTAAGAAAGTAGGAATTGCTTTATTTTCTTTTATTACTTTCATTGCAATATTATCAAGTTCTTTTGTAGAAATACCAGGTTCTACAACTTCTTTCATCTTCTGATGAACAAGCGCAACAATATGTCCGGCATGTCTCATTCTTTTGATTTCATCACGTGATTTTCTGTTAATCATAATAACCTCTTAATATATTATTCTTGCAATTATTGTAATCTCAAGAAATGTTGATTTCAAGTTTCAACTAAAAAACGCTTTTTATCGCTATCTCAACTCTTAAAACTATTCAAGTATAGTAAAGTTTCCAAACCCAATTATTATTTTCAAGATTTTGCTATGTTAAGAAGTTATTGTCAGGTAAAACCTGACCTACTTACTTTATCCTATTACGAATAGACATTATTTCTGTTTGCTGCTAAAGATTATCACCCATCCCAATCTGCTTGTTTGCCGGCATTAAACGAGGCTTCGGATTTTGCTTTCGCAAAAGTCCTTCGCTCTCTGCCTGCAAGCCGCTTCCCTCATATAGGGAAGGAGTGCGCCCAAACTGTTTTAAATCCGCTTCACCCTTCACGAAAAACCCTCTTCTCTAATCTACAATGATTCAAAGCCTGTAGTCTTACCTATCAACCCAAATCATTTACCCTCCCCAGGATAACACAGAACTTGTAGTTTTACCTACCAATCCAAATCATTTACCCCCAAGATGATACAGAACTTGTAGTTTTACCTACCAATCCAAATCATTTACCCCCAAGATGA
>CALURU010000045.1 GCA_944323255.1 Candidatus Gastranaerophilales bacterium
CCCCCCCCTTGTAATTTTATTAAAATGGTTTAAAATAAGAATACAGGCATGGGCAGCGCTAATGCCCATACCCGCTCTCAAATTAATGAGATTGGATTCAAAGAACTATTGATATAAGTATCAGTAGTTCTTTTTCGCTGATTTTAACTATCATTTTAACCTCCTTTCCTGATAGTTAAAATGTTTGTTAAAATCTTTTGCCTGTATTCCGTTTTTAATATGTAACTATATTAGCCTAATCCTACATTAACAACAATACGTTTTTTAATGTATTATCCTATTCTTTCAAAATCTACGACGCCGTGCTTGCACCACGGACAGATAAAATCAGGCGGTAGATTTTCGCCTTCGTAAATATATCCGCAAATCTTGCATCTCCAACCTTTTTTCTCGGTTTTTTGCGGTTTTGGTTTAATGTTGTTTTGATAATAGGTATAAGTAACTGTTGGCTCTTCCGATAAAGTTTCTGCCTCTACAAGCTGTGCAATAAACAGCGTGTGTGTTCCTAAATCTATTTCCTGCTTGACGTAAGCCGACATATATGAATTTGTATTTTGTGTTATGTACAAAACTCCGTTCGGGCTTCTCTTAGTATCGACAAAATCTGCAAATTTGTCTGTATCACGTCCGGAGTGGAAGCCGAAATGCTCAAAAACTTCAAATTTTGCGGATTCCGTAAGTATTGAAACATTGAATTTTTTAGTTCTTTGAATCATTTCATTAGTATAATTCTTTTTATTTACCGCAATTGCAATTTGCAGTGGATCAGATGTTACCTGCATAACAGTGTTAATAATACATCCGTTATCTTTTTCACCTTCATTTGCCGTGAGAACATAAAGCCCGTATCCGATATTAAACAAGACCCTATTATCCATATAAACCCTCCTATTCTTATGTAAATAAATTTAACATTAAACGCCCTAAATGTAAATAAATTCCTTGACAGAGGGGTTTATTTATACTAAACTTCAATCATGCCGAAGTATAGTGCGATGGTATGCCTTGCTCGGAATTAGAGTACAAAACGGGTAATAATAAAGGGGCGGCAGCTTTTAAAAGCCCGAGCCGAAATTATTTACCCCCGAAAGGAGACAAAAATGCCAAAATTAAAAACACACCGTGCTGCAGCTAAAAGATACAAAGTTACAGGCACAGGTAAAATTACAAGAAGACATGCAGGTATCGGTCACTTGCTTCAACACAAGTCAGAATCAAGAAAACGTAAGATTTTCGGAGATGTAGTTATTTCTGAAACTCACGAAAAATTGATTTCTAAAGAGTTACCTTACAAGAAGTATGCAAGATAGGAGTGTTGAACAATGAGAATTAAACGTGGAAATGTATGTCGTAACAGACACAAAAAAATATTAAAGCTTGCTAAAGGTTTTAAAGGTGCAAGAAGCAGAATCTTCAAAGTTGCAAATATTGCAGTAATGAAGGCTCTTAAATATGCTTACAGAGACAGACGTGCTACAAAGCGTAATATGCGCCGCCTCTGGATTGTAAGAATTAATGCAGCAGTAAGAGAACAAGGAATGAGCTATTCAAGATTTGTTAATGCCTGCAAAAAAGCAAACATTCAAGTTAACAGAAAAATGCTTGCTGATTTGGCAGTAAATGACAAGGATGCTTTCTCTGTTGTTGTTGAAGCAGCTAAAGCAGCTTTATAATTTATAAATGTCGTAAAACTTAAACCCGTCGGGTCTTAATTAAGACCCGACGGGTTTAATATTATATTAGAGAAAGAAGGAGGTTACATATCATAGACAAAGTTTTGACCTACTTTGTTTTCGGAAGCTTCTTTTTTCATAGCTTGAGATGCGAAGAACATTTGTTTTGCATAACTCTGGATTTCAGTATTATATACACGCTGATCAAATATATTTTCATATTTTTCTAGATAATCATTTATCGGGTTAACAACATCTGTTATTACACCAACAGCAGTATCTGCAATTTGCTGCAAAGCCCTTTCTCCGATACCAAGTTCTGCCATTTTTTCAGAAAGAGTAAGCGATAGAAAATTACTTTTCTGGACTGCTTCTTGCGCTTCCTGCTCGAGTTTTGTTTCCATTTTTTCTTCGGCAGCAGCGTGCTGTTTTGTCGGATCATAGGTCTGCGTCTTGTATGTTTGTAAGAAATTGTTAAGATTAAATGATTCTGCCATATCCTTTGCCCTGTCCTTTTTGTATTAATGTTATCGGCATTTTTTTCTAAAACTTTAGGATTTTTAAAGAAATATTTACAATTTGTTACATAATTATGTTTTGTATTAGAAATTTAGGATAAATAGATAATAAACAAAGCCTCCTGCGTTATACGCAGGAGGCTTTGTTAAATCATTATATGTATTACAACAGTATTTGAGTGCCGAGCATAAGCCTATGTGAATCTTTAGTTCCCTCGTTCTGGCAGAAAACGTAGTTCAGAATCAGTCTTAGCCCTTGACCTTTGATAAAGTAGTTTAAGCCGACTGAATATTCACGTGTTTTGTTGTTGCCGATATCGTGATCAGGATCAAACTGGTCATATCTTGCAAGAATTTGAAGCTTTTTGGTAAGCATATAACCTAAGGTTGCATAAAAACCGCTTGCGTGCTTATCGATAGAATGTCCGGCAGGTCCATTATATCCGTTAGCGTTTGCCCATTCTACGTTTGCCATAAAACGTTTGTATTCATACCCTATGTAAGCGCCTGTTACGCAGTAATTATTATCTCTGTGTCCGCCCTGCAAGCCGCCGCCGATTTTTAGATCACCGTATTTCCCGTGGGTTTTGGCTAAAGGTTTAAAGTTTACCCAGCCAATAAATTCTGCGCCCGGGAAGAATTCCTGGAAATATGTATCGGAACTATAAACACCAAAATCATAATCGACAAGGCTGTAATTTCCTGAAATTCTTGCGCCTAGTTTGCGCACTGTCCCAAAGTTTCTTGAGATTTGCGAACGTGCAATAAAAGGTAATACAAACGGGCCGTAACCGCCTTCCATACCGACCGGAGGACGGGAATGACCGACTAAAATTCTATGATGCGGAATCTTGTTGGTTGCAACATACATATCTGCAAACAGGTTCTGAATAACATTTCTTGAAGAATAAGGAGAAATGTTAATCATTACTCTGAAATCCGCATTATTGTTTTTCAAAAAACCGTCGTAGCCAACATTAATTGTATTAATATCATAATGGTTTGTTGTGTGCTCGCTTCCGACGCTTCCTGATGTAAAGTTCAAGCCGATATCGCCGTTATAACCTGCCCAGAGCTGGGTTCTGTCCATAATAGAATCTTCATCAAACTTATGGGTAAAAACGTTTTCCAGCAAATATGTCGGTCTGTCATATTTTTCAACCTCAAGATGATAAACATCCTGCAATTTTTCCTTTAAACTCTTTTCTTCGACAGGAGCTTTTTGTTCTGTGATTGAAATTGCCTGTGGAACTTCTATTTCATCCTCTTCAGTTTCAATATCTTCAGGTGCTTCAAGTATGACCTCTTCAAGCTCGCTTATCGGCTCTGCCTGTTTTCTCGCCGCATAAACCGGCGCTGCTGCTATAAATATTAAAGCCAGTATTACTAATAAAAATCTGTTTTTCATACCTTTATTCTACTTTTTTCGGGTAAAAAAGACCAGACAAAAAGTCTGGTCTTTTAAAGTTCAATAATTAATGATGTTGTCTGCGTTCTTCTCTTAAATATGCTGTCCAGAATAAAAGAACAACAAATACAAATGCACCTACAATGTTACCAAGAGTAACAGGAATAAGGTTATGAAC
>CALURU010000046.1 GCA_944323255.1 Candidatus Gastranaerophilales bacterium
GAAAACGATGATTTGATGAGAGTAACTCACGGTGATGATTATGCAATTGCTTGCTGCGTATCTTCAATGGTTGTAGGTAAAGAAATGCAGTTCTTCGGAGCTCGTGCTAACCTTGCAAAATGCTTGTTATATGCAATCAACGGTGGTGTTGATGAAAGATTAAAAACTCAAGTTGGTCCTAAATTCAGACCGATTACTTCTGAATACCTTGATTTTGATGAAGTTATGTCAAGATATGAAGATATGATGGAATGGTTAGCAGGTCTTTATGTTAATACATTGAACTGCATTCACTACATGCACGACAAATACTGCTATGAAAGATCTCAAATGGCTCTTCATGACAGAGATGTTAAGAGATATTTTGCAACAGGTATTGCAGGTCTTTCAGTTGTTGCTGACTCACTTTCTGCAATCAAGTATGCAAAAGTTAAAACAATCAGAGATGAAGACGGTATTGTAGTTGATTACGAAGTTGAAGGTGATTACCCTAAATACGGTAACAACGATGACAGAGTTGACCAATTTGCAGTAAATATCGTTAAGAAATTCATGAACATGATTAGAAAACACTATACTTATAGAAATTCTATTCCTACAATGTCTATCTTAACAATTACTTCAAACGTTGTTTACGGTAAGAAAACAGGTAACACTCCTGACGGACGTAAAGCAGGCGTTCCTTTAGCTCCTGGTGCTAACCCAATGCACGGTCGTGACTCTCACGGTGCTGTTGCTTCATTAGCTTCAGTTGCTAAGCTTCCGTTCAATGATGCTCAAGATGGTATCTCAAATACATTCTCTATTATTCCTAACGCTTTAGGTAAGGATGATGTATTTATGGGCGACCTTGACATTCAGCTTGACTGCGGATGCTGCGAAGGAACATGCCAGTAAATTAAGTGACAAAGTGAATAAGTGATTAAGTGACTAAGAACGTTAAAACTCAGTCACTTAGTCACCCAGTCACTTAGTCACATTTGTACATAATAATAAAACAAGAAAGGCAATAAAAATGACAACTCAACAAGAAGAAAATTTAATAAATCTTTTAGACGGTTATGTTGAAAAAGGCGGACACCACCTTAACGTAAACGTATTTAACAGAGAAACATTATTAGACGCTCAGGCTCATCCTGAAAAATATCCTCAACTTACAGTTAGAGTTTCAGGATACGCTGTAAACTTTATTAAGTTAACAAAAGAACAGCAGGACGATGTTATTTCAAGAACATTCCACGCTTCTCTTGGTAATACAAGCAATAATTAAGTTTGTGAAAAGTATTTATGGCGGCGAAAAGCATTGCTTTTCGCCGCCATATTATTTAATTAAAAAAGCGGCGGATTTTTCTAAAATCCGCCGCTTTTTTTCAGAAAATTAATTTATATTTTCCAGCTATTTAAATATTCTTCCTGCTCCGGTGTCAGGGTATCAATTTCAATTCCCATTGATTCAAGTTTCAATTTTGCGATATCAATATCAACTTGTTCCGGCAATGTATAAAGTTTGTTTTCCAGTTTGCCTTTATTTTTTACCAAAAATTCAATACCGAGAGCTTGATTAGCAAAACTCATATCCATAACAGAGGCCGGATGACCTTCTGCTGCTACGAGGTTAACCAATCTTCCTTCAGCAAGAACGTATACTGATTTTCCGTTTGTAAGCTTGTATTCGTCAAGGAATGGTCTGATACGTTTAATTTCTGTTGTATATTCTTTTAAGTTAGGAACGTTTACTTCGTGGTCAAAGTGACCTGCGTTGCATAAGAAAGCACCGTCTTTCATTGTCATAATATGCGGAATATCTACAACGTGCTTATCACCTGTAACGGTTAAGAAAATGTCGCCTTCTTTTGCAGCTTCCGCAATCGGCATAACTCTATAGCCTTCCATAGCAGCTTCGAGAGCTTTAAGCGGATCAACTTCGCATACGATAACATTAGCACCGAGAGCTTTTGCTCTAAGTGCGCAGCCTCTTCCGCACCAGCCATAACCGGAGATTACAACTGTTTTACCTGCAATAAGAATATTTGCAGCTCTCATAATACCGTCCATTGCACTTTGTCCTGTTCCATAACGGTTGTCATAAAGGTGCTTTGTCAAACTTGTGTTAACTCCGAGTGCCGGGAACTTTAATTCTTTCTGTTTTTCAAGCGCTTGAAGTCTTATAATACCTGTCGTTGTTTCTTCTGTTGAGCCGATAATATGGCTTGCGAGTTCAGGTCTTTCTGCGTGAAGAGTTGCAACAAGGTCGCAGCCGTCGTCGATAATTATATCCGGATTATGGTTGAGAGCTGAGCGAACGTGGTCTCTGTAGACTTCAACAGATTCGCCGGCATAGCCCAAAACCGGAATATCCCAGTATTTTACAAGTGCTGCAGCAACGTCATCCTGAGTTGAAAGCGGGTTAGATGCAATCAATACGGCATCAGCTCCGCCGTCTTTCATAACGGTGCAAAGTGCGGCTGTCTCTTTTGTAACGTGAACGCACGCAGATAATTTAAGTCCTGCAAACGGTTTTTCTTTTAAAAATCTTTCTCTTATTTTTCTTAAAACAGGCATGTCTTTCATTGCCCATTCGATATTATTTTTGCCTTGTTCGGCAAGATTAATGTCCTTAATATCATATTTCATTTGTGTAGAATTCATAAATCCCATCCTATTCTTTTAAATTAGCAACACTAACTGTATATATTTTATCATTAACATGTACAATTGCCCATCTTAACGGGTTAATGTTGCGTTTTGTTAACTCGTTTTCTATGTATTCTGTTGTGGGATTACCGTTATTCGGAATTTCTATCAGTTCTGAAATTACTTGCATAATGAATTTATTATACTATTAATAAAAGAGTTTGTGAATTTGGAGAGAAAATAAATAAATAGTGAGCAGTGGATAAAAGCGTGAAGTGTGAGGGGTGAAGAGTGAAGCGGAATTTAAAACAGAGGGTAGGGTGTGCATACTTGCCCACCTTACAACTTTTAAACCATGCAGGTAGGAAAGTAGTAGTTCTATCTTACATCTCTTCATTTTGCAAATTTTTACCGGAAATGTCTTTACCTTTATAAATAGCAAGGAAAATGAAAAGTCCCAGCCAGACAACATAGTCTGTAATATTGTTCGGAAGTAAGTGTATTTTCAATAATAACAGACTTCCCCATAATCCAAGACAGATACTTGATATAAGCGGGTAATTCATATCGCTGACTCTTTTTTTATAAATTACAAAAGTAAGATAAGCAAATATAACCAAAATAGCAATACATTTATGCATTTCCAATCCTGGCGAATATGTCATTAAAATTTCTATAAGACATTTGTTTTGTATCAAATGCGGAACTTGAAGAACTCTAATTGTTGCAGGACAGGCAAAATAAAAACAAGTGTACATGATTATGTAATATAAAATAGTATAAATTACAAAATTTTTTCTATTGATTTTTCCCCTTGGGTTAACAGGGTTTTTATTTTCCATACAAACTCCTTTGTAATATTAACTATATGTAATTATACATAATTTTAGTATTTATGCAA
>CALURU010000047.1 GCA_944323255.1 Candidatus Gastranaerophilales bacterium
ACCTACTGTTCGCTGCTGCCTTCAATAGTAAAATCACTCGGTGTCGATATCAGGACAATAGAACCGCCATCAAGAATAAAAGAGTTTAATAGCAATCTTGAAACTCTATCAAATTCTGTTGCAAAACTTTCTGATGGTGATTTTGCTTCATTAGAAATAAAACTGACTTATCCAAAAGATAAATTTATATCTGATGTCTTAAAAAAAGTGAAAGATTTATCACCTAATGAGCGCCAAAAAGTTTATGACTATTTTGGGTTTGAACTCCAACATAACAAAAATAATCCAACAGGGTTCTCTATTACAGGCTATCCTATAAATTTAAATAACGGTAAAAAACTTGCCGAGATAACGGATTCCAATACAAAAGCCGTAGTCGAGAGTTTAAGACCTGATGTGGTTAAGTTTTCCGAACAAAATCCTATAAAATGTAATAACCCGGCGGTGCAAAATCTTTTAAATGATGTTGTGGATGTTCTTCCGGAATTGAGAGCACAAATAGGAAAAGTTCAGCATAAAACGCACGACTTTGATGTGTTTAAGCATTCATTAAAAGTTATGCAAAAGGTTGCTCAAGAGCCTAATTTTAAAAATCTTAATGAATCAGACAAAAAGATTATGATGCTGGCATCCCTTTTACACGATATAACAAAAGGAGAAGGCTATGCAGATAAAACCCATGCAGCACAGGGCAGTTTTGATACATTCTTTATTTCTAAGAAGTTTAACCTTACTCCGGATGAAGAAATCAAACTGTATACACTTACACGTCATCATGAATGGCTCGAATATGTTAATACTGCAAAATCAGAAGAACAGTTGACAAAACGTTTGCAGTCGGTTGCCTATGATCTCCAACATGACAACTTGTTTGATATGGCGCTTATGTTTACCCATGCAGACTTGAAAGCAGTAAAAGTTAATGATATGTTTCACGATTCAACAGCAGGTCGCAGCAGAGTCGATTTTAACGGTAACGTAAGAAGTTTTGGCGAATCTGCAAATGTTTATGCGGAAAGGATAAAAGGATACATTGCTGAACTTAAAAAGTCGCAGCCGATTCTTCCTGTTACCAAGATTCCTAAATCTGATAAGATTAATGCAGCAATAACAAAAGTAAATCCGGATGGCAGTACCAACATAAAAGGGGTTTACAAACGTGACGACGGTCTTGTTGTTATAAAATTTAATGAAGTAGAAGATTGGGAAACAATAGGGTTTGCCAAAGGCTCCGTTTCACGAGGCTATACTGCGCAAGCAGGAAGCAAAGCTGCTGACGGTAATTTTAATGAGAATATTAATACGGGAAATATTAAATTCTTTGTGCACGGGCTTGATTATGAAAATCAACTTGCAAAATTTGATGCCTTTTCGCTTATTGATTCGGATGTGTTGTTATCATTAAGTTATGCGGAAAGACCGGAGTCAAAATTCCGCTTCTACAGAGCGCAAGGTGTTTTGCTGGATATTGACACAAAATATATTCACGGCGGCGGTAATACAGATTCCGGTTCCGGATGCGGTAAGTTTATTGAAGATTTTAAACGCAATTATATATTTGGAGGGTATAGAGAATCCGAAAGGGTCTATGTTTCAAATTTGATTAAAAATGCAACCGGCATGAATGATGCAGATTATGTAAAATTTGTAGAAGTTAATAAAAATAGAGCTTTATTAGAAATTGAGCCTGCCGAATACAGAGAGCCAATAATTAAAGCTCTGGCTGCAATAAATTCAAATACAAGAAAAGGCGGCAGAAGTTATAACGAAATGTATGGTTCCAATCCGAAAGAAGTTATGGGTGTCTTTGCCTATGATAAAAATACTCCAAGCGACGTAGGCAATCCGTTAACGTTTTTAAGTATGCATTCTCACACAGAATTTCTTCAAAGATATGCGTTGGAACATAATATTCCGTTTGTTATCTTTGGAGATTAATAAGTTCTCTAAAAAGTTAGAATGTAACGATTTGTAACAATATTTCAAAAAACCCTAAAGTTTTCAAAAAAAATGCCGATATACAAAGTATAAAGAAAAGAAAAAAGGAGTAGAAAAATGACAGACGGAATCGGAAGACTTTCAGGATATGGCAATTACGGCGTAGGCGGATATATGCCGCAAAGAAGAGAGGATGTTTCAAAAGAAGCAAATCCTCAGGAACAAGCTTTAGTAAATAATTATGAAGAAACTCAGGTAGATCCTTCAAAAGTAATGGATTTTCTTGCAAGTAATAATTTCTTCGTTGCAGCCCCGCAGGCAGCAGCTGAAGTAGGAGAAGTAGATGCTGCGACACAGGACAGAGTTGCAGGCTACATGGAACAGTTTGAAATGATTTACGGAGTTGTACAGGAAGAGTTCGGTGAAGAACTTGCTCCTGCCGTAATGGATGTAGTGATGGATAAGTTAATGGGCATGACTGAATAAGTTTTCACACACAATTTTTCTACACTTAATTATTGAAAAGACTAATGAAATTAGTCTTTTTTTTTTTGTATAAATTATTAGGCGCAAAAAAAAAATTTATGAGTTTTAAGTATAAATATAAAAGGAGAAAATTTATGCAATATAGTACGACAGTCTCACCGGTAAAACCTGCAGTTGCTTTTAAGGCAAGCTTTGATGATAAATTCTTGAACGCCGCAGATGCTTACTACCAAAAAATGAATTCACCTGCAAAATATAAACAATTTTGTTCGGCGGTAAGGAGATTTGCGGAAGTGCCTAACTCAGATCACATTACAATTCGTTATAATAAAGGTTTTGCAAACGGAAAGCCTTCCCACATGCTATATGCTTCAGAAAATGGTAAAGACGTTCTTTTAACAGCAAAAGATCAGTTTAGAAAATTGTTAGAAAAATTTTCTTACATGAACGAGTATGAATTTAAATTAAAAACCGGATTGATTAAAAAACAGTAAAGCCTTGTTTCTGCGATGTTTTACGGTTGATGTAAAGAATTGTAAAATAAAAATAAAAAAAATTTAAAAAGGGTGTTGACATTTAAAATTGATGAAATATGATAATAAATGTCGGTTGAGAGAACCGGGACAGACAAAAGAAACGAGTCTGTCGGGTTAAGTACCCCGTGTTGATGAAGTATGAAAAACATACAGCCGGAGGAATTAAGTAATCTGGTCATCTTCACAAAATGCTGAGCCTTAAATTTTATATAAATAGCAAAATAAAACAAAAGGCTTGTTGTGAAATTTAAAAGTACATTGACAACAGAATAGCTGAAGACGAAGAACTTGTTAATTCGTAGAAACGATACGGACAACGAAAAA
>CALURU010000048.1 GCA_944323255.1 Candidatus Gastranaerophilales bacterium
GGTCAGTATTTGAAACAGTTTTTTGTGAAATCCTAAATTATTATCAATCTTAGCATAATAATGGCAAGCTTGTAGATAAAACGCTAAGTTTGGGGCACTCCCTCTCCAAGGGGGAGGGTTGGGGTGGGGGATGAAAGCAATTTTTAACTAACTTTAAACAAATATTTATATAAATCACCGGAGAATTTATTTGAATCTGTAAGTGCTTTTTTCTGTTTGGTAAGAACCTGTCTTAAAAGTTCTGCAATATCAACCAGTTGTTTTTCGGGATTGTTATCGCAGTATGAAACTAAAATTTCCAATGTTGTTTTGTTTTCCTGAATAGTACTATTAATTTCGTCCAGCAAATTCAAACTTTCTTCTTTCATAGTATCACACCTCTAAACTATTACAATGGTTTTTAAAAATATTATAAGAGTTTGTAAACTTTTTGTCAATAGACTATTATAATAGGTGTTATGACTAACAAAAAGAGCACTATAAATAATAAGATATGTTTAAAAGTTAAATTTGAGAGATTGAAAAGGAATTTATCTCAGGAAGAGCTGGCATTTGAAGCAAATTTAAATAAAAATACAATAGGGAAAATTGAACGAGGAGAAGTCTCACCGACCATTGAAACACTGGAAAAACTTGCAGATGCTTTCGAAATAGACTTTCTGGAACTTGTAGATGTCTCAAAAGTTGATTTATAAAATCTCGCTGACCTACATTTCTATTCACTACTCACTATTCACTAATTAAAATACATTTATGAATTAAAAGAGCTTGTAAATAACAGCGATATTCCTATTATTGTTGATATTCTGGACTATAATAATATTCCGGAATCTTTTCAAAAGGAAATCGAAAAAAATTATATTGTGATTTTCGGCGCAGAAAAAGTATAATAGTTGTATGAATGAGACTTTAAAAGAGACAATAAAGCTTGTGCCGGATCAACCGGGCTGCTATATTTATTACGATAAAGACGGCGAGATTATTTATGTCGGGAAAGCTAAAAATCTTAAACGCCGTGTTTACAGCTATTTCCATAAGCAGCATGACAGCGTTAAAACAAATGTCCTCGTCTCTCAGATTGAAAAACTTGAATACATAATAACGGATTCGGAAGTCGAAGCTCTTATTCTTGAATCTCATTTAATCAAAAAGCATAAGCCGAGATACAATATTTTACTAAAAGACGATAAAAAATATCCTTATTTCCTGATAACTGATGAGGATTTTCCGCGGATTCAGGTTGTAAGAAAGAAAAATCTAAATCCGGATAAAGGCAGGTTTTACGGTCCATACACGGATGTGGGCGCAATGTATGCTACGCTTGAGTTTTTGAAAAAATTATTCCCGCTCAAGCAGTGCAAGACACCTAAGTTTTCTAACCGCCCATGCCTGTATTATCATATTGGGAAATGTCTTGCGCCGTGTCAGGGAAAAGTTACACCGGAGGAGTATCAGAAACTTATTCATCAGGTGGAATTATTCCTGAGCGGCAAGCAGACTGAATTATTGAAACAGATTCAGCTCCAGATGCAGAAATATGCTGAAACAGAGCAATTTGAAAAAGCTGCAAAAATGCGTGACAGCTATCTGGATTTGCAAAAAACGCTTGAGAGACAAAAAGTTGTTTACGAAAATACCAAGCTTAATGAAGATATTATTGCCGCAATTTACGAGGATGGTATTTTTGCGGTTGTAATCCTTATGATTAGAGAAGGGCGTCTGATTGATAAAAAAGATTTCACATATTTTGTTGATAATATTGATAAGACAGAATATTTTGAAACTTTCTTTAGAGAATATTATACCGGCTTGAAGCTGGAATTTCCGGACAAAATTATCTCTCAGGATCTGGAAGCAGTCGGAGATAAAGAGCTTTATGAAGATTGGTTGAAAGTGATTTCCGGCAAAAAAATAACCATAAATTATGCCAGAGCAGGCGGCAGAGGCAAATACAAAGAACTGTATGAACTTGCCGTGAAAAACGTGACGAATGTTCTTGAAAATGCAAGAATCAAAAAAATGGCGCAAATTAGGGATGATTTTAACGAAGTCGGGTCTTATCTTGCAGAAAAACTTCATCTTACAAATTTTCCTAACAGAATTGAATGCTACGATATTTCGCATATTCAGGGCACAAATACGGTTGCTTCAATGGTTGTTTTCCAAAACGGACTCCCGAAAAAAAGTGCGTATCGAAAATTCAAAGTCCGCTCTACAGAGGGCAAACCGGATGACTTTTTGTCTATGAAAGAAGTTTTGTCCCGCAGGCTTTCACGTCTCGGAGAACCAAAATGGGAAAAGCCAGATTTGATAATCATAGACGGTGGAAAGGGACAGCTTTCAAGTGTTATGCAAATTGTCGAAGGAATGGGAATTAAAGTCGGCGAAGGCGGAATCGATTTTGTCTCACTTGCAAAACGTGAGGAAGAAGTGTTCCTTCCGCACCAATCCGAATCAATCTTGCTCCCCCGTGATTCCAACGCCCTATACCTCATCCAGAGAATCAGGGATGAAGCTCACAGATTTGCTATAACATTCCACAGAGAACTTAGAAGTAAAAGTGCTACGAAAAACGGCTAGATATCGTAATCGTTTCTTACCGGAACATAGCTGTATTGCGGATTTAATAAATTATAAATTAAAATAAAGAAGCTTTTAAGCATAATAATCAATCCTCTTTTGCTTGTTCTGTAAATTAATTGCCTGGTTTTTTACTGTTTTGGCCTGTGCAGCGACTCTGTAATCCTGTTTGGAAGGATCAGAAGGAGCCATTGCGGAATTGATAACGGTGTTTGCATTATCAATAGTGTGCTGCGGGTTTTTCGGGTTCAAAGTCGGCATTTTGATTGAAACATGTCCGCCAACAGGAATTCCCTGCGCATTTTTTTCAATAACAATAGCACCGGCTAAAGCGCCGCCTGCACGCTTATGTGCCTGCTCGTGGGTTAAAATTTTCTTATAATTCCCCTTAATTAAAGCCTGTTGTTGGTTTTTTATAGCCGGAATATTCATGAAATTCATCAATACATATCTCCTTACTACA
>CALURU010000049.1 GCA_944323255.1 Candidatus Gastranaerophilales bacterium
GGCGATATTATTATTGCAGAGCAGGGTGCAAGAATCGGTTTTGCAGGAAGAAGAGTTATCGAACAGACTATAAGACAAAAGCTTCCTGAGGATTTCCAAACGGCAGAATATCTGCTTAAATTCGGTCAGGTGGATATAGTCTCTAAGAGAAAGAATTTAAGAAAAACACTGGCTAATATTTTAGATATGCATGGAGTATAAAAAAGAAAATGGCACAAGTATTAGACTTTGAAAAACCAATAGTAGAAATACAGAAAAAAATAGATGAACTTAAAAAAATGAGCGAAGAGTCAGGCATGGATTTGAACAGCCAAATTCAGGACTTTGAAAAACAGGCTCAAGATTACAAAAAGGAGTTGTATTCAAAATTGAAACCCTCACAAAAATTACAAATTGCAAGGCATCCTGAAAGACCAAAATTTTTGGACTATGTAGAATTAATGTGTGAAAATTTTATCGAACTTCACGGTGACAGAGAAGGTATGGACGACAGAGCCATAATAGGCGGTATCGCTAAAATTGACGGCAAACCGGTAATGATTATCGGTATCCAGAAAGGTAAAAATACCAAAGAAAATCTGGAATATAATTTCGGTATGCCGCAGCCCCAAGGTTACAGAAAAGCATTGAGACTTTTCAAACACGCAAATAAATTTAATATGCCGATTGTGACAATCATTGATACACCCGGGGCTTATCCGGGGATTAAGGCAGAAGAAACCGGACAGGGCGCTGCGATTGCTATGAATTTAAGAGAAATGTCAAAGCTCAATGTTCCGATTGTTTCAATTATAACAGGCGAAGGCTGCAGCGGCGGAGCTCTTGGACTCGCAGTCGCAGACAGAGTAATGATGCTTGAACACGCTTATTATACGGTTATTTCTCCGGAAGGCTGTGCTTCTATTCTCTGGAGAGATGCTTCAAGATTCGCAGACGCTGCGGAGGCTCTCAAGATAACTTCCAAGGACTTATTGGAGTTAGGAATTATTGACGAAGAAATCAAAGAACCTTTAGGCGGTGCTCACTGTGATTATAATGTAACTGCGAGTAATATGAAAAACTCTATATTAAATGCTTTAAAAGAGTTAGATAAGAAGTCTCCTGAAATATTAAAACAAGAAAGATACAATAAATTTAGAGCTATGGGAAGATTTTTGGAGAATTAATATGAAAAAAATTGTATTTTTAATTTTGACAAGCTTCCTTTTAACAGCTTGTACCAATATAGATGCTAGTTTTGGCAACTTATACATAAGAAGAGGGATTAACGTTTCATATGTAATAGATGTTAAAACATTGAATAAGAATAATGAATACATACATCTCAAATCATACATAAAAGGTGATAAATTCAAAACTATGTTTTTGAATAATGACAAAATAGAAACGGTTTATTTTTATGATGGTGGCGATACATTGTATAAATATGATGTAAAAACTAAAAAACTAACAGAAACGCCTGTTGCCGAAGAAATGCGACGAGAAAATGCTTTAAATATTGTAGGGCATATGGTTTACTGGAGAAAACCGGTTGGCATGTCTTTATTAGACTATCCTGAACCTCAAGTGATAAGTAGAAAAGAAATGATTGAAGATCAGCCTTGTACAATGATAGAATTTGGACCTCAAAGAGAAGCTTGTATAAGCAATAAATCTGGAATTGCTCTTTATCATAAATTTCAAAATCAAACATTTTACTTAGAAAGAGTTAAAAAAGCTCACATATCAGATGAAGAATTCAAAATTTTAAAGGAGTAATGAGATATCATTCACAATTTTTGTGAAAATTAAAAGAATTGATTGATGTTTCGAAAATAGATTTGGATTACTGTATATGAGCAATTATTACGAACTAAAAATTTCAATAAATCCTGATATGGAGGAAATTGTATCGGATATTTGTTTTTCAAATTTCGACTGCGAAGGTGTGGTTCTTGCTGAAGAAGCATACAAAGATTTGGAAATGACTTCCACAACAAGAGGAACACTTAAAGTATTTTTGAAACCTGCATCTTATCAGGAGCAGAACAACCCTCCCCTTGAGGGAGGGTCGAAATCTCCGATTTCGGGGTGGGGTCAAACTGAAAATTATACTGAAAAAGCCCAACTTTATGCAAAAGAGTTAAGAAATAATGCAACAGAGCAGGAAAGAAAACTATGGCAATATCTTAGAAAATCTCAGCTGGGTTACAAATTTAGACGGCAGCAGCCTATTGGAGATTATATAGCAGACTTTTTCTGTCCGGAATTAGGTCTGATTATAGAACTTGACGGCGGTCAGCATAATGAACAGGCAAAAATAGATTATGATAAACAAAGGGATGCCTTTTTGCAAAAATGCGGATATCGGGTAGTTCGGTTCTGGAATAACGATATTGATAAGAATATTGAAGGGGTTATTGAATATTTAAAAAATTATATTAAAAATATAATAACCCCACCCCCTACCCCCCTCCCTCAAGGGGCGGGGGTAAATGCACTTTCCCAGTCAGATGACACAACTACACAATCAAATGTCAGGGCGGGGGTAAATGTACTTTCCCA